>JBGSYQ010000117.1:0-25633 GCA_041750795.1 Pirellulales bacterium | reverse complement strand
GGCGGCGGCGGCGGGCGTTCCCGGTCCGACGACGCGCACCACGGCCCCGCCACGCTTCGACGCGTCGATCGGCGACAGATACCCCAAGTACCCGCTGCGATCCTCAAGATCGAGATACTGCGGGCTGTTCATCTCCAGCCGCTCGATGGCTGCGCCGTCGTTGGTCAGATACACCAGCATGCGAAACGGGCTGGCCGGGTCGCCCGAGCCGAGCGAAATCCGTTGCGATTCAACGGGCGGCGCTTCCACCGGCTGGGCAGCATCTTCCTGGGCCACGTCCAGTGGCCGAACCTGTTCCTCGGCGTCCGCGGGGGCCGGCTCAGCTTCGGCCGCTTGTTCGGCGCCGGCCTCGTCCGCCGGCGGCTTAAGGTCGCCTTGTTCGCCGGCGTCTTTTTTGTCGTCGACCTGGGCGACTTTCTTGGGCGCCGGCTCGGGCGGGAAGAAGTATCCCACGATGAGCGTATTGGCCGCCATCACCGTGACCGCCAGCACCATGAATAACACGAAACGTCTGTCCACGAGATCGATGTCCTTTGGCGGTCGAGAGCAGCCGGCGCGGCGGCGGGAGTCCGTCACTGGGGGGGCGGCCGGGAGATCTATTCGTCATTGTTCCCCGGGACGCGAATCTTGCAATGCCAAGTCCCTGCCGTCGTGGGGGGATGGTAGCGGGCGCCGATGGCCTCTCGCCCACGCCAGCGACACACGAGCAGGCCGAACGCGCAATCCCACGGCGAAATGGCCTGCCAACGTCCCTTGCGTCCTGCTAACGCCCCTCGCGGAGCCGGTCGCCCAGGAAGTTATCCAGCTCGGGCGTGTCGTAGATTTGCTTAATCGTCCGTTCCAGGTCGTAGGGCACCCGGCGAAACGTCACCGAGCTCTCTTCGAGCACGACGTAGCAACTGCGCGGGTCGCCGTCGCGCGGTTGGCCGACCGAGCCGACGTTGATCATGGTCTTCTCGTCGCCGAGCCGGTACACGCCGTTGATCTCCTCGGGGCTCAGGAAGTTCAAGCTTTGCGTGAACACGCCCGGCACGTGCGTGTGCCCCTGAAAGCAATGGTGCTCGATCAAACCGAAGATTTTTTCCATCTTCCGCTGGTTGTAGATGTCTTCCGGAAAGACGTATTCGTTGAGCGGATTGCGCGCCGAACCGTGAACGTAAAGGAAGCCGTTTTCGCGGCGATTGCGCGGCAACTCGCCCAGGAAGTCCCAGCGCTTGGCATTGTCGGCCGGGCTGCCGGCGGGGCTCTCCAGTTGATCGCGGGTCCAGAAGATGGCCCGTTCGGCGCCGGTGTTGAAGCCTTCCGGATCGAACAGGGCCCCTTGGTCGTGGTTGCCCAGCAGGCAAAAGTCGCACTTCATCACCAGGTCGATACACTCGCGCGGATTCGGCCCGTAGCCGATAATGTCGCCGAGGCAGTAGATCTCAGTGATGCCTTGCTGCCGGATATCCGCCAGCACGGCCTCAAGAGCCGCCAGGTTGCTGTGGATATCACTGATGAGTGCGCGCTTCACGGCAGGCTCGTTTCGCGCTCGCGCGCGCTTCTGGCAACGTCGTCCCAGTGCGAAACTTTGGGACCCTGAAAGGAGACAACTCCAACCAATCCTTGAGTTTAGAAGGGGTTTTTTCGACGGTCAAGCGTCGTTTCTGCAAGGGGCAGGTCCTTGCCGTCGCGCCGCGCGCTGACGGTGGCGGGCCGTGTCGTTAGTGGCGATTGTGCCGGTTGGTCGGCCAGCGAAGCCATGGCCACGCACTGTCCGCGGCACGTTCTGCGATCGTTCGGGCCGGCCGCATTGGTGCGTTGTCGGCCAGCGACTTATGCCATTGTGACGGTGGGCGGCTGTTGGTAATTGGACCGTTCGATACGTCCGGCGATCCGCGCGGCGGATCGTTATCCGCCGGGACGCTTCATCGCCAGGCTGTGCAGGATCAACACGGCGCCGACCGATATGACCGCGTAGCCCAGCCACGTTGGGGGGTGCAGCGACTTGCGAGGTGACGGGCCGGCCGCCTGCATCAAGTTGTCGCTGGAGTTGGCCAGCGCCGGGATGCGCTCGGCCAGAAACTTGCTGGTCCTTTCGTTAAGGACGTAGCTCTCGACCGAGCGAACCTGCAAGCCCAGGAACAGCACGACCAGGCCGACCAGGAAGTATTGGTTGCGATTGATTTCCACTCTGGCTACCTCGACCGGCGGATTCGCGCGCCGTGGCGGAACACCGCTGCGCGCGGCTCGGCAATCATACGTATCGGGCCGTTGCTCGAGGCCACTCCATCGCCCCGGCTGGCGTAGCGAATTTGCCGCCAGCACGATCTTTGCAACGCAGGCAAAGCTCAACGTGCTGGCCGACGAATTGCCAATATCCATGGCCCATTCCGCGACCAATCTTTAGAATGCCAAGCGTCGCAGCGGCCTTGCTTGAGTCCGGCGAGTCGGACGATTGAAGGGCGCAGCGCGATTGTAGGGCTTTGCGGTTCGACCCCGGCGAGAAGGCCGAAGTAGACCGTGTGCGGCCGATGGGTTTGAGGACGCGCGGGGCGGATGGCAGATTGGTGACCTCATCCCGGTCCGCGGCCCTCAATCACCCCTAGATGAATTCGACCTGCTGCTAACCGATCAGCCTGCTAACCGATCAGCGAATTCGAGAATTGCATGGCCAGACGCCTGTGGACCATCGTCGAACAGACGTTCACGCGGTTCTTCAGCAACGATGGAGTCACGCTGGCGGCCGCCACGGCTTTCTACGCGGCGTTTTCCTTCTTTCCGCTGATCTCGCTGCTGATCTCGGCATTGGGCTTTGCCTTGCAGTTCTCCGAGAGCGCGCAGAGCGTTAAAGAGGAGCTGCTCGAGTTGCTGAGCGAACGGCTCGTGCCGGGCATCAGCGACGAAGTCGGACGCATTCTGGCGCAGGTTCAAGTGCGCGCCGTCACCGCATTCGGCTTTACGACCGTCATCCTGTTTTTCGGCGCCATCGGCATCTTCTCGCAAATGGAATTCGCGTTTGACCGCCTGTGGCACAACCCAGCCACAGGCTCTCACGGCATCCGCGCGGCGATCGTCAACGCCCTGTGGAACCGGCTCAAGGCGTTTCTCACACTGATCGCGCTAGGGGCGTTGACGTTGGTGGTCTTCGCCGCCAACCTGACTTTTTCCGCCATGCGCACCTGGACCGATCGCCTGCCGGCGGGAACGTCGATCTGGGATTTGACGCAGCTTGGATTTAGCATTGCGCTCAATTCGATCGTGCTGGCGTTGCTGTATCGATTGATGCCGCGGCAGCGAGTCCGTTGGAGCCATGCCCTGTGCGGGGGCCTGGTGGTCGCCGTGGTCTGGCAGTTCGGCGGTCAGATCTTGTCGCGGTTCATCGTCGGCGGAACCTACTCGGCCTATGGCGTGGTGGGCTCGTTCATTGCCGTCATGTTTTGGGTGTACTGCGCTTGCGTGTTGCTCTATCTCGGCGGGCAACTCGTGCAAGTGCTGGGCCATCCTTACGAACCGCCCGCGGCTGCCGGTCCAGCGTCGTCCCCGACCGGCAAACAGGCCACGGCTCCCGGCTCGCAAGCGGGTCCGCCCAGCGCCAGCGGATAATACCGCACGTGACGTCGGGCGCTGCCAGCAGCCGTTGGCGCATTAACGATTCGACGGAAACAAGGTACATTAGTCAGGGACGCTTCGCAGGCGCGCCGGTGCATCACGGGCGCGTCTTCGTGCGAAGATTGGCGTCGCACTTGGCGAAGAGACTGATAGGTGGCCAGGCAACGAGATCGATCATGGCCGAAGTGCAATGGTATTATGCACGCAACGATCAGCCGATGGGCCCGGTGTCGGCCACCGAGCTGCAGCAGTTGGTCGAAGCCGGCGAGTTGCAACCAGACGACTTGCTGTGGCGCGAGGGCATGGAAGCCTGGACCACGGCCATCAATTTGCGGGGACTTTTCAACGCCGACCCCTCGCAAACTGCCGGCGATTTGACCGGCGCGAAACAGCGCCGCGGCGACGATCGCCCGTCGCTGCCTCGCGTGGATCGTCCTTCGGCGCAAGTCCGACTGCAGGCGTTGGTGGAAGCGACCCAGCTCATCCTATGGACCACGTGTGTGCTGGTGGTGCTGGTGGGGGTAGTGCTGATTACCAGGGCGTTTATCCGCGCAGAGAATGCCAATGAAGAGGTGGCCGCTGGCGCGGTGTTTGGCGCATTCTTCGTGGCCGCTTACGTGCTGGCGCGCTGCGGAGAGAAGGTGTCGCACTTGCTGCTCGCACGGACCCGCCGCCGAGGCAAATGACCGACTGCGCGATGCTGCTGGCGCACGGCGGCGCCACGTCAGGACAGCGATTCGAGCGTGCGTGCAAAAGCGCCGTAGATACCCTCTCCGAACAGCACGAACCGCGCCAGCTCGATGGTCGGATCCTGTTCCAAAAACTGCTTCGTCGTTGCCAGTGCGAGCTGGCTGGCCAGATCGATCGGATAGCCATAGATGCCGCAACTGATGGCCGGCAACGCAATGCTCTTGCAGTCGTGCTGGGCCGCCAGCGTCAGCGAAGCACGATAGGCGCTGCGCAACAATTCGGGCTCGCCGGCCTGCCCGCCCTGCCACACCGGACCCACGGCGTGTATGACGTAGCGCGCCGGCAAGTTGCCCGCCGAGGTGACGACCGCCGAGCCCGTACGACAGCCGTGCGGATGGCGCTGCGAAAGCTCGGCCATGATCGCGGGTCCACCGGCGCGATGGATGGCGCCATCGACGCCACCACCGCCGGCCAGTCGGCTATTGGCCGCGTTCACCACCGCGTCAACCACTTGGCGCGTGATGTCTCCTTGCACTAATTCCAACGTTCGGCCGTGAACCGAAACCTGCATTGATCGAGTCCTGCGTTCGTGCGCGGCACACTCATGTCGCAGGCGACCTCCGGGCTCCGTCGACAAGTGCAAGCGTGCCGCCTGCGATCGGCTGGGATGGCTGGGCCACTGTGACTCTTTGGACCAACCAGATGACCTGTGCTCACAGCGGCCCGAATGAACAATGTAGCAAAGCGGGACGAACGTTGGATTCCCGGCCAGATCAACGGCCGCGGCACCCGATTGCGGGATCGACAGCAAGTCAACATCGCTTGACACAAGTCAAGTCCAGTGATAGCTTTCGTAGTTCCAAGCACGGGGGATTAGCTCAGTTGGGAGAGCGTCTGGCTGGCAGCCAGAAGGTCAGGGGTTCAAGTCCCCTATCCTCCACTTTCTTTTGAAATGAGCCCTTCGGCGAGAACGTCGAAGGGTTTTCTCATTGTGGGGCAAAGAGTTGCGTCGTTGAGCGAACAGTTCAACCAGACGATTTCAAGGATTCGTCGCTTTTCCGCGTAATTTGCCGTAAGCCATTTCTGCCGCAGCGTTTGAGAAAGTTCAAACACCTTCACGGCTAACTCGCCCATTTCGTCGTGAGAGCGGTCCACTGCATCGAGTTGCAGTTTGATGGACGCAAGTCGATCCCGTAGTTCGGTTTGCTTTTGAGCAAACGTCACATCATCGATGTCATCGGCAATGCGAAGATTGAGTAGCCGATCCTGCTGCTGTACCAATAGGGCCGCTTGTCGCTGGAGTTCCGCCCGCTGAGCGGCGGAGTCGACTTGTGCATCCTTGGTTTGCGAAACAAGCACTGCACGGAACCAATCGCGAACGCTTTCGTCCTCGATTCTCATCCTGTCAAAGATCGCCAACACTTGGCGATCGAGTTCCGCTTCGGTCACGCGAGTTCTCGGGTGGCCGGGTTTGCTGTACTTTGTGCAGCGGTAATAGAGGTAAGAGCGTTCGCCACGCTTGGTGCACTTAGTTTTGAGTTCGCCAGTGATCTGATGCCCGCAATGCCCGCACTGAATCAGTTCGGCGGCGTACGTCATGGTGTGAGAACGATTCGTTCCCTCGCCCAGCAAAGCCTGCACGCGATCCCAGGTAGGCCGATCGATCAACGGTTCCTGCTTCCCTGGATACCAAGCATCTCGGTACCGCACTTCCCCGATGTATGCCCGGTCATTGAGCATGTTGTGAACCGAGGTTCGTTTCCATCTGGGCGTCGATGGCCGATATTCGATCCCGTCCTCAGCAAATCGCTTCACGATGCCATCGAGCGTATAGTTCTGATACGCGTAGAGTTGGAACATCCGGCGAACATTTGCAGCGGCAACGGGATCAAGTTCGATTACCCGCCGCCCATCGGCTCGGACGTTGCGAAAACCGTAGGGAGCCTTGCCGGGGAAAAACCCTTCCTGCACGCGGCGGCTGATCCCTTGGCTGATATCGACGGCCATCTGTTCGGTGAAGAAACTGGCCATGTTGGCCAGCGTGCGACGCATCATTCGACCGGCGGGATTGTTTTCGGTCTGCTGCGAGATCGAGATAAAGGGAACGCCGTACTCCGACTCCAACCGTTCGAGCTCGACGTAATCGAAGAGATTCCGAGCGGCCCGGTCGACCTTGTAGAACAATAATCCATCCAAGGCAAAGGAGTTCTTCTTGGCAAACGCGACCATTTCCTTGAAGGTCTTGCGCTCATCCCGCTTGCTCGCCGTCTCGGCGATCTTAAACAGCCGTACGATCGCGCCTCGGTGTTGTTCGGCGTAGCGTTTTAGGGCGTCTTCCTGCACATCGAGCGAAAACCCCTCGCGTTCCTGCTCACGGCTGCTGACGCGGGCCAGGGCAACGAACTGTTTCATGACGGCACTCTCCTGCGAATGTGTCCCACAGTACGGCGACATTCATGATCATCGCCAGCGCGTCATCGCTCGTCAACGGATTTTCGTAGAACGGTTGCCAAACCAGAATCGTTTTCGAGATTAGTTCCGCAGTCACCCACGCAGGCGCGCCGGCTGGGACCACGGCTGGTGACGCGCCCGCCATTTGACGTTCTTCCCCTTGGGAACTGTAGTCCGCTCGTCGCTGTGTCACGGCCTGGCTCCGTTGCTCGGGGAATTCCAAGAAAGGAGTCAGCACGCCGTGAAAGAGCCGGTCGGCTGCTGGAAATGAATCGGTGATCGATTTCGTGATCGAGGCGATTCGCTGGTCCGCGAAACGGACGCCGCGGGTACACCGTCGATGTTCTTCCCGAAGGAAGGCGGGAGGTAGTTACGGCTACCCCCCAGTGTTCGCAACTTTCTAGTCTTCGACCACGGGCTCGATCGCTAAGGCCTCGCGCTGCAGCTTGGTTTGCGGACCGCCGAGCAACTCGTCAATCTTTTCCCAAAGATCCTTGATCTGCTTTGGCGATGTCGCCAGCCAAACCGTATCGAGCAGATTCTCTTTTTCCAGACTGAGATTGAGAACCTCGCGGCCACGCTGTGTCTCAGCGAGTAGCTCGTCCTCGTGAACGAGCTGTCGCTTCGCCACGGTCGACGCGATGTCGCTTTCGAAGCGCCACGTTTCAGGTGGCACCTCGGAGAGCGGAACGCGTCGCAGGGTCGCAACCAATTGTCTTTGCGTCAGTCGTTTCCTGGCTTCCAAGGATTTCTCCTGCCGCTGGATGCGTTCCAAGCGGTCCTGCAGTTTGCCGATGCCGAGGGAGGCCAGTGCGCGCTTACGCGCAGCCCCTCGAACTCCGTCCATGAATGCCGGATCGTCAACGCAGAGAGAATCGATTTGCTTGTCGATTCGCCGACCGATACGATCTTTCCAATGCTCTTTTTCCTTGACAGTGAGTACGTGTGACATGATGAGAGTTGGGGAAATGAAATGGCTCACCAGCTTCGAATGCCAGTGGGGTGAGAAGAACCACACCAAGGGCGCAATACACCGTCCGTAACCGATGTGTTGAACGTCCTTGATGGTGTGGCCGCACAATGGAATCATGGGTATTCGTTTGTGGGAGTATTCGCCAAGCGCCACCCGCCCAGGCGGGTGCGCGGCGGGAGTCGAGGTAAGGCGTCGCGGATGAAAGTTATCCGGCACCCCATGATTCGTCCTGCTGGACGGTCATTTGACTAGTGATCGGTTGCTGGTTCGCTCAATGACGAACGCCGTCAACCGTCCCCCAGTCGGGAAGGTAGTTACGGCTACCTTCCCACAATTCGCTACTCGCTTTTTTGGCAGCTGCACTCCGGATTGAAGTTCAGCTTCTTGTCCGGGAGCTCGATGAACATATTCCACGTTTCCACTAGCTCTTTCGAGATGTTGCGGTAGCGCGGCAGTTCATCCCACACCTTCGACCTGTCGTAATCACCGACGAGCACGACACGGTCGCCAGCCCAACGGCCGACAACCGACTCGGGACTCAGCACGACCGGTCGTCCTTCGGCCGCCACGCACTGCAAAATTGCATCGATGGCGGACTGTTGGGCGTCCTTCGAGCCGCTCGCATCAAGCTGGACTCTGCGGGCATCCGGCGGCAAGGGATCGTGATAGTCCCCGCCGCCGGTGGCCGAGCTCTTGCGCAAGAGCAGCGTGAAGACCGCACCGTAGGAGTTTGCGGCCCATTCCCACAATTTGGCGCCACCTCCGAGGCACCAAGGGCAGACAACCTCGCGCTTGTCGAGATTGACCGCTTTGAAATACTGGCCCATAGAAAAAAAGGGAAACGAAACTACTCGCCGCGTTGTGCGGCGGATCCACGCCCCGAGTCGGTGCAAACGTCCGTAACCGTTTGCGAATGCCAGCTCGCGACGCGTGGCTCGAAAATCGCCGGCGCTAATCGGTTGAACTGTCGCGCCGCGTTGAGTTGATCGGGGGTTTCGGACGTTCCGGCGGAGTCGCAGGTCCGGCCGCATCGGGAGTGGCGGCGGATAGGTGTTGACGGTTGCGAACTTTAACCGCTTTCTGCAGGCAGCGCCAACACAGCGGTGCCGACTGAAGAAAGCCATCCGAGAAACTGACCGTGATGCAGCACTTGGTACGCTCACACCAGGTGCAGGCGGCGGAGTCGTGGTATGCCGTAAGGGTGACGTCCATTCTTCAAACTCCTCTGAATGTCTTTCGATGGGGATGGATCTTCGGCGCTATCGTTCGACTGTGAGCGCAGGGTATTTGCCAGGAGAGGAGCATCGCTCGAAGAGGGGAGCGGCGCTCG
This sequence comes from Pirellulales bacterium, assembly GCA_041750795.1. Lineage (GTDB taxonomy): Bacteria > Planctomycetota > Planctomycetia > Pirellulales > PALSA-1355 > JTS-RE94. The sequence continues at coordinate 16,598 of JBGSYQ010000117.1, read as the reverse complement.
GAAAGTGAATTCAGTCCGCCGGTGTCGGTCGCGGCTCAGGTCAAAAACCTGAGACTGTGAACCGAACTCCCGGCTCATTTTTTTCTGAGAGCCTGGTCAGGGCAGGCTCTCAGACATGGTCGCTACGACACGAGTCCGAACTTTTCCTCGAGAACGGTAATGCGCCGTTCGTGATCGAGAATCGGGATGCTTAGCTTCTTTTCTATGTTGCCAAGCAAGACGAGCACTCGGTCAATGTCTTCCCAGAGCTTTTCGTTCGAGGCGAGCATCTTCTCTTCGAAGAAGCGCCGCTTTTTCTCGAACGACTCTAGTCTTCGATCAATCGAGTCCAGTCTTTTCTCGAATGAGTCCAGCCTATCGTCGTGACGCTCCATGCGAACTTCAACACGTCGAATGTCTGCCTTCGTGGCCGGTTGATTCAAGTCATCCATAACGAATAGGGGAACGAAATAATGGGGCGATGACTCGCCCACGGTATCACCCACATCGATGAAAAAGCCAGACGATTCCCTGACAATCGCTTGCATCTGCATCGCGTGTGGCTGCTTTAAAAAATCCATGCTCCACCGGGACGATTGCCGTCGGTGAGAAGAACAGTTGCAGTGAATACGAGAGTTGTGCAGCACGCAAGAGCGGCGTGCTTCACCGAGAAAATGTGTCGTTACGCAGCACTCGCCAGGTGCGGGCAGAGCCTTGTGGGCTGTGCTGGCACGCAGCGCGGTGCATCCTCGGGAGCCGTCAGGGGTCGGCTCCCAAACTCTTGTCAGTTCGTCACGAGGCCTGTGGACCGCTCGAGTGTAGTGATCCGCTGTTCGTGGTTCTCCTGACGGTCTTTCATGACCTCCAGTTCGTCGCGATTTACCCCGAGTAGGTCGTGGCGGATCTTCTCGACGGTGAGGTCGAAGTGGCGCAGAATGCGTGTCTCCATTTCCTGAAGCTCGCTTCGGTACACGAGATCGCGCTTGAGCGCGCGCTCCAGTTCGCGGAGGTCGCCTTTCGTTGCCGGTGTCACATCGTCTTTCATAGGAAGTTGGGGGAAACAGAATATATCCATCGCCGTGCGATGGTCAAGTTTCCACACGTGTGGCCCGGTTCGCCGCACCGCCCCTGAAACAGAGCAGCGTCAGGCCACACGGTGGTCGCATCAAGTAAAGCGAGAGAGGGGATGCAAATATACTTGCGCCCTCAAAGAAATCTACATGGGCCCGGCACGATGCGTCGGCAAGCATTGCGCTCCCGCGCGTGTCGTGCACTGAGCCATGCCGGAGGAAAATCCGGCGAGGGGAGCCGGCAGGGCAGCTCCCCGTCCAATGACTATTCTTCGTTGTCTGAGCCACGCTTGGACTCGGCGTCCAGGACGTAGGCCCACGCCTGCTGCATGACGTGCATGCAAACCGGCAGATCATCGCGCCCGAACGATGTCGTGGTCTTGAACTCGTCACCATCCTTGTAGGTCCGCTGTAAGCTGACTTTGTGGAACGTGACGGAACGCTCGCCGTTCTTCGAGTGATTTTCGAAGACGCTGGCAGAGACGCCGCGAAGACGAAACACCTTCACGGGCTTGGTTGAGGCTTGAGCCATCTCGGGCTCCTTTGCGTTGGCCATGGTAAAAAGGGGAACGGAAGTAGAAACGTGCGCCGGCCACGATAGCACAATGAAGACGGCGCACACGAATATGTCCCGAAACGAGACTCGACTGGCGCACTGCGACGATTCCCTGCAATGGTCGCAAGCAACGGATCCGATCTCGTGTTGGAACTGCGATTGGGGAACACGTTGATCGTTACGGTCGAACGAACAACACACAGTCCACAGAAACAACAAACATGGCGGGGCAGCTTGTCTCGCCGCAGGCGAGCGCGAACCATCGTTGACCCTCCAGAGACAGTTCGCCGGGGTGCCGGGGCGCAGCCCTGGCTACTTACGCGGAACCGACCGGACAGCGTCCGCGGTTGGTGGTCGTGAGCGCCAGCGAACGGGACCCACCCGCCCGTAAGTAGCCAGGGGTCGAGAGGCATCGCCGAACGAGCCCCTGGCACCCCGCAAGCTGCTGCTGGAAAACAACTTACAAAACAGCCCACAAAACAGGGCCGGGTGTCCGCCGGTGGACACCCTTTGGTACACCCTCCGGTACACCCTGGCGGACAGGCTGGGGATGTAGTGTGTGTGTTCTTGGCAGGAGTTCTCATAGCTAACCGTCCACCTTCTCGCATCGACCCTCGCCATGCGGTCGGCTCGGATCGTCCGCCGCTCTGGCGGCTGCAAGCTGGCCCTCCAGTTTGTTGTTTGTTGTTTCGGTTGGCTGTACTGTTTCGGACTCCGTTTCGAGAGGAGTAGCGGAGCGGTCGACTGATTCCAAGCGCACGAGTGGTGCTGCGTCTCCGTCAACCGAATAGAAGACAGGTGCAAACAAAAACGTCTCGGATGACAAGTCCGTCGCGGCTGCGAATTTCCAGAGTGCTGCGCAGGGCTTTTCCCGGATTGCGCGGCGTAGCGCGTCCCGCCGCTGCGGTGTCGGCGCGATCGCCAGCACACCGAAGCTATCGAGTGTGGTATCGGGGAAATGCCGGCGGTGTAGCTGTCGTTCCGCAAGCGCGCCGTAGCCGGGTGTTTTGCTCGCGGCGACTTGCCGGATGCCGGAGGTGTTTCGGTCCTGTTCCAGGTAGAACGCTTTCCGATGCGATCCAACTGCAAGCATGAAGGCGGAATCGGGGGCGCACACCAGTCGCGGCGATTCACGCAGGAGGGTATACAGGCGAAAGCGCCGTTCCGGCGCAGACTCCTCGGAATTCACGACGTCCCACTCGTTGAACCAATTGACGAGCCGGACCTGGTTCTGCCGGGCGATCGCTGCATCGAGCGCCATGTGCGTTTCAGTGACCGCGAGCCAATGGAGGATCTGATGCGATTGCGGTGGCTGCGTGCAACCCGTCAGAAATCGTTCGTCCTCCAAACGCTCAGCGAGAATCTCAAAGCCTTTCTGCGACGGAAAGTACACCGGGCCGGGTGATCCAACGTGCGGATGATGGACGAGCACGCGGTGCCGGTTGACGAGTTTCTCGTCGACCAGCATCTGGAGGCGGCGCCTCGTAACGCGGCCGCTCCGGTCGTCTGGGAAGCACAGTCGTTGAATCTGTGGACGATTGAGAACGTAGTAGCGCGCAAGCGCGCGTACCACGCTGAAATCACGTTCGGTGAGCATGCATGGCCTCGTGGACTCGGAAACTGTTTGTAACGCAGTCCGAAAACAAGAGATGCCGAAACACCCCGAAAAATCGGAGGCGCTTCGGCATAAAGTCCCGAGGTCGGGAAAAGCTACCGGGCAGGTGACCTGCTCCGCTCATAAGCGAAGTCCGCGTCACGCGTCGCCGGAGGCCAGTTAATGTGTTTAACCAGCTACCAGACATTTTCGATTCTGCTTGCGATGTGTCAAGAGCCGTGGCAGAATTTTTTTGTGGCGAGGGACCGCGCACGATCGGCCGATGAATTGCGGGAAGTCTTACTTGCGGAAGCCAAGCTGGCGGAACTGGAGCTGTATACCGACGTGGCGCTGGCCATTGAAACAGAACCGTTGGCCGAGGTTCGAGCACAATACGCAGCCGAATATCGGCGCCTGCTTGGAATATCCGCCGCGGACGGTAGTGAGTTTCGGGCTTCATTGGAATCGATTCGGGAGGGCAGTTGCAGTTCGGTAGTTCGCGTCCTTCAGGACCTAAACGCCAAACATCAGGAAAACGGATTGAATACAGCGCCGGCTCCCGCGGAACGAGACTGACTTGAAATGTCGTGCGCTCGTCCCTGTCCGAGGACCCGCTCGATGCGTGTTTGCGTTTCCGCTTCGACGGTCTGCGGCGATACGAACCATTCAGACTGGAAATTGCGTGCGACCAAGGCGTGATAGTCGTCAAGAATTCGCGGGTATTCGTCCTTGAGCGCCACTGGGTCGTACGCGAGGTGTCCGGGTGCCGAGCGTTTCACATTAACTCGATAGATCGTAGGATCGTCAACGATCTGTACGACCGCCTGACCACGCGTCGCGCGGCGAATGTCACGGGCCCAAACGTGGCGACGCTCGTCGAACGTGTAGTACACCGTGTTGACCCGTTCCAGGAATTCTTCGTGGATTGGGACGAGTTGCTGGTGGGTTCCCTGGCTGCGGCTGCGTGACGTACTGCCGCCTTCACCGCGACCTTCCTGCCGGGATCGACCGTCACTTTCGGAGCGCTTCAAGCTTTGCACGAGATGGTCCGCGTGTTGCCAGCCGTCCGAAAAGCTCTTGACCCAATTGTCGGCCTCGGCCTGCACGTCGTTCCAACTCATGAGTTCGATCAGGCGATGGCCGGCAACTCGTTGTCGACGCGAAAAGTACTCGTCCTTGACTCTCATCGGATCGAAGCTGAAGGAGGCTAGCTCGTGCGCAAGAATCTCGGCGTCTTCGCCCTGCACGCCGAACATCATTCGCGACTGCGCCTGAAAAATCATGGACGTCAGGTCGTAGTCGCCTCGCTTTAGTTGCGAAAATGACTGGTGCGAGAGGACGAGCTTGATCCCCAGTTGGCGGACCTCGGGGATGGCCGCTTCGATGTCCGGTCCGATGAACCGCTGAAACTCATCCAAGATCAGATAAGTCGGACAGCGAAAACCGAAGGGGAACGATCTGGCCGTGGTGAAGATCTCGCTGATTACCAGCCCGCCGATCGCATCGGCGATTTGGCCGGGGATCCTGTTGCCGGGCGCCAGGTTGAGCACCACGACCCGGCCCTCGCGCATGAACCTGTTCGGGTCGAGGTAGCTCTTCGTGGTGCCAAACATGTTTCGCAGAACGGGAGACTCGTAGAACGGCTTGAGGCGGTTTCTCGCGGCCTCCAGAATCCGTCCCACCTCGCCTCCCTGAGTACGCAGCAACTCCTGCCACTCGAAACTGAGCCGCGGCGGCAGTGCCGCAAGCAGGTTTTGATGGAAAGGGCTTCCCGGCAGCAGCAGGTGCACGCTGTCAGCTATGGTGAGGCCCAACACGGCACAGGCCAAAAAACTATTGAAAAGCCAGCGGGAGAGCCGCGGCATCTCGGCCAGGTTTTGCGATGCCCACCCCTTGAGGATGATGTCGGCGGCCTGAGAAACCTTGTAGTAACCGTGAGCCAGCGTATCGAACAGAAGGGGATTGAAACCAATGACCACGTCTTCGCGCGACGGTTCGATGTACACCAGGCGCTGCCGGACGTCGTCCGTGCAGTACTCCGACGCGATCCAACGGAGCAAGTCAAACGACAAGTTCCCCATTCGATCGACAATAATCACACAGGGGCGTTCGATGGGATCGAGTAAGATCTCGTGCAACATGCGGTGGATCGCTGTCGTCTTGCCCTTTCCCGTGGCACCGATGAGATGCCAGTGCGTTTCGAATGACGAACGCGGAAGATAGAACTGCTTTCCCGTCGAAGCAATATTGCCCAGAAAGTACGAGTTCATCGATCGTGCTCCTCGCAAGTGCGCAGGCTGAAGTCGGCAAATCTCGCCTTGAGTTTGGCAATCATCACGGCGCGCAACCGCTCGTCAGGAATCGCCTCCGCTTGGGCGAGCTGTTCCCCGTACCATGCATTCAATTCCGCCATCGAATTGAAATCGCGTTTCGGCTTCACCCGCAACTGGTCAAGGTGCTGTTGGATCAAGTCCTTCAGTTGCTCGGCCCGCTGTTCGACTTCCTCGGCCGATCGGTCGTCCCCCAGGTATTTGTGGCGGAAGGAATCGAAATCCGCAGACGGAAATCGCTCCGCTAGCTCCAGCTTGAATCGCTGGTAGAGAACCTCGCAACTGATTCGGACATCTTCCCGGCGGCGCTGAGCGGCCGTCGCCATCTGGCCGGTCCGTTCTCTTTGCGGCGCATTTCGCGCATATTCCTCGAGCGCCCGCCGCTGCTCCTCCTCACGCCGCCGAGCGTGCCTCGCTGCTTCGCGCTGCTGAGCCTTTTGCGCACGACGAGTGCGTGCGCTTTCGGCCGGCTTTGTGATGAACCGGCGGAAGCCAAAAGCCAAAATCGGCAGCACGATCCACGCCAGGACTCGGAGAAAGCCCGCCGCCAAGAGGCCGCGAACCGCAATCCACAGCCAGTCGGCGGCCTCAATAGCGCCAAATGTCACGTAGGCATATGCGCAGTACGCGAAAAAGGCCGCGACACCTAGGTGATTTCCGCTCTCCCGACAAGTAGGGTGCGCGTTCACCAAATATTGGCCCAGAAAATACAAGATCCCCATCACGGCCAAGAGGGGAATGACGTCGGGGGAGTCGAGCAATCGCAAGGGGTTGTGCATGGTGATTCACCACTTAATGGAGTAAATGTGCTGAAGCGACTCGTCGGCGTCGGCCGTCAAGTGTGCTGCCTGCTCGCAGCGCATGCCAAGTCGAGACCTCACGAGTGCGAACGAAAAACGGGTGCGGTCCGTCGACATCATCGACAGCAACCGCACCCGTCCGACGAAGCGTCAAGAGACCGGCACCTATTAAGGAGTGATTAGCGATCCTTCACGATTCGGTACTTGCGCTGAATCGTCAGGGTTCGCCTGTCCGCCTCCTCGACGAGTTGGATCGTCTCGATCGCACGGACATCCGCCTCGACGCCTCGCAAAATGTCCTTAATCTCGGCGACAATGTTTTGCGTAGTGTTGATGCTGCGGTTTATCACCTCGACGATGTCGCGTCCCGGCACAGGAGCCTGAACCGATGGTGCTGCGACGAGGTAGCGCACCTTCTGCGTCTTCTGCAAGGCGCCGTCTGCGTGCGTCCTCGGGCGAGGTGAGGTCGGTTTCGTCTCTCCGTTCGGGGAGACCGTCTTGAGATTAGGCGAGTCCATAGGTAGTGCTCCATTGTTAATTGGCAAGGATTCAAATCAGACGAACTCGGTGGCATGCTTGGTCAATCCAGTTCCCAGCCGTAGAGGCAGACGTCACCCAAGACGAGCGCCGGATCGGCCAGGAAAACGGCGGAAGCGACGAGCCCCGCCCCAAGAAAAGCAGCGCTGCCCACGAGCCCTTTAGCAACTAGAGGCCCTGCGACGACCGCGGTTTGCGCGGCCTTCTTGCCGGCGCCAATCAGGGCCTGCCCCAGCGGCGTCAATTCACTTTTTACTTCTCGCTCGCCGACGTTACGTACGATCTCCGTACCCACGACGACGCGTAGTTCCCGTCGAAGCTCGGGGGTCAGCTCGTTGACGATTGCTTGTGCGACCTTTGGCAATTTGGCGTCCTTGTCATCTACTCGACGAACGCGTGCCCGCACAAGCTCGTGTTCGTGAGGCGTCCGGCCAACGAGCTCGCGGAACAGCCCGCGGCGGCGGTGGACTTCGTGAAACCGAAAACGACAACTGTCGCCGTCATCGCTCCAAGCGATTGTCCCGACTCTGCACCTGCTAAACTCCAGCGTGGCTTTGTGCAGCGTGTCGTGCACAGTTTCTTGCACGGCCGTGAGGGCTTCGTTGTAGCTCAGAGAAGCTACATCGAATCCCAAGATTGGTGGATCGACGAATTTCAAGTCGATACCAAGGTACTTGCGTCCAATAGCCGTGAGTCGCGCCGCATCGATAAGGAACCGATTTCGAAACAGGGTCCACTGTTCAAAGAGCCTCTCTTTGGATCCGTGCACCGGAGGATGGAATCCGCTAGCACGCAACCAAGCGTCGCCTAGCGTTCTTCGAAACATCGTCTTTGATTGATGCATCGTCTCGATCTCCTGATATTAAGGTTCGAACTGAGATTGGTCATACCTGTCGCTCTACACCGTGAGTGGAACTGCCTATGCAAACGTGATTCCGATAATCCAACGGTGCGATCAAGGTGTTTACGGCGTTGGAATTTGAGACACTGCGACACTCCACGATGCGCAACAAAAAACCCGCTTCTCGCACGGTGGTGCGACAAGCGGGTCGAAAGATTGCCTCGTCAGCGATCCTTGCGGTAAAATAGCATTCGTCCGTGGGCAGCTTCGAGATCTCGCGAACTACGAGATTTGGCAGCTGCGAGGTCGAGACACTTTCGACCACGTAGCAGGGAGACTGAGCGGCAACTCAGTCTCCCGCCTACAAGAGGCGGGGTTCCCCACTGCAACTTTCAACGCCTGAGTCGTCTGAGGCGTATTGGTATCCTATGGACGGCGACCACCCGGTGTAAATCTCGAGCAAAGTGCAACGTTCAAGCAAAGTGCAACGAGCACACGGAGTGAGATCGATGGTCAAGATCGCTTTAGACGGTGATTTGGTCGCCAAGCTCGCCCTCAGGAAGGGGTTCACAACCGATAAAAAGGTGTGCGAAACGGCTGGGATTGCTGCCAACACCTATCGCAGAGCGCTAAAGAGCTTGCGGATTGAGGCCAAGACGGCAGAAAGGATTTGCAAAGTCCTCGGTGCCAGGAGCATTTATGAGCTGATCAAGTCCGACAAGCCGGATCAACTACGCGACTCAGTCGACCGCGAGCAGTCACCTCCGACCGTACTTTCGCCAGAAGCGGCCCGTGGAAAGAAACTTCAGGACGTAAAGGTCGTCTTGGATGATGTCAGCTATAGCAATCGATTGCTCGAAGTAGCCGGGCCTCTGCCGACATTTCTTGAATGTGTGTTGCACTCCGTGACTTTTACACCAGTTTCAGATTCGCATAAGGACCGGCCATTCCTACCGAGCTTTTCATACAATCACTTCATTCAATCGTCCATGTTGGTCGTGATAAAGAACGGTGACCCGTCGTTACTGGGGTATAGCCGTATGGAGCAATTGGGTGAGCCTACATGTGTCCACACAAGCGGCTTATCGGTTCTGTTCTCGTCGGCCCGCCCCCAGACAATCAAGGGTTTCGGCACATCTCCGCTGGATACTTGGCGTCGGATCGGATTGACGCAGCCGCAGCGAGCGCGCCACGACCTTATAGGCCATGGACGGTGCCTTCTCTTGGAAACTCTACGGCACAAGCTTGATTTGGTGGGGGAGGACGTGCGGATCGAGCCGTTCGGCGTGATCACGAATGATCAACGTCCAGATTACCAAAGGATCTATTCTCAATACGTGTTTCGCGTTGACCTCCACGCGCACGGCGGCGATCTGGACCTCTATGTAAATTCACTTCGACCGCGGCATCATCGCTTGCACCGGTTGCCTGAGGGACTCGATGAAGAGGACTACTTTACTGGGCGAGACGGGAAGAAGAATGCGATGGATATCGTTGCCTATCGAGCACTATGCAGCGAAGCTACCCAAGTCGTCTTCGGAAAGTGCCGTTTTACACGCGGTTTCGCAGTCACATAGTGAGCGCTTGCACAGCGCGAGCGTGACGGACAGTCCAGGTCAACGGCGCTGGGGCGCGAGGAACTTTTCACCCTGGAACCGCTCGTGAGCCGAGAATGGTTCATTGGCCACACATTCGTGCTTTCGCTTCGACCCGGTGAGCGCCCGGAGGCGGGCAGATCATCTTGCGCGTTGAAAGGTCGTCAAGTCGTCGGCAACGTTTTCCTTGCCTCGGTCTCGGCGCGCTGGAGCTTCTGAATGAAAACACTTCCGAGCGGGTCGGCGAGGTTGCTGGCTGCGTTCATCGCGGCGCTAAGCGCGGCAGTCGCGTGCAGCGAACCGATGCGTAACTCTTCGATCGCTAGATAGATCTTAGCAATCTCCCGCAGTGGCGAAAGCTCATCCAATCTTGCTTGCGCAATCGCCAGGGCGTAGAGCTGCCGGCCCAGCTGGGTTTGTCCTTCGCGGAACGCGATTAGCCCTTTTGTCGCGGTCAGACAGATTCGCTGGCTGTTGCCATTCGGGCCTTTGTCTATGTGGCTGAAACCAATCATCAACTCCGCCTTGGCTTCATCCAGCCTGTCCTGTTTCGCTAGCACAAACGCGAGATTGTTGTGCAGCGTGGCTTCCTCAGAATTGCAGAGCAGCCCGAGATGCAGTACCTGTTCAGCTTCCTGGAAGTTTTCCAGACAGGTCGAAGCAATGTATGACCCAAAAACGGCTGGTCGACTCGAGAATGGCTGGTCGAGTTGCCAGCGCTTGGCTTCATCAAGAGCTCGCGAAAAGCGACTGTCGAAGACGGCGATTCTGGCGTTTGCCTCGTTGGACTCGATTCGCGATGTGACGGGCGGCTGGAACGGAATGGCGGGATCTTTGCTCAGCCAGGCAACTTGCGCGAGGGCGTTTTCCGCGGGATCGGCGAGCGCGACTCGACAGAGCAGTTTGCATTTTCTGACGGCCCCGGCCTCGTGTTCAAGAGTGGCGAGCGCGGCGGCCAGCTCGGACTGGTGGAACGGTTCAGAATCGCCGACCTCGATCAGTCGGCGAGCGCGCTTGATCGAACGGGAAGCATGGTGCGCCACCTGGGCAACGGCGATCTCGCCCGCGAGCAGCCAGGGATCCTGGTTGAGATTGGGGGCATTCAAAAGCACGCGATGCGCTTGCTCCGGATCGTCCTGATGCAGGTAGAGACGGCTGGCCGCCCGAACTACAAAGCGATTCGCCGGAGCAAGTTGAATGGCGACGCGCATGGCCCGCTGGGCGGGCTTTGGCTGGTCGAGCATCGTGAACAGCAACGCGAGGTCTGCCCAGCGGACCGAATTGTTGGGGTACTCTCGCAGGCGGATGCGACTGCTATGGATCTCGTTGCGAATGGCATCCTGGTCAGATGGGTCCATCGAATAGCCCTTGGACTGCGGCGTCCGATGACCTAGACACATCTTCGCGATTTCGACCGCGGTAGGTGGCGCGTCTGGCGTCGCGAGAATGAACTCGGCGGCATCGCGCGCGGCGGAACCCAGACCGATCGAGAAGGCAGCGGATACGACGTCGGCAGCAACCGACAAACCCGGCTCCCGGCGCCAATCCTCGAGAACTGGCGCGAGCATGTCGACCGTGAAGGCGCCGGGCTCGCGGCGGTGGAGCGGTCCGAGCTCACCGAAGTGCGAGGCGGCGGCGAAGCTGCGCCATCGCGGGACGACCTGACGTTGCTTTTCCTCGTTAATCTCGGACATCGTTTACGCGCTGGTCTTGGATTTGATCAGGTACAACTGTGCTTCGTGGGCAAAACGGTCGAACCGGGAGACGTAATAGCTCAAGGCGTACCTATGCAGCCCTTTGCTATACGGATACAAGCGACCCCGACGGTGCGGGTCGGGGTTGCAAAGCTCAGCCACGAATTGCACCAGCTCGTTGCGGTGCGGCTCGGGGGCGAAGCGTCGAAAATCGTTGAGCGCTTCGTCCATCGCGGCATGCAAATAGGGCAAGACTTCGGCATAAGTTCCACCCCATGCGCCGGGCAGGTGATCATCAGCTAGGTGCTTGGCGAGGAGCGAGTTGATGTTGACTCGTGCAAAGCAGAATACGATCAGGCTCCCCAGGTGGTATAGATCACAGCCGAACCGTCGGGCGCGTTCGTCGTCTGGGATGGCGCGGTAGTAGAGTTCTGGTGGGGCATAGGTGCTGTCGCCTGCAATCTCGCACGTGTCATGGGGCGCGGGGCTGTTCTTGTCCCAGGCGCGGCCCAGGTCGCAGATCTTGGAGATGTTCGCGGTGCGGAACACCAGCACATTCGACGGTTTGAGATCTTGGTGGGCGATATTTGCGTTGTGTAGCTGAGAAAGCGCGGTTGCGACCCCGTGCAGCATCTTGTGAATGAATACCGTGTCGAGCTGCTGCTGCGCGTCAAGCTGTGAGCGGATGTCGCCGTCGGCCAGTTCGAAGATCAGATATTCGACCTTGTCGAAGGGGTTGCTGCATTTCGTCGCTCCGCTGGCGACGGCTCTGGCGATGCGGCTCAGGTGCTGACACTTCTCGCACAGGGCTTTTTCGAAGAGATAGGCGTTGACCATCGCCTGAAGGGCTAAGGCACTGTCCGGACTTTGAAGAGCGGCCGTGTAATCGAGGGCCTTCAGAAATCCGCGGCGGCCGTCGCCGTGGGCAACGATGTAGCCCTGAGAGAAGTGGCTGCCAGTCGCATTCGGTTTACGGAGCGCGAAGTCGAGGACTGTCCATCCTCCCTCTAACTTCTTGCCCTTCAGTTGCTTGGCCGGCGACAGTGTCACGGGCATTCCCTCCGGTGGGGAATCCAGTCTGTAAAAAATGCCTCGGGTAGCCAGGCCGGGCGGGGCTTCATCGGGGGGCGGCTGCTGCGCGTCCCACAGCGTAGCGAGTCAAAGCTACGCGCGGCCGCGAGCCGACTTATTCTGCTTGGTTTGCTTTGTTGGTCGTGTTTTCCTAGTTTGACACCTTCGGTGCCTGCCACCCGATGCTTTCCGTCGCTTCCTGCTGAATTGGACATATCATCCTACCGGCATTGCAAATGCTTTCAAGGCGTCCTATTTGATGATCTCCAGCGGGCCGCTGCCTTCGACCTCTGATGCGCAAGCCCCACACGCGTCGGCATCCTCGGACAGCGTGGTGCTGACGGCATACCGCGAGAGCGTTGGCGGTCTCATCGCGGGGCCGTGCAACCGCTCTGCAAGCTGTGTCGAGCGTTCTTCCGGATCGGCGCTATCACGCGTGCCAGCGACGCACCGGCATGTCCTCGATATCGGCCGGGTCGCGTGAAGCATCATCTCCGCAATAACCCGAGCCGCATGGGAATTCACGGCCTGCCCCCCATTCGTCGAGGGACTGCCGCTGGCTCTGACGTCCGGCAAGAGTCGTCGATCGGGGCGCTGTAGGTTAAAGTACACGGCAGATTTTTGGAGGAGGTTACAATATGGCTGACATCCAGGATTTTGGCAGCAGCGAGGCATTGTTTGCCTCGATCAAAGAGCAAGCGGATGATATCGAGCGGGCACAAATTCCTCGGACAGAGCTGGTGCAAATTCACGGAAACGATGGGAAAGTCAAACTCGTAGCCGTTGGATTGGTTCTGCGCTTGGTTGGAGGAGGATTTCGTGCGTTGCACCCAAGGGACGCTGAGCTTGTTCTGAATGACGGCCTGTTGAATCGCCTTCGGATTCCGATTGAGTTTCTAAAGGAGGAATGAGTTGGCACCGAGGAAATCAAGTGGTCTATGACGCACAAGGTCTATTGAACGAAACCGCTTCGCGGTAGGACGAGAGCGTTTCGGCGTTTGAGGCCTCTCAACGCCTAGATTTGGTGGGACGCAGAATGAGACTTCGCATCGTCACTGATTTTGCTCTTCAAACTCGGTGATCAAGGCTTCGCCCTTGTCCACCGACGCAATCAAGTCATCGATGGTAGCCTTGCCGAGCTTGAATTTCATCAGGGCCATATCCAGGATCCGCCAAGCGCGCACGAACTTTAGGTATCGCTTTTCGGGAGCGACAAATCCAAGCACTGCTATACAAACACCAGACACGGCAGCGAGGTAGCGCGCCACATCGCCGCCTACGGCTGCTGCAAAGGCCGAAGAACCAACCCCTAGCACACCAAACCCATAGTAGATCTTGACGGAATTCTTCCAGAGAGAGAACCAAGTGTCGTATCTCGCTTTTATATCGACTGGAACTACCGGTTCTTCCATTATGGCATCTCCAATGCTTGGCTCATCGCAGGCATGTCGTTGACGGCCTGCGAAATGTAGAACATAGTGGTCAGTATTCTAGCACGTACGCTGGCGATTTGCTCAACCGGTCGCGCTGGCGAACGTAGGTGAGCGTCGTGCGCGGATCGGCGTGGCCAGCAAAGTCCTGCAAGTCGATAATGTCCGCGCCTTGCTCGCGGGCGGTGGTCAGCGCCGTCACGCGGAATGAGTGGACCGTGACGGCCGAGTCAAGCCCGAGGCGTTGGGCGTAGCGCTTCGCGAGATACTGGATCGCCCGGCGGGTAAGTGGCGTCGTACGGAAGCCATCGCGGCCTTCGGCCCGCGCCGTGAGTGCGGCTCGGAACAGCGGACCGTCAGCGTTTCCTTGAAGACCCGCCACGTTGATCCATTCTTCGAGCCGCTCTGTCGCTTCAGGGTGCAACGCGACACGACGCTCCTTGCCGCCTTTCCCATAAACCTCCAGGATCCGGTGTCCGCCCGTCGTCTTGTAGTCGGCGATGCGCAGTCGTGCCACCTCACCGACACGGCAAGCGCTATAGGCCAAGAGAGCCAGGATTGCCCGATCGCGCGCACCGACCGGCGTTAACGGGTCAGGCGCGTCAATGAGCCGGCGGCAATCCTCAGGCGTCAGGCCAACGGTCTTGCCGTCGCGTGGAACTGCCGGCGCCTCAACGAAGTCTCCGTGCGCGGGATTGGCACCCGTGTAGTCGTAGGTTTGCAGGTAGCTGAACAGTGACCGCAAGGCGGTCATTTTGCGGCGGATTGAGCTGTTGGTCAGCCCTCGTTCCCGCAGTCGGTCGCGCCAGGCGGCGACGTGCGACGGCCGGATGTCGATCAACGCCTCCAGCCGACGGTGTGACACGCCAAGGAAGGCGAGGAACTGGCGCAAGTCGCGGGCGTAGTTCTGCCGCGTGTCGTGTGAAGCCGAGCGGCCCAGCCAAGCGTGGCAGGCCTCGGTCAGTCGTCGACGAAGCTCCCGGTCGGTCAGCGCGCCAGTCGGCTCAAACGCGGGAATGAGATTCTGACTTGACGGCTGGCGCGAATCGTGGCGTGGCTTCGATGCGATAGGTTCGGTTCGAGTCTCGCTTGACCCATGTCGCGGTTTGACTGCCGGCCGGTGCTGTTCTGCGGGGCGATTTTTCACTGCACCTAAAGTGGGTTAGGCGAAGCATACCAGCTCTGCTGCTGCGAGCGCAAGTGCGACCTGGCGGTTGGGTGAGCAAGGGTATCCCCGTTGGGCCTCCAGCTTGACAGGACGGCAAATGATGGCGGTCTTGATCACGACGCGTCAAAACAAGACACGCTGTGAACTCACCTCCACACTTCATTCTCACAAGGAGCAAGACCATGACCCCACTACGCCAGCGAATGATCGACGACATGCGGATGCGGAATCTGGCAAAACTTACGCAGCGGAACTACGTCCGAGCGGTCGTTCAGCTTGCTCAGCATTTTCGCACGTCTCCGGATCAGCTCGACCGCGAGCAGGTTCGCGAGTATCTGCTGTACCTGGTCAAGGAGCGACACGTCGCCCCCAACACCTACAACGTCGTTCACTCGGGCCTGAAGTTCTTCTACCAGGTCACGCTGGGCCGCGATTGGGCCATGGAGAACCTGGTCTGCGCCAAGTCGGAGAAGAGACTCCCGGTAGTTCTGAGTCGGGAAGAAGTGGCCCAGCTCCTCAATGCGCGTCACCGCCTCAAGACACACACGATGCTGATGACGTGCTATGCGACCGGTGTGCGTGTCGGGCACCGCTCCCTACAAACAACCGCCGTCTATACGCACGTTTCGGCTGGAACGATCCACGCCGCCATGCGCTGCACTCGTGTGATGAGTTCAGCAAGCTACGATCGATCATTATCGGATCGCCCGTTGGAGCGAATCATCCTGAAATCGATGTGAGCCTCGAGCACTTCTTTCAGCCTCCGCCGGACGGGGAGTTAAGACGGCGCGCGGTGGGACCGGTGCCTCAGTTGCTGATTGATGAAATCGAGGAGGACATTTCCCGGCTGGCGTCAGTGCTACGTGATTTCGGCGTCGACGTCCATCGCCCCCAGCCGTGGGACTCGACGCTGCCGATCAGGAGCCCGTTCTGGTCCTCGACTCAGCTCTATTCGCTGATGCCGAGGGACTCGCTGCTCGACTTCGGCGACCTTATGATCGAGACCCCTTCGCCTTGCCGGTCTCGGTATTTCGAGACGTTCCCGTTTCGCACGCTGATCGACCAATACCTACAGGGGGGTGCGCATGTCATTGCAGCGCCCAAGCCCATGCTCACCGAAGCGACTCTCGGCCGCGGTATGTTACGCGAGTCCGAAATCATCTTCGACGCGGCGAATTGCGTTCGGGTCGGTCTGGACGTCTTAATCGACGTCAACCGCTCCGCGAATCTCCGGGCCTGCCAATGGCTGAAGGCAACGCTGCAACGATTCGTGGACAAGCACGTACAGGTCCATCCCATGTCGATCGGCCGGGACCACGTGGACGTCACGCTGATTCCACTTCGCCCAGGAGTGATCCTGGTCGATCCCGTGAAGGTTCGTCCGGACAACCTTCCACCGCAGTTTGCTTCCTGGGATCGCGTCATCGTGGATGAGGTCATGCCGGTCCGGGATTATGGTTTGCCGTATCCGCTCGCATCGAACGACGGGATTGGCCGCAACGTGCTCATGCTCGATCCAGAGACGGTGATCGTCGACGAAATCCAGCTTCCCTTGATGCGAGCGCTAGAGAAACGTCATTTGACGGTGGTGCCATTGAGGTATCGGCACGGGCGGACCCTGGGCGGTTCGTGGCACTGTATTACTCTCGACACGAATCGGGATGGCGAACTCGTGTCGTACTTCTAAACGCTCCGCGCTGTCCCAAGACCACGGCACGATCGTGACCGAGACGTTGTTGAGGCTCAATGTTTCTCGAGCGCCGCAGACGTTCATGCTACTCGGACCGAACTGCTGTCCGTGATGAGAAACATGGGTAACGCTTTGACGGGGGAAGGAAATGGGGTTGGGTAATCTTTTGCACGCTCGACAGGCCATGAAGTCAGGCACTTGCGCTTTTTGCACTTCTGTGAGATAATATGTGCATCACTTCCC
>JBGSYQ010000116.1:0-2859 GCA_041750795.1 Pirellulales bacterium | reverse complement strand
GGTGCTTGCTTCGGCGGCGCCTGCCATCCCGGTTCGTGCCAGGCGCCGTAGCCCGGAGCAATCTTCTGCGGGCTCTGGCGAGGCGGCACGGCCGTGCGTCGCTCGGTCACGTCGGAGGTGAAGGGCGACAGCAAGTGGGCGACGTGGCTGGCGGTGGCGGCGCGCAGCATGACTTCCTTGTCCAACATCTCCGCGACCAGGTCGGCCAACTCTTCGCTGACGCCCGGCACGAAGTGGTCGAGGCGTTCCGGCACTTCGCTGGCATGACGCGCGCGCTTCTGGGCGATCGTGCCGCCGGGAAAAGGCACGCGACCGGAGATCCACTCGTACAGCATGCAGCCCAGGCCGTAGATGTCGCTCAGCGCGTCGGGCGCACGCTCCGCGTCGTTGAGCTCCGGCGCCAGGTAGTCGGCCAAGGCCGGTTTCAGTCGTTCATCGCCCCAGGCCGGCCGGGCCAAGGGAAAGTGCAGCAGCTTGAGCGATGACAATTCGTCGCGCCAGACGTTGTCGGGGCACAGGTTGCCGTGCGCGGCACGTTGCTCGTGCATGGCCACCAGCCCCAAGGCGGCCTGAAACCCCGCACGGCAGGCGGCGCTGGGCGAGAGCTTGTCTCGATCGAAGGCTTCGCGCATGCTTTGCCCGCGCAAGTTCTCGATCACGAAATACGGGGGCCGCGACGCGGCTTGAAACTGGTAAACCCGCGCCACGTGCGGGCTCTTGATGCCGCGTGCCGCCGCGAGCTGGTCCATCAAGGCGCGCGTTTCGGCCGGACTGTCGGCGCTGCCTGCGGCGAACATCAATAGCGCCGGCTGCGCGCCTTGATAGCGGGCACGAAAGCACTTCGCCAATCGCCCTTGTTCAATCCGTTCGACGATGACGAAGTCGCCGAACACGAACGGGCCGGGCCTGCCCGACGCCAGCACGGCGACCTGATAGCGCGTGAGAACGCCGGAGGCGACGAGCCACTCGCCCAGCGTGCCCGCATTGGCTTGCGCCTTGGCGCCCTTCAGCCCGGCGAACTGAGCGTGCAACTCGCGGCATCGCTCCGGGGGCAACAGCCCGCTGGCCACGGTCAGCTTCCAGAAATCGTCGGTGGAAATGGGCATCGAGATCGCCGGCGGCGCACCAAAGCGGTTGGCGCGCCGCGCCACAAAAGGGCTGGAAATAACCCACGAAGCAGGACGCCCGCGCGGCGTCAGCCAGTTCCGAGCCTCCAGTGTATCACGCGGGGGTGCGGCCTTGCAAAGTTGCCACTAGCGCCACGCCCGCGCCGGTCGGCGGGGTCGCGGCCTGTTGAGCGTTTCGACGGGCTGCTATCCTTGATAGAGAGCTCGGCGGCGCGGTTTGCCGGTCTGTCCGGCGTCATCCGGCGCCAACGTCCCTTGCCTTCGAACCTGGTCATTGCTCGTACGACGCCATGTCCACCGCGGATCAAGCGTTTGAAATCGCCTTTGCGCACCATCGCGCCGGCCGCATTGCCGAGGCGGCCAAGCTATATCAGCAGGTGCTGCGCGAAGCGCCGCGCCATGCCGATGCGCTGCACCTGTTGGGCGTCTCCGCGCATCAATCCGGCCAGCACGAGAGCGCCGCACAGTGGATCGAACGTGCGATCACCGTGCGCGGCAACGATCCGGCCTTTCACTTCAATCTGGGCGAGGTTTATTCCGTACTCGGCAAGTTCGTCGAGGCCGAACGATCCTACCGCCAGGCATTGCAACTCGAAGGGGGCTCCGCGCCCACGCATTTGCGCCTGGGCGACGTGTACCGCCGGCAGGGGCAACTGGACCGGGCCATTGCCGAATATCAGGAGGCGTTGCGACTGGACGCCAGCTATCCCGACGCCTTCGACCGGCTGGGGCTGGTGCTGACCGAGCGGGGCGATACGTCCGGCGCCATTGGCCATTTCGAGCGAGCGCTCGCTCTCAATCCCAAGTTGGCGCCCGCTGTCGACAACCTAGCAGCGGCGCTCTGTGCGCAGGGCCGCCTGGCCGAGGCAGCGGCCTGCTATCAGCGCGGGCTCGCGCACCATCCCCGGCGCAGCGAGTTTCATTTCGCGCTGGGCGTATTGCAGCAGCGGCTGCGCCAATATGACGAAGCGGCCGCCTCGTACGAAGCATCGCTGCGCATCAACCCTCGCCAGGCGTTGGCGCTGAACAACCTGGGCGTCCTGCTCAAAGATCGGGATCGATTCGACGATGCCCTGTCCTGCTTTGGCCGAGCGATGCACGCCGATGCGAAGCTGGCGGAGCCCCACTTCAACGCCGCTTTGGTGCTCGCGTCCCGCGGCCAAATCGACCAAGCGCTGGCCGCTTATCGCGAGGCGCTGGCCCGTGAGCCGAACTCCGGCAAAGTGCTGGTGAGTTACGGCAACTTGCTCGAGCGCCGCGGCAGGTTCGACGAAGCTTTGGAATGTTACCAACGCGTCGTCGCCGCGCATCCCGAATGGCCGGCGGGGCATGTCAGCAGCGGCAACTTGCACCGCGCGCAAGGCAGCTTGCTCGAGGCGGTCGAGGCCTATCAGGAAGCCATCCGGCTGCAACCCGATTGCGCCGACGCTTACAACAATCTGTCCGTGGTATATTCCGATCTGGGGGAGCCGGACGCGGCCGAGCAGTGCGCCCGCAAGGGACTCCAGTACGCGCCGCATCTAGGCGAGCTGTACTCCAATCTTGCGACCGCGCTGTCGCTCGAAGGTCGTGCCCAGGAGGCGCTGGAGGCGCGCCGCAAGGCCACGGAGCTGTTGCCCGACAGTCCCGGCGAGCACAGCAATCTCGTTTACGACCTCAACTTCGTGCCCGACTCGGACCCGCAAGCGCTGTTTGCCGAGCATCTTGCCTGGGCCCAGCGCCACGCCGAGCG
>JBGSYQ010000115.1:0-2554 GCA_041750795.1 Pirellulales bacterium | reverse complement strand
AGGCGCCGGGCGACGTGGCGAACAAGCCGGTGGGCAACAAAGACGGTTGGGGAGAATTGCCCCCGCACGAACGGCAAGAGGCCCTGCAGCAGATCGGCAAGGAGTTTCCCTCGCATTACCGCGATATGATCGAACAGTATTTTCGCAAGCTGGCCAACGACGGCAGCGAAGGCCGCGACCAATAGGTGACCATGGTGTTGATTTGGATGCTCATGACCGCCGCGGCGTTTGGTGCAGCGGCGCCGGAATTCGAAGCGGCGACCCTCGACGGTCGCACGGCCGCGGGTCGGCTCGTCGCGCTCGACGACCAGCAGGCAGTGCTCCAGACCGAGCAGGGAGACACGGCCTTTGCACTGGAGTCGCTGGCAACGTTATCGCGGACCAGTGCGGCCGTGCCCCCCGCATCGAAGGCGGCGCTGTGGGTCGAACTGGCTGACGGCTCGGGCCTGGCGGCCGTCGATTACCTGGTGACGAAGGGAACCGCGGCCGTCACTTTGACCAACGGCGACAAGCTGGAGATTCCCACCCGCGCGATTCGCTGGGTGCGATTTGCGCCACCGGGCGTCGACGAAGGCCAGCGCACGAAGCAATGGTCCGATATCACGCACTCGGTCGCTGCGGGCGACCTGGTCGTGGTGCGCAAGGGGCAGGCGCTCGATTTTCTGGAAGGGGTAGTGCGCGATCTGACGGCCGAGACGTGCGACTTCGAATTCGACGGCGAGACCATTCCGGTGAAGCGCGCGAAGCTGGAAGGCGTGGTCTACTTTCACCCCGCCTCGGCCGCCGATCTGGCGGAACCGGTCGGCCAGGTGAACACGCTTGACGAATCGCGCATGGTGATCGCCAGCGCCAGGCTCGACGAGGGGCGACTCAACTTGGTGACGCCCGGCGGAATCGCCTTGACGCTGCCGCTGGATGAGGTCACACGGGTGGACTTTAGCGCAGGAAAGATCGCTTATTTGAGCGACCTGGATCCCGAGCGCATGGAATACGAGCCGTACTTTGGCTTTCGGCAGGCACTGCCGGTCTTGGACGAGTACTACGCATACCGGCGCGACGCCGGTTTCGAGAACCAGCCGCTGGCGCTGGACGGAACGACCTATCGCAAAGGACTTGCCCTGCAAAGTCGCACCACGTTGACCTATCGGTTGCCGGGCAAGTTTCGGGTGTTCAAGGCCGTGGTTGGCATCGATGACGACGTGCGCGCCACCGGCGATGCCACGTTGGCGATCAAGGCCGACGGCAAGACGCTGTGGCAGGGGGAAGTGCGCGGCGGCGAGCCGGCCCGGGAGCTAGAATTGGAGTTGGGCGGCGCCCGCCGCCTGGAGATCGTGGCCGACTATGGCCCGGCGCAAGACGTGGGCGATCGGATCCATTTGTGCGAGGCGCGCGTCACCAAGTGAGACACAGGGCGGGAGTTCACCTCCAGACTGATCGAGAGAAACCATGAAGGGTTTGTTGACGATTGCAGGGATGCTGTTAGGGACGCCGGCGGTCGCCTGGGCACAGGTCGACCCCGCAGTGCTCCAGGCCGAGTCCGACCGCGTGGCCGTGGTCGAGCGCGCCAGTGGGGCCGCGGTGGCCATCTTTGCCAACGCGGGCCAAGGCGGTGGCTCGGGGGTGGTCATTTCGCCGGACGGTTATGCGCTGTCCAACTTTCACGTGACGAACGAGGCCGGCATTGCCATGGAATGCGGCATGGCCGACGGCAAGCTGTACGACGCCGTGATTGTGGGTATCGATCCAACCGGCGACGTGGCGCTGATCAAGTTGTTGGGGCGCGACGATTTTCCCTATGCCGAGATGGCCGATAGCGACCAGGTGAAAGTCGGCGACTGGTGCTTCACCATCGGCAACCCGTTTTTGCTGGCTACCGATTTTCATCCCAGCGTGGCCTACGGCGTGGTTTCCGGGGTCCATCGCTATCAGTACCCGGCCGGCACGATCTTGGAGTACGCCGACTGCCTGCAAGCCGACGCGGCGATCAATCCGGGCAATTCGGGCGGACCTTTGTTCGATGCCCAGGGGCGCGTCATCGGCATCAACGGGCGCGGTTCGTTCGAGAAACGCGGGCGCGTAAACGTCGGTGTCGGCTATGCGATTTCGATCAACCAGATCAAGAATTTCCTCGGCCATCTGAAAAGCGGGCGCGTGGTCGATCACGCGACGCTGGGCGCGGTGGTGCGCAGCAGCGGCGACGGTCGTGTGGTGGTGGACGACATTCTGGAACATTCCGACGCGTTTCGCCGTGGACTGCGCTATGGCGACGAAGTGTTGCGCTTCGGCGGCCGTGACATTACGACCGTCAACGCCTTCAAGAACGTGCTGGGCATCTTTCCCAAGGGATGGCGCGTGCCGTTGGCCTATCGGCACCGCGGCGAAGTGTACGACGTGCTGGTGCGCCTGCGCGGAGTACACGCGGCGGCCGAGTTGGCTGAATTGGCGACGGCCGGTTCCAAGCGGGAGCACGAACCCGAGCCCGGCAAGCCCAAGGACGAAGGCCAACCGCGGTCCGACAAGCCCGATCCCGACGACTCGCCGCAACGGCCCCGGC
>JBGSYQ010000114.1:0-19094 GCA_041750795.1 Pirellulales bacterium | reverse complement strand
CCATCGCCATCAGGCCCGCGCGGCGCGTGAATCGCCGCCGCGGCGCGCGTTCGTTTTGCAGATCGACCAGCACGCGCAGCGCCAGATCGTCCGGACACTCCGGCGTCGTCAGCGCGCAGAAGCCATCGAGCAGATGATCGTACGTTTCCGCCAGTTTGCGGCAATCGCCGCAAGCTTCGCAGTGCAGGCTCAACTCGGCGTCCCACTGGGGGCGGCGCCGCTCGTCCAACACCGCATTGATTCGATCTTCAAACTCTTCGCACTGCATGCCGCGACTCCTGTACGACCCCACGATGCTTCAATTGTGCCACCAACTCGCGCCGCGCCCGATGGACCCAGGTTTTTACCGTTCCCAGCGGGCAATTGAGCGTGGTGCTGATTTGTGCATAGCTCAACTCGTGCTGATGAAACAGCAAAAACGCCTGGCGATATTCCTCGCGCAGGTTGCCAAGCGCCAGTTCGACTTCTTCCGCCAGGTTGCGTGCCGCGATCACTTCGACCGCGTCGTCGCTCACGTGATCGACCAGCGACGTGGTGTTGGGCCGCCGCATCCGCGCCGCCAACTGCGTGCGGCAGCGGTTGCCGGCAATGGCCAACAACCACGGCAGAAACTCCCGCTGGTCGTCCCACGTGTGCAGTCCGCGCAACGCCCGCACAAAACTCTCTTGGGTCACATCCTCCGCATCCTGGCGATGCCGGAGCATGCGGTAACACAGGCCGAATACCTGGCCGCGGTACAAATCGACCAACTGCACCATGGCAGTCTGATCGCCGCGCAGGCAGCGGCCGACCAACTCGCGCACGTTGTCGGACACGTTCGGTTCCTTCAAACGGCAGGTCGGCTAAAGGTAATTACCGCCGGAGAGGGCATCCGGTTTCAACGCCACGGCCTGGGGAGCAAGGATATTCTAGCGCAGAACGAGCGGAATTGCCACGAACCGTGCGAAAAACGCGTGCGTTTTGGCCCGCCGCAGGGCGTTGCCCAGACCCGGCCGGCCAGAAACCGGTCGGGGCGGAAGGGAGCGATATCGAGGGAATCGTCTCTGCGCCCGGGAATGCTAGCGGCGGACCGATTGGCAGATGTCGCGCAACTCGCCCAGCGAGACGTCCTCGAGCCGGCGCCCCTGGCGATCGAGGTGCTCGTTGACCTTGACGGCCGTTTCCTGCATGACCGAGTGCGTCTCTTCCGAGCCGCCAAGGAGCACGAAGTTCTTGCCGCGCGTCAAGCGGGTGTGGCCGTCGTCGGCGTCGAAGGCCAGCCCCAAGAGTGCGGCATCCTTCGGCTTGGGTCGTTGAGCTCTCATGGACCGTTGCGACTCCCAAAAACCGCCACGTCAGCGGTCCTACCAATCCCGCGAACTTGCCAGCTTACCAAGTATAGGTTGCCGGCCGCGGGCGGATCAACGGGACCGTGGGCCGGCTCGCGGCAGATACCGCCGGAATGTACCTCGCACGCCGAGACACTCAGTTTTCGCCGGCCACGCACTCGCGGGCCAGTTGCTTGGCGAACTTAAAGGCGATCGACAGCGTGTGCGTGCGGATTTCCATTTGATCGGCGGAAAAGTTGTACGGACTTTCGCTGACCGGCAAACCGGCGATGTTCATCGTCAGCGGCATCAGGTCGAGGAACTCTCGGTAGCGGCGCTTGATCGTTTCTTCATCGGGGGCCATGGCTGCAGGCTCCTTGGTGGCGAGGGAGATGGACACTGCGGGCGACCAGGCCGACGGCGCCCCGCTCGCTAAACAGTAACTCGCCAGCCGGCGAGCGGGCAAGGCGCCAACCAGGTTCAGCGGCGGCGGCGCAGCTTGTTGAGCATGGCCGCGGCGGCTTCCTGGCTGTCTTTCGAAGCGTTGGCCATGGGCGGCAACTTGCCGGGCGTGCGCTTGTGGGGCGGCTTGGCGGTCGTGTCGTCGTCGGCATCCGGCTCGGCCATGGCGGAGGTTTCCGCGGCGGCATCGACGCGAATTGAATCGGTCTCCGACAGGTTGACCGTGTGCGTGTCTCCGGACACCGTTTCGTCGGTGGGCTCGTCGTTGAGCCAGCCGGCCACGTCGAACGGATCCTTCGAGGCGTCCTGCGCAGCGCGTGAGGCAGCTTCCTTGATGTCAACTACGGGCGGGCGCTTCTTGGCGGCCAGGCCGTGATCCATGCACACTTCGAACCGCAACGGCCCCACCGACAATCGATCGCCCGGTTTCAACTCGCGCTCACCGGTGACGCGCTCGTCGTTGATGTAGGTGCCGTTCTTGCTGCCGAAATCGCGCACGCCGACGTATCCGTCTTCCACCAACAATACGCAGTGGTGTCGGCTAATCAAATCGCTGCCCGGTCGCATATGGCAATCCTCGGCGCGGCCGATGAAGAATTTCTTGCCGCGAACCGGAATCTCCTGGCCAGCACTTTTTCCCTCAAGTACTTTCAGCTTCAAGTCCATCGTTCCGCCCAACTCCGCAAAGGCACTGATGAGAATAGAACCCGTACGATAGCGATAGTGCCGTATGAGCCCTTGCAGACTTGACCGATCGGTCGCGCGCCAGCCGTTCTCTGTTGGAAGTGTGCCTACGTCCGGCGCGACACAACATCCTATTATGTCAGTTCTAGCGGCGCGAAGCAAATCAAAAAATGGCAGCCTCCTTACCCCTTGCGCAGGTCCGCAAAGGCAGCCGACCGGCAAAGTTCCCACTGACGCGTTATCGTCGCGCGGTCCAGCCAAGTTGAGCGTATTTCTCGCGCTCCAGTCGCTTGCCGGCCTCGATTTCTCCCTCCGAAAGCTTGCCGGCGTGCAGTGCTAGCCCGAGCGCGCGGCTAATCGCGCGCCCCCAGTTGTCGATGATTTCGCCAACGTCGCACGTGCGGCCGGCCAGGTCCTCGATGCCCGGCAACTCCGCTGCGCAGGGCGAACGTGCCAACAGCAGGCTGCCGTGCTGCAAGATCGCGCCGCGACGGCGCCGCTGGGCGCTACCGCAGATCTTACTCTCGGCCAGCAGCACGTCTCCCGCCGATCGCCGCTGGAAGCACAGGAAGGGTTGCCAGGACGCTTGCTCGTGCGAAACCGCCCGCCGCCGCGCCTCCAGTCGTTGCCCGGCCAAGACTTCGATCAAAGCGTCGTGTACCGCCTCGTACAGGCGGGCAGCATCGGCCGCCAGCGGATGGGCGCAGGGAACGGCCAGGCTGTACGTCAACTCGCGATCGTGCAGGATCGCGCCCCCGCCCGTTTGCCGGCGCACGACGGCGCAATTGCGGCTGCCGGCATGCGACTCCCGAGCGGCATAGGGCTGGAAATACCCCAGCGACAGGGTGGGCTGCGACCAACGATAGAAGCGTAGAGTCGCCAGGCCGCTGGCGGCGGCCGATTCCAACAGCACCTCGTCGACGGCCATCTGCCACGTGCCCGGATGCGCGCCCTCGACCAGCCAGCGACAATCGAGCGCGGTCACGTTGGCGGGCTCCACGACAACACGGCCTGCCGCGCCGCGCGGACTTCGTCCGGGCGGCTGATCGGCGTGGTGTGCGGCGCTTCGTGCAGCAGTTCGGCCGGTTCGTCGCTGATGCGAAACAGGGTCTCGGCGAACGCGTCGAGCGTTTCCTTGGTCTCGGTCTCGGTCGGCTCGATCATCATCGCTTCGCGCACGATCGGCGGGAAATACACGGTCGGGGCGTGAAAGCCGTAATCCAACAGGCGCTTGGCCACGTCCATGGCCGACACGCCGCGGTCGGTCTTGAGCTTCTGCCCGCTGGCCACGAACTCGTGCATGCAGCGGTCTCCCTGCGGCACGGGAAAGATGTGTTTCACCTTGCTCAAAAGGTAGTTGGCGTTGAGCACGGCGTTCTCGGCCACGCGCTTGAGCCCCTCCGGGCCATGCGTGCGAAGGTAGGCATATGCCCGCACCAGCACGCCCACGTTGCCGAAGAAGCTGCGCACCTGGCCGATTGACTTGGGCCGATCGTAGCTCAGCCGATAACGCTCGCCGTGGCGCTCGATGACGGGCACGGGCAGATAGGGGGCCAGCGCCTCGGTCACTGCAATCGGACCTGCGCCGGGACCGCCGCCGCCGTGCGGACCGCTGAAGGTCTTGTGCGGATTGAAGTGCATCATGTCGGCGCCGAAGTCGCCGGGCCGCGAGATGCCCAGGATGGCGTTCATGTTGGCGCCGTCCAGGTAGATGAGCGCCCCGACGTCGTGCGCGCGCTTGGCGATTTCGGCGATCTGCCGGTCGAACATGCCCAGTGTGTTGGGGTTGGTGATCATGAACACGGCGGTCGTTTCGTCGAGCCGGGCGGCCAGGTCGTTCATGTCGACGTAGCCGGCCGGCGTGCTCTTGACGCTGACGGTGTCGAAGCCGGCCATGCTGGCGCTGGCCGGATTGGTGCCGTGAGCGCTGTCGGGCGCCAAGACTTTGCCGCGCTGTTGGCCGCGCTGGCGAAAGTAGGCGCTGGCGACCAGCAGGGCGGTCAACTCGCCGTGCGCGCCGGCGGCCGGTTGCAGCGAAACGGCCGGCAGCCCGCTAATCTCTGCCAGCATCTGCTGAAAACCGAACAGCAATTCGAGCAGGCCTTGCACGGTCGACTCCGGCTGGTAGGGATGCAGGTCGATCAGGCCGCCGAGCGCAGCCAACCGCTCGTTGCGCTTCGGGTTGTACTTCATGGTACACGAGCCGAGCGGATAGAAGTGCGTGTCGACCGACATGTTCTGCGTCGACAGATTGGTGAAGTGGCGCACCAACTCGGGTTCGGTCAGTTCGGGCAAGGGAAGTGGCGCCGCCGCCAGCGCTGTGGCCGGCAGCAGTTCCTCCAGCGGCGTCTCCGGCACGTCGCACTCGGGCAGCAGCGTGGCGCGGCGGCCGGGGCGCGATTGCTCGAATAATAGTTGCGTGGCTCGCGTGTTGCGCATCGTGTGTTGCTCTTGGTGGGTTGTTAAGCTTGCTGCAAGCAGGCCGCCAGCGCGTCGATTTCGCTCTTGGTCCGCTTTTCCGTCACTGAAACCAGCAAGCAATCGGCCAACTCCGGGTACCAGCGTCCCAAGGGCACGCCGGCCAGAAAGCCCTGCTCGCAAGCGCGCTCAAGGCGTTGTTGCACGTTGCCGCCGGGCAGGCGCAGGACGAACTCTTTGAACGTGGGGTGTGCAAACGCCGCTTGCAGCGGAGACTCGGTCGTCAAACGTCGCTGGGCATAGCGGGCCTTGCGCAGACAGAGCTCGGCCGTTTCGCGCAAGCCGTGGGGACCCAGGGCCGCCAGATAGACGGTGGCGCGCAGCGCAAAAAGCCCTTGGTTCGTGCAAATGTTGCTGGTGGCCTTCTCGCGGCGAATGTGCTGCTCGCGCGTTTGCAAGGTCAGCACGAAACACCGCTTGCCGCGCCGGTCGACCGTCTCGCCGGCGATCCGTCCCGGCATCCGCCGTACGAACGCTTCGCGGCAGGCCATGATCCCCAGGTACGGCCCGCCGAACGACATCGGGCTGCCCAGGCTTTGTCCTTCGGCCACGACGACGTCGGCGCCGTAGTCGCCCGGCCGCTTGAGCAGTCCCAGGCTGATGGGGTCGACCGATACGACCGCCAGCGCGCCGGCGTCGTGCGCGATCTGCACGAGCTCGTCGACTTGCTCCAAGCATCCGAAGAAATTCGGCTGCTGAAACAGCACGCAGGCCGTGTCGCCGTTGACGGCGTTGCGCAGCTCGGCCGGCTTGATCGTCCCCGCGGGCGTGCCGACGGTGACCAGCTCGATGCCCAGGTTGGCCAGATAGGTTTGCAGAATGCGCCGATACTCGGGATGTACGCTGGCGGCGGTGACCACGCGCCCGTGGCGCTTGGTCGAGCTGACGGCCATCAGCACGGCCTCGGCGGCGGCGCTGCCGCCGTCGTACAAGCTGGCGTTTGAGACGTCCATGCCGGTCAACTGCGTGATCAGCGTTTGATACTCGAAGAATGCCTGCAAGTTGCCTTGGCTGGCTTCGGGCTGATAGGGCGTGTAGGACGTGTAGAACTCGCCGCGCGAGGCGACATAGTCGACGACGGCCGGAATGAAGTGATCGTAGCTGCCGCCTCCGAGAAAGCAGACCTTTTCGCCGGCTGGTTGATTCCTGGCCGCCAGCGCCATCAGGTGCGCCGAAAGCTCCATTTCCGACAGGGCCGGAGGAATCTTCAGCGGCCGCTGTAAGCGCAGCTCGGCGGGGATCGAATCGAACAAGTCATCGATGCTCGAAAGCCCGATCGTTGCGAGCATGGCCCGCTGGTCTTCCGGCGTGTTGGAAATATAGGGCATGAGGAGTTGGGCTGTCGTGGAGTATGGAGTAGATTTGTCACGCGCGAGTGGATCGTCAGTCAGTTTGCACGGGGTGCCGTCTCACGCTCTCGTGAGCATGCGCACCCGCCGCACTCGCGACGTGAGAGCATGGCGCCCTGCGACGTCAATGCAACAGACTGCTAGTGCCCCTCTTCGGCGCATTGCTTCTCGTAGGCATTGTGATCGAGCAAGTCTCGCAGGCTGGCCTCGTCGGTGACGCGGATCTTCGCGATCCAGGCTTCGCCGTAGGGATCGTCCTGAAACAGGCCCAGGTTGTCGGGCAGCGCGCGGTTGACCTCCAAGACCTCGCCGGTCACGGGGCTGTACAAGTCGCTCACGGCCTTGACGCTTTCGATCTCGCCGAACGACTCGCCCGCTTTCACCTGGCGTCCCACCTCGGGCAGTTCCAGATAGACCAGGTCGGTGAGCGCCTCGACGGCGAAGTGCGAGATGCCGACCGTGGCAATCTTCGTACCATCTTCCTCGGCCAGATGGGTCCATTCGTGCGTCTTGGCATACAACAGATCTTGGGGCTGCACGTTTTCTTCCTTTTGCAGAGATGGATGCGCTTACGAAGTTCGTCGATAAAAGGGGAGCGACACGCATTGCGCCGGGACGCGCGTGCCGCGTACGTCGATCATTACGGAGGTGTGCGCCACCGCCAGATCGGGCCGGACGTAGCCCATGGCGATGGGCGCGCCCAACGTGGGCGAGAACGTCCCGCTGGTGACGTGGCCCACCGGCTCGTCGCCGGCCAGCAGGGGATAGCCCTCGCGCGGCACGCGCTTGCCGCTAAGCTTCCAGCCGGCGCGGCGCGGCGCCCGCACGTCGTCGCGCAGCGTTGCCAGCGCGTCGCGTCCGGGAAACGTCCGCTGCTCCAGATCGACCGCGAAGCCCAGGCCGGCCTGAAACGGCTGGATGTCCTCGTTCAACTCGTGGCCGTAGAGCGGCATGGCGGCTTCCAGACGCAACGTGTCTCGGGCGCCCAAACCCGCGGCCATGCCGCCAAACTGTCCGGCGGCGTTTTCGAGTCTTTCCCAGATTTCGAGCGCGGCGGAGGCGGGCACGATCAGCTCGCAGCCGTCTTCGCCCGTGTATCCGGTGCGGCTGATGATGGCGTGTCCGCCGGAGATGGCCGTCATTTCGCCGGTGTAGTAGCGCAAGCGAGCGGCGTCGACTTCGGTTAGCGGCCGCACGATTTCCAACGCGCGGGGACCTTGCACGGCGATCATGGCCGTGGCAACGGTCGTGTCGGTCAATTCGACTTGCGCGCCGCCGCGATGCTGTTCCAGCCAGTTCCAGATCTTCGCGCGGTTGCTGGCGTTGACCACCAGATGATAGAACGTGTGCCCTTCGCGGTCGGCCAGATGATAGACCAGCACGTCGTCGAGAATTCCGCCGGCGTCGTTGGTCACCAGCGCATAGCGAATCTGTCCGGGCTTCATGCCGGCGACGCGGCGCGTGACGATGCGATCCAACAGCGACTCGGCGTCCGGTCCGGCGATGCGAAAGCGGCCCATGTGCGAAACGTCGAACAGCCCTACGGCCGTCCGCGTGGCCGTGTGCTCGGCCACGATCGACGCGTACTGGACGGGCATCGCCCAACCGGCGAAGTCGACCATCCGCCCGCCGTGGGTGGCATGCCATTCGAAGAGCGGAGTGTGCGCAAGATTGCCGGTCATCCGGGCGGAGATCCCAGAAGCGTGTGCTGGACGCTCGCCCCTTAAGGACCACCGGGGATCCAATCGGCGTTCGAGTGTCCGTGAGTTGCCAAGACGAAAGCGACGGTCACGACAGCAGGCGTGACCGCAGGGATATTGTACCGCATTGCCGCCGACGTGCCAGGGCCGCGTGCGGCGGACGCTGCTCAGAGAGCCGCTACTTGCGCCGCCGCTTGTCCTTTCCTTTGGCGCCGTGCTTGGCCTTTTGCTTGGACTTTCGTTCGTTGCGCTCGTGCTTCGTGCCGATGCGCTTCGGCTTCGGCGTGCTTCGGCTGCGACCCACGAGGCGGAAATCCAACTCGCGGCGATCGACGTCGACGCGGGCCACGACGACCGTCACCTGGTCGCCCAGCCGTAGCGTGTTGCCCGCACGATTGCCGGTGAGCGTGTGACTCTTGCGGTCGAAGCGATAATAGTCGTCGGCCAGCGAGCTGACGTGCACCAACCCCTCGGCCGGTAGCTCGATGCCCTGCACAAAAATTCCGAATTCCTCGACGCCCGTGACGATGCCCTCCAGCGTGGTGCCGACGCGCGAGGCGAGATACTCCAGCAGTTTGACGCGTGTCAACTCGCGCTCGGCCCCTTCGCTGCGGCGCTCGCGGTCGGAGCAGTGCTCTCCCAGCACGGCCATCTCGCCAAAGTCGTTGCGGGGCTTCTTTCCGCGCAAGTGCGATTCGAGCAGGCGGTGGATCGTCAGATCCGGATAACGGCGAATTGGCGACGTGAAATGGCAATAGCAGTCGCTGGCCAGCGCATAATGGCCTTCTTCCTCGGGACTGTACGTGGCGCGCTGCAGGCTGCGCAGCAGCGCGTAGTTGACGGCGCGCTCTTCCGGTAGCCCGGCCACGTCGGCCAGCAGCTTTTGCAGTTCGAAGCGGCTTTCCAGGCTCTCGGTTTGGAATTCCAGGCCGCTGACGAATTCGGTCAGCGCTTTAAGCTTGCGCGGGTCGGGGGCGGCGTGGACGCGGCGCAGGAAGTGCAACTCGGCCTTGGCCAGCAACTCGGCCACGGCCTCGTTGGCCGCCAGCATGAAGTCCTCGATGATCTTGTGGCTCTCGGTGTTCACGACCAGATGCGCGCCGCACACGCGGCCGTGCTTGTCCAGATCGACCTTTACTTCGGGCATGCTCAGCTCGAGCCCGCCACGCTTGACTCGCCGCGCGCGCAAGATGCCCGCCAGCGTCCGCATGCGGCCCAGCAGCGCGTGTACCTGCGGATCGAGCTTCGAGCGCCAGGCTTCCGGGTCGGCCAGGTACTCGTCCACTTCCTCATAGGTGAATCGCCGGCGGCTTTTGATGGCCGCCGACGCCGGCTCGGTCGACAGTGGCACGCCCTCGGGCGAGAAGTCCATGAACACGCTCTTGGTGTAGCGCACTTTGTCTGGCTGCAAGCTGGCCAGGCTGTTGGAGATGATCTCCGGCAGCATGGGAATCACGCGGTCGGGCAAGTAGGTGCTGTTGCCGCGGTGCAGCGCCTCGCGATCCAGCGCCGATTTGGGCCGTACAAAGTGCGACACGTCGGCGATGTGCACGCCCAGCCGCCAATAGCCGCGCTCGTCCTGCTCCAGCGACACCGCATCGTCGAAGTCGCGCGCGTCGACCGGATCGATCGTGATGGTGACCAGCCCGGTCAGGTCGGTGCGGCTGGGAGGGACGCGCTCGTGGAACTTGTCGGCCTGTTGGCGCGCCTCTTCCAGCGCGTCGTCGGAGAAATCGCCCGGCAGGTTGAACTCGCGGATGATCGACAGCGTGTCGACGCCCGGCGCGCCGCGCGCCCCCAACACTTCCACGATCACGCCCTCGCCGCCGTGCGCGTGCGTGGGGAAGCGGACCATTTCGATGACGACCTTGTCGTCGGTGCGCGCGTTCTTGGCGCCGGGATCGCCCAGCAGGATCGGTTCGCTGAACGGCTTGCCGTCGACTTGCACGTAGGCGGTGCCGGCGATCTCGAAGTAGGTGCCGACGAAGGTGTGCGTCTCGCGTTCGATGACTTCGGCGATCTCGCCTTCGGGATTCTTGCGGCGGGGATCGGTTTTGCGCTTCAGCCGCACGAGCACGGTGTCGCCGGTCGAAGCGTCGAGCGAGTCGGGCGCGGCGATGAAGATGTCCTGGGTGCGATCGGCGCCCGGAGCGCTGCCGGCGGGGCGCACATAACCCGAGCCCGACTGCGTGCGGCGAAACACACCCGTCACGCGATAGCCGCCGCCACTGGCGTCCGGCTGCGTGCCGGCGGGTGGGCCGACCAGGTGATTGGCGCCGTAGGTGAGCTTATTCGCCTTGACCAGCTTCCGGATCGCGCGCTTCAACTCGCGCGTGGATTTCTCGTCCAGATTGAGTTGCGCGGCCAACGCGCGTGGCTTGGCGGCGCGATAGCCGGGCTGGTTGACCAGTTGCAGCAGGCGTTGCTCCAGCGATTGGGCGGCCATCGGCGAGGACTTTCTTGCTATGACCGGCTATTTGCCAACGCCCTTGAACAGCTTGCGACCCAGCGACGCATGATAGTTAGTCCACGAGCTTTCGACGTTCGGATCGTCGCGCATCAACTGCTCGAACGAGTGCAGCTTCGCGTCCATATTGTCCAAGTAGTGCAGCGCCACCGCCTCCAGCGTCATCGGCAGCTTGGGGCTGCCATATTCGTATTGCCCGTGATGGCTGACGATCATGTGCTTCAGGCGCAGCACCAGTTCGTCGGGCACGGGCTCGCCGGCCAGCCTTTCGGTCTCGCGCAGCTTCTTTTCCAGCATGCCCACGGCCATCACCAAGTGGCCGATCAGTTGCCCTTCGTCGGTGTAGGAGAAGTCGCGGTCGTAGGACAGCTCGTCCACCTTGCCCACGTCGTGCAGGAACGCGCCCATCAGCAACAAATCGGCGTTGAGCGCCGGATAGAGCGGCGCCACGCGGTTGACCAGTTCCATCAGGCCGATCACGTGCTCCAGCAGTCCGCCGCGATAGGCGTGATGGTTCTTGACGCCGGCCGGCGCCTGGGTGAACTTGCGCATGAATTCGTCGTCGACCAGGAAGCACTCGGCCAGGCTGAGCAGGTGCGGGTCGCGCATTTTGCGCAGGATGTCGGCCAGCCGCCCGGTGAGCTTATCGATTTCCTTGGAATCGAGGATCAGAAAATCGTCCTGGTTCACCTCGCCGATGGGCGCGCGGCGGATGCAAGTGGCGATAAGTTGAATCGTGCCTTGAAAGAGTTGGGTGGTCCCCTCCACGCGCACGTAGTCGCCGTTTTCGAAGCTGCGGTAATCGGACTCGCTGGCGTTCCACATCCGCGCGTTGATCGAACCGGAGCGGTCCGACAACTCGAGTTGCAGGTAAAGGTTGCCGTTGCGATTGGGCCGCAACTGCTTGTCCGAAGCCAGAAAGATTTGGTCGACCGATTCCTGGTGAGCCATCTGGCTCACAAATCGTCGAGACATGAAAGAACGCTTTCTAAGACGCCAAAGCGTGACGTCACTCGTGGAGCACGGTTCGCGGAAACCACCGATTCTAAGAGCGGCCATCGCGACCGACAAGGGCCGGCGCAGCGTTCGTCGGGCCGGCGCGTGCCAGCGAGTGGCGGATTTCGCAAGAATTCGGCCGGGAGTTCGCTCCTGGCGTCGAAACACCGTGCCTGCGCCTCGGCTGCGCTGCCATTGTTGCGCTGCGCGGGTGTTGCGTACAATGCTGCGCTTCGCTGCTGGCAGCTTTCAATGCTGCAAGATTCAACGATCCCCGACGAGGCAACCTCCCGATGGCCAAAGCTCCGCAAACCGCGATCACTCCTACCCGGGCCGAGGACTATCCCGAGTGGTATCAGCAGGTGGTGCGCGCGGCCGACCTGGCCGAGCAGTCGCCGGTGCGCGGCTGCATGGTCATCAAGCCCTGGGGTTATGCGATCTGGGAGAACATGCAGCGGGCGCTCGACGCCATGTTCAAGCAGACGGGGCACGTCAACGCTTACTTCCCGCTGTTCATTCCGCTGAGCTACCTGGAAAAGGAGGCCGAGCACGTCGAGGGTTTTGCCAAGGAGTGCGCGGTGGTGACGCACCACCGGCTGGAAGCCGGGCCCGAGGGCGGACTGGTGCCGACCGGCAAGCTGGAAGAGCCGCTGGTCGTGCGTCCCACCAGCGAAACGATCATCGGCGCCATGTATGCGCGGTGGGTGAAGTCGTATCGCGACCTGCCCATCCTGATCAATCAATGGGCCAACGTCGTCCGCTGGGAGCTGCGCACGCGGATGTTTCTGCGCACCACGGAGTTTCTCTGGCAGGAAGGCCACACGGCGCACGCCACGCAGGCCGAAGCCGAGGAAGAAACCACCAAGATGCTGGGCGTCTACGCCCGCTTTGCACAAGATTTCATGGCCATGCCGGTCATCTGCGGCGAGAAGACGGCCGGCGAGCGTTTTCCCGGCGCGGTCAATACCTACAGCATCGAGGCCATGATGCAGGACCGCAAAGCGCTGCAGGCCGGCACGTCGCACTTCCTGGGGCAGAATTTTTCCAAGGCCCAGGAGATCAAGTACCTGTCGTCCGAAGGGCGCGAGGAATTCGCCTGGACGACCTCCTGGGGCGTTTCGACGCGGCTGGTCGGCGCGCTGATCATGACGCACAGCGACGACGACGGGCTGGTGCTGCCGCCGCGGTTGGCGCCGCAACACGTGGTGCTGCTGCCCATTTATCGCAACGACGAAGAAGCCGGTCCCGTGCTCGAATACTGCCACAAACTACGCGACGAATTGACGGCTCAACGCTATGACGACGCGCCGGTGCGCGCGATCGTCGATGAACGCGATATCGCGCGTGCGGATAAAAAGTGGCAGCAGATCAAACGTGGCGTGCCGATCGTCGTCGAGATCGGTCCGCGCGACATCGCGGCCGACACGCTGATGCCCAAGCGTCGCGACGCTCCGGCCGGCGAGAAAAAGCCCGCCGTGCCGCGCGGCGAGTTCGTGGCGACCATCGCTGTGGAGTTGTCCGCCATGCAGCAGGGATTGTTCGACCGCGCGGCGGCGCTGCGCAAAGAGCACACGCGCACGATTACGAAGCTCGACGAGTTCGAGGCGTATTTCACGCCGAAGAATGCCGACAAGCCCGAGGCGCACGGCGGCTTTGCCATCTGTCACTTTACCGAAGGTCAGGAGACGGCCGCGATCCTGGCCCGTCTGAAGGTGACCATTCGTTGCGTGCCAATTGCCAGCGAGCCGGGCTTCGATCAGCAGATCCCCGGCACGTGCATCTTCACCGGCCAGCCGACCACGCACCGCGCGGTGTTCGCCAAGGCCTATTAACAAGGGGCGATCGAAAAGCGACTTCCTGATTCCCTGACTCATCACGCTACCCTCTCCCACCAGGGGCGAGGGGAGATGCCGCGAAGTTATTCTTCGGTCGACCCCAAGGGCACCCGAAATCGATGGGCGACATCCACCAGCCTGAGCCAGTGTTGTTTCTGCTGGCCGCTTTCAGTCGGCATGGCGCGGCGCTGGATTGGGCTCGCCAGCGGGCCGTTGCGGCCTGGGGTTCTGTGGCGCTGGAAAGCCCGCGGTTTGAGTTTCGCGAGACGGATTATTACGAGTCCACCATGGGCGGCGGCCTTGGCAAGTGTTTTTTCGCGTTCGAGTCGCTGGTCGATCCGGCCGTGCTGGCGGATCGCAAAATCGAGACCAACGCCTGGGAGTTGGAGTATGCTGGAGGGGGAGGGCACGCGGAGCCGCGCCCGTTGAACCTGGATCCCGGTTACCTGACGCCCGCGAAGCTGGTATTGGCTTCGACCAAGGATCATGCCCATCGTTTGTATCTGGCGCGCGGCATCTATGCGGAAGTGACCCTGTACTACAAAGACCGTCGCTGGCAAGCCCGCGACTGGACGTTTCCGGACTATCGGCGCGACGACTATCAGCAATTCTTCAGCGCCTGCCGCGAGCACTTGCGGCGCCGCAATCCATGAGGCAGTGCCAACGATGAACTGGATTGTCGCGCTGGCTGCCGTGCCCAGTTTTCTGATCGCCTGGGCCGTTGCGGGCGCGTTGTGCCGCTTGGCGCCGAAGTGGGGCTTCGTCGATCGGCCCGGCGAGCGCAAGATTCACCAGGCGCCGGTGGCCTTCGGCGGCGGATTGGCGATTTGGGCCGGCGTGATTGCGCCGTTCGCCGCGGCCGAGTGGTTTTTGATTGCCTGGTCGCGTGCCTACCGGAGCGATCCGGACAGCGCGCGACTCGATTTCTCATTCGCGGGCGATTGGGGCGCGCGGCTGGCCGATTTCGTCGAACCGCATTTGCCGGGGCTGGTGGCGCAAGCGGCCGACCTGTGGTTCTTTCTGGCTGGCGGCAGCGTGCTGGTTCTGCTGGGGCTCGTCGACGACACGCGCAATCTCGATTGGCGGCTGCGCTTGGCGGTCGAAACGCTGGTGGCCGCGGCGGTCGTCTTCGGGCGCGGCTGGAAGCTCACGCTGTTTGTCGACTGGCCGCTGGCGACCGACGTGGTGAGCGTGTTGTGGATCGTCGGGCTGGTCAATTCCTTTAACATGCTCGACAACATGGACGGGCTGTCGGCCGGCGTGGCCGCCATCGCCGCGGCCATTCTGGCCAGTGTCATGCTGCTCACGCCGGAGCCGGGCTCGGGCGCGCCGCAATTGTTTATCGCGGGCATGCTGTTCGTGCTGGTCGGCGCGCTCGTCGGGTTTCTCGTACACAATCGGCCGCCGGCGCGGATCGTGATGGGAGACGCGGGGGCTTACTTTATCGGGTATTCGCTGGCCGTGCTGACGATTCTGGCCACGTTTTCGGGCAACGGCGCGCCGCGACACGCTATCTTGGCGCCCTTGTGCGTATTGGCCGTGCCGATTTACGACACGTTGAGCGTGCTGGTCATTCGGCTGCGTGCAGGGAACAGCCCATTCCAGGGCGATACGAACCATTTTTCTCACCGCCTCGTAGCGCTAGGATTGAGCAGGCCG
The DNA here is from genome assembly GCA_041750795.1 of Pirellulales bacterium. GTDB lineage: Bacteria > Planctomycetota > Planctomycetia > Pirellulales > PALSA-1355 > JTS-RE94. The sequence continues at coordinate 4,157 of JBGSYQ010000114.1, read as the reverse complement.
CAGGCCGTGTTGACGATTTACTTGACTTCGGCGGCCTGCGGCCTGGGTGCGTTGCTTTTGCACCAGGTCGACGTGGCCGGCGCGGTCGTGATTCTGCTGATGATTGCCTGTCTGTTGGCCGTGATCGCGATCCTCGAGGCGACGGCGCGCCGAAAGTCGGGCCCCTGACGGATTGCCGCGCGTTGCGATGGGCTGCGGCGTTCGATGGTTTGCCACACCTGCTTTCCGCAAGTCGATACGTGATCCATGGCCGCCGCCCGCAAAAATCCAACCACGAAACGCAGCCCGCGCACCGCCGTGATGGCGTCCCTCTCGAGCCTGGCCCAGCGCATGCGCACCTGGCTGTTGTTCGCGCTGGTGGCGCTGTTGGTGGCGCGACCGCTGTTGCCGAGCGAGGGCGTGTCGTGGATCGGCGACGGGCAGCCCTTCAATTTGCTGACGATTTGCCTGGCGGCCTTGTACCTGGTGTTGGCGATGGTCGAAGGCGGTTTCCATCGGCGCTGGAATCTGGCCGACGCCGGCGTGGCGGTGCTGGTGATCGCGTGTATCGGCGCCGCGCTCAACGGCGCGCAATACGGCAGCCCACGCCCGTCGATCAACATGCTGTTCGAATGGCTCAGCTTTGGGATCATTTATTTTCTGGCACGTCAATTGATTCGCACGCCGCGCGAGACGCGCGCCCTGGTGGCGATCATGGTGGCGCTGGCGGTCGTCATGTCGGCATACGGTTTCTACCAGGTGTTCGTGGGCTTGCCCGCCACCCGCGCCGCCTATGCCGAGAACCCCGACGAGACCTTGCGAGCCGCGGGGCACTGGTTTCCGCCCGGTTCGCCGGAGCGGCAGCAGTTCGAGAACCGCTTGCAGAGTACCGAGCCGTTTGCCACGTTTGCGCTGACCAACTCGCTGGCCGGGTTCCTCGCGCCGTGGTTGATGCTGGCGCTGGCGATGTTCCTCGGGCAGATCGGACTGCCGGCGACGGGTGCTATTGCAGAAGGCCAACGTCCAGCGGCGCCGCGCCTTTGCTGGTGGTTGTCGTCGGTGGGACTCGGCGCGTGCGTTGTGGCGATGCTGGCCTGCCTGGTGTTGACCAAAAGCCGCAGCGCCTATGTGGCCGTGGCCGTGGGCGTGGCGCTATATCCGTGGTTCGATCCCGAGTGGCGGCGGCGCTGGCTGGGCAAACGGTTATTACTGGTCGTCGGCGGAGTCGGCGCCGTTGTCGTGCTGGCGGCCGTGGCGTTCAAAGGCGTCGACTTGTACGTGGTGACCGAAGCCAGCAAGTCGCTCGGCTATCGGCTGGAATACTGGCGCTCGACGCTGGCGATGATCGCGCATCACCCCTGGCTGGGCGTAGGCCCCGGCAACTTTCAGGATTTCTATACCCAGTTCAAGCTGCCCGCGGCCAGCGAGGAAATCCGCGACCCGCACAACTTCCTGCTGGAGGTGTGGGCCACAGCCGGTACCTTTGCGCTACTGGCCTTGGGCGCGGTGCTGGTGCTGGTTGCCTGGCGCACGTGGCACAAACCGGGGCCGGCTGGGACCGGGCAGGAGGCAGTGCCGCAAGCATCCGATGCGTGCGAATCGGAGTCCCCCCGCAACGTCGTGGCGATCGCATTGGGCGCCGCTGCCGGCTTTTTATTGGCGTTTGTTGTGGGGCCGACGGTGCGGCTGGCGTTTTCAGAGGAGCAACTCGCCGGGGGATTGCTCGTCGGTGGCGCCGTGTTGGCCATGGCCTGGCCCTGGGTGATGCACGGCACGCTCGCTGCGCGGATGCCGGCCTTGGCCGTGCTGGTGCTGGCAATCCACATGCTGGTAGCCGGCGGTATCGCCTATCCGGGCGTGGCCGATTCGTGGTGGTTGCTGGTGGCGTTGGCGGTCAATCAAACGGATGCGGCGGGTGCGATCGCCGGCCGTCCGGCGCAGCGCCTGGGCGCGTGGATACCGGGCGTTGCCTTGTTGCTGGTGGTCGCTGGGGCGGCTTCCAGTTACTACCTGGCTTTTCGACCGGTGGTGGGTTGCCACGCCGCGCTGTTGCGCGCCATGGACGAATCACGCACTGCCGACGAGCGTATCGAGCGATTGCTCGACGCCGTCGAGGCCGACCCGCTGTCGGCCGAGCCGTGGTGGCTCGTCGCCGAGACGGAGCACGCGCGGCTGCTGGAGCATCCGAGCGAGGAGAATTGGATCAAGCGGTTCGTCCTGGCGACGTCCAAGGTGCTGGACCTGCGTCCCAACTCGAGCGCCGCGTGGCGACAGTGTGGGCGCTGGTACTACGAGATCTACAGCCAGAGCCGGGATCTCGACACGGCCAATCCGGCACGGGTCTGCTTCCAGCGCGCGGTCGATCTGTATCCGAACATGGCCGAGCTGCGCGGCGAGTATGCGCTGGCATTGGGCGCCACCGGCGACGTGCGAGAAGCGCGGCGTCAGCTCGACGTAGCTCGCCGGCTGGACCGGCTAACGCCCCATGCCGACAAAAAGCTATCGCCGCAACTCCAAGAGCAACTGCAACGATTGGAAGCATCACTCGGGGAGCCTTGATGGCTCCCCCCGACCTGGCAGTCCGAACAACGACTTGCGTCGCTATTCTGTCATCACATCCATGCGATGTCGCAGTCTGTTGAATTCTTCAACAGACTGCTAGAATTGTTAGAGAGTCCCCGTCCGGGCGTCCGTTGCAAACGTCGCAGCGCAACGTCTTCCATTCTCAACACCCCAACGTGCCGCGATGAAAGCAACCTCTGTCGTCATTGCGTCGATCGTGCTGGGTGCGGCCTTGGGCGGCGGGATTACGTGGGGCCATTTTCGCGCCTCGCCCGAATTGATCATCGCGACGCCTCCGTCCGGTCCGCGCCCGGCGATGACGCAGGGGCAGCCCAAGGTGCTGGTGGATTCGCATTTTCACGACTTCCGCTCGGTCGAGCACGACGTGACGATCAGCCACACTTTCAAGCTCACCAACGTGGGCGACCAACCCTTGGAATTGGAGCCCGGTACGACGACGTGCTCGCGTTGCACGATCGCGAAGTTGCAAAAGAATCGGCTGGCGCCGGGTGAGTCCACCAACGTCATCGTCGAGTACACGCCCAGCCAGGCTCGGCCCTATTTCCGCCAGCACGCCAGCATCAAGACCAACGACCCCGAGCATCGACTGGTCGAGCTGAACATCGAGGGCACCGTGACGAGCCGCTTCCGCGTGGCGCCGCAGGTACTGGTGTTGAGCCGCTTTTCGGCCAAGGAGACGAAGACGGCCGACATTCGAATCTTTGACTTTGCCTCCGACGACGTAAGCGTGGAGAACTTCGGGTTCACCGAACTGGACACCGCGCGCTTTTTCGATGCTGCCGTTACGCCGATTCCCCACGATGAGCTCCGCGAACCCGAGGCAAAAAGCGGCCTCCGCGTCCACGTGACGGTGAAACCGGGCTTGCCCGTCGGGCCGGTTCGGCAGACAATCCGCCTCATAGTCAGGACTTCCGAGGAAAAGGGAGCCCACACCATATTGGTTCCCATCGAGGGGACCGTCGACAGTGATATTTCGCTGGTCGGCCGTGGCTGGAACGCGAGCACCGGCCGCTTGTACGTTGGCGAGGTGCGCAGCGGCAGCGGAGCCAAACGCGAGCTGTACCTGATGCTGCGAGGACCTCACCGCAACGACACGACGATCCAACCGGTCCTGGTCGCTCCCGAGTGGCTCAAAGTCAGCCTGGGCGAACCGCGGGAACTGACCTCCGGCGGAAGTGCGGGGGGAGGCGTGACGCAGATACCGCTGGAAATCGAGATACCGCCCGGAATGCCGACCGTGAATCATCTCGGCAGCGGTCAAGGAAAGGTTGCCCAAGTGGTGCTGGAAACCACGAATCCAGACGTAAGGCAAATTCGGATGGACGTGCAGTTCATCATTCTGCAATAAGGCGGCTGCTGGCAATGGCAAACCTCCGCGGGCCGCGGCACGGCTCGAACACTCCCAGGATGGAACCGATGACGAAGGCACACAAGCGGCATACCCACGCGACGCTCGCGGCGGCAGCATTGCTGTGTTGGCTGACCGCGGCCGGCTGCGATTCCAACCCGTCCTATCGGCCGCCGACCGCATCGGTCAACGGCAATCGGCCGGCTGCTGGCAACGAAGCCTTGCCCGGCGCGGAGCACGCGCCGGC
>JBGSYQ010000113.1:0-11001 GCA_041750795.1 Pirellulales bacterium | reverse complement strand
CCCCGAATCCGTGCTCACCTATCGGCTCGAAGAATCCCGCCACAAAGCGGCAAGGCAAAGCAGCCGGCGACGTCACGCCCGAACCCGTCACGTCCCACGCTAAACGCCGTCGCCGTATCATGCCCAGGCCGGACGCTTACTTGCCTCGGGAACTATCCCGATGGCGGCCGTGCAGCAGCCTCAGTCTGTGGACTAAGCTCCGCCGTACCCGCCGTCCCACACTTCGAAATTGCAGCGCGGCCGCTACGATACAAGTCGATGGCCGATCTCACCACACTCTCTGGCATCGAATCCGAGCTTGCCACAACAGCGGACTACGACATTGCGCTCGACGTTGCTGAGGCGAAGCGTCGCGTGGCCGCGTTGCGACGCAGGCTGGACTTCCCGCAGTCCAGCGGACGCGGCGAGCAGAACGTCGCGTTCGCGATTGCTGCGATCGAGAACCAGCTACAGCAGGTGCTGGCCTGGATAGCGGCCAACGAAATGCCGAGTGACGCCCAGCGGCTGTCGAATCCTGACGTGGTGCATGCGCGTCTGAGTGGTCGCGCGCCCGACTAAAAACTTGCGTTACCGGCCCTCCGGATCGTGGAACCATAGTAGCTCTTCTGTTTGACCTTAAGCTCGAGGTCGTGGATGACGACCTCCGTAAAGTCCACGCCCGTGTGACGCTCGCTGCTCGCGAGGCCCCCCGGGCTGAAGACATTGATCTCCATTAGCTTGTCGTCGACGATGTCGAGTCCTACGAAGAACATGCCATCATGGACCAGTTTCGGCCGGACGATCTCGACGAGCTGCAGCATCCGTTCGGTGACCTCCGCCGGTTGGCTTTCGCCGCCCGAGTGCATATTGCTGCGGGCGTCACCGCTTTTATTAACGCGGCGAAAGGCGGCATACTTGCCGTGATGGCTAAGCGGATGCCCGTTCATCACAAACAACCGCACGTCGCCCTCACTGGCGCCCGGCAGGTATTCCTGCGCGACGCAGTACCCGTCTCGGATGACCGCCTCGATCATCTGGTTGACATTGGCCCGCTCGTCCTCTTCAATCAGGAAGACGCTCTGCCCGCCCGAGCCCTGCAATGGTTTGATTACAACCTTGTCGCGTTGTTCGGCGATGAAAGCCCTGATTTCGTCCATCTCGCGGCTGATGCACGTCCTGGGTCGCACCTGCTCCGGAAAATGCTGCAGGTACGTCTTGTTGAGCGCATGGGCCAGCCCCGTGGGGTCGTTTAGCACGATAACTCCGCGGGCCTCGGCCAACTGTCCGAACAGAATGCCGCTAGTTTGCGCCCAGGGCCGATCGGTGGCGTCCGCGGAGGGGTCATTTCTCAAAAGAAGCACGTCCAGCTCGTCGACCGAAATCCGCTTTGTCGCCGTCTTCTCGTCCTGCACTTCCTCCAGGTAGTCTTCCAGCGAGTCGTAGTTGCGGCCTTTGGCCGCGCGTGCGTGCGCGTGAATCGACCCGTCCGGGGCGTAGACAAAATCACCCACGCCGAACGTGTAGCTTTCGTGGCCCATGTTCAAGGCCTGCATCGAAAGCCGCGTCGTGGTAAAGCCGGCCATCTCGGTCATCACGTCGTTGACAACAAACCCAATTTTCACGGTAGGGTCTCCAGTATGTCCAGAATGGAGGAGCCACGGCAGCCCTCCAATCGCGCCCGCAGCTGCTCGTCGTGCCAGAATCGCGGCAAAATGCTGGGCGCGTTGATGATTCCGCGGCGGCGCAACTCCTGAATGTAAGGGAGATGACGCAGCCCGATTTTCCCGACGTACAGCGGTTCGATATCGTGGCCCTTGGCCAAATAATGCAGCAAGTCGCGCAGCCCACGCAAATAAATTACGTCCTTGGTCAACCCTCCTCCCCGGTAGGCGCGGAACGTCAACGCGAAGGCCCGCGAGGGACGAAAGCCAAATCGCTCGTGCAGGCTGGCGAACGTGGCTGGAAACGATGCTCCGTCCGTCATCGAGCGCACCGCCAGCACCCGGCCGGCGAGCGTTCTCAGCCGCCGCGCGGTCAAACCTCCACAAAGATACTCGGCCAGTACGGCCAGCCCTTCTTGCAGCTCATCGTAGCCGGCCAAGCCGGAATAGAGCTGACGAAACGGCTGGCAGCGGCCGTTAAAATAAGTCAACAGGTGGGTGCCTATCTCGTGGTGCAATAGCGGTTCCACGCGGTGCCGACACAGCCGAATGTCTCTGGAGATCAACAGCCGGTCGCGCGAGACCATCGTGCCCGCCGCAATGTCGTCGCACAGCTCAACCTTGGCGTCAAAGGCGCTCAGCTGCCGGTAGTAGTAATCGATTTCGTCCCGCGCCTGCTCGACCACCTCCGGGGCGAGGGCGTAGCCGTTCCCTCCACAGCGGCCCGCGTCGGCGGCCGTATTGTCGAAAATGGCCTGCGCCAGGCTCACCAGTTCGTCGTCGGCACCCTCAAAGAGCTGCAAGCTGTTGTAAACGAACCGGCGCGTGTTCAGGTCGCGCAGCGCCGTCAACTGACGGTCCAACTCGTCCTGCTTTTCCCAGAACAGGTACGCAAGCGTGGGGTCTTCGATGCGCTCGATATTGATCGAAAACAGGCGCCGCTTGAGCAGGCTCGGGTGATAGGCCAGCGGTCGATAGAAAAACGTCGGGGCCTGCTGATAGCCGCTCTCGCGGAACTCCTGCCAGGCCTGTTGGCGATTCGACGGCGTGACCTGTAGCAGAAAGTCGAACGCTTCTGCGACTTCGCTCAGTTCCCGGTCGACAATCCGCGCCGCCTTGACCAGGGTAGATGGACCCAATGAATCGTAGTGCGCGCTGGCCGATTCGCTGCCCGTAAACTGCGCGATTCCTTTGCGCAACGCTCGGGCCAGCTGCCGCCGCAGCTGCTCGAGCACCATAGGATACAGCCCGCCCGTCATAGGATCGCGATAAAGCGGCCGCACTGCCAAGCCCAACACACACCCCCCCTTTGCCCCGGCCGCATCGCTCGAATAACGCAGCTGGCATAGGGACGGCGCACTCACCTTGTCGCTGTGCCTGATGCTGACCGTCGCCTGCCGCCCGTAAACCGTCACTTCGGACAGCGCCTGCGCAAACACGTCCAGGGTCGAAGGCAACGACTGGGGATCGTGCGCCACGAGCTCGAACGCCGCGGTGGCGCCTTCGTCCAGGCGCTTGGACGGCTGCTCGATTTCCTGAGCCCAGATTTCCACGAACAGGAACGTCCCGTAGTGCTCCTGCATCGTCGCGCTGATCCGCTGACAAAGCGCGCTGAGCATGTCGTCGTACCGGACATCGCCGGATGCAAACAGATAGGCGGCCTGCGTTGTCACCAGTTCGCGCGTCCCGCCATCGTCGCCCTCGGGCGGTGCACGGTAAACGCAGAGGAAGGGCAACTGGCGGTCGATCCGCAGCCGTCCCCCGCCTGGAAGCTTGCGGCGTACCGGTTGGTCTCTGCCGAGCCGCTCGCAAACGGCCTCAGTGATCGCGTCGTACTCCCGGCGCTCGCCGAGCCCTGGCTGACCGGAAGTATCTTTCGGACTTGTCACAATCGCATCAGCTCCTTCTGCACGCCGGGCAGGGTCGCGCGTAGTGCTTCGTAAACTTGTTCGACGGCGCCCGGATCGGCAGTCTGCTCTCGTTCGTCCATGAAGAACTTCTTCACCTCGATGGCGATCGAGCAAACCTGCCTCGGAAAGTTCTGATGAACCCAGCGACCAAAATGTCCTCCGCGGAATTTGACGTTCTCGCGGACGTCCAGCGGGCGGCCGCTGTAGTCGCAGTTTCGCAGTTCGCCAATGAACCGCTCGACGACGGGCGCCCAATAACCCCGCTCCATTGTGCCGGTGCCGACGTTGACGTCCGGATTGGCAACCGGATCGGCAGCGGCTCCATTCCGGCGATGGTTGTACGTGTGCAGGTCGTAAAGCACCACGCGGCGGTGCTCCTCCACTAGTTCACGCAGCAGCAGCCGCGCCATGCGGTAAAAGTCGTCATATTCGTGGAGCGACCTTTCAATCATGCGGCGCCCGGGCGGAGTCGACCAGACCCGCAGGCCCCAGGCCTCTTCGGGGGTGGTGTAAATCGCCGCCGACCGTGGACGATTCAAGTCCACCTCGAAGCGCGACCGCAGGCCGATGATCTGCGTCTTGGCGATTTGAGTCCACTCGCCCGTGAACGGGTCCTCCTCGCGCAGTCGCTGCGCTTCGTCGATCGCCAGGTGCTTTTCGATGGCTGGCCGCGTGTCGTGGCCGTTATGAATCGCGGCGGCGACGACGGGGCTGTTGCCACGCCGGAAAATGCAATAGGGTTTGACGGACATGGTTTGTTCTCAAGTGGCAATTCTGCCAAGGAGCCTTCAAAGCAAAGTGCGTGCCGTGCCCTCCCGTCGGATGCGCCTAGCCCTTCCGCTGGCTAATTGACACGCGGGATGGTTGGTAAACTGCCGGACTGGCAGACCGGCGGCCGACCTTGCGTCACATGCTCAGAGACACCATGGGACGGTGAAATTCGTCGACTGGAGCGATGATCCTGCGCCGCGAAGCGGCGTTTTCCACGACGACGGTCGTGCGACGCTTCTTGGGCACAGCGAAGGGAACTGCTGCGGACGCGTCGATGGCAGCATTTTGGGGGGCCGAACGGCCGGTTGCTCTGTTTCGGCAAGGAGGCGGGGTGACGAGGCTCGGCATGCTGGCCGCTGCCAACCGGGCAGCGCCGTTTAGGGCGGGTCGCGGCTAGCGAATCCCAATGTCTTGCATGCGGACTTCTCGAATTTCCGGGGTTACGGGTACTGAAGTGGTGGATGATCGTCCCGGTCGCGCGGGATCGACTTCAAGTCGCGATCGTGGCGATGCCGGCCACGGATACCAGCGACCGAGAGAGCTTCCCGCAGGCGCGCGGAGCAACGAGCCCGGCGAGCGCGACCACGGCTAAAGGCACGGAGGCCATCGAGAAGTCCGTAAGTTTAAGCTCTACCTAGATCGCGTTATCGATGAAACCGCCGTTGATTCCTATAACCATAGCAGGTGCCGCGAGTGGAGGCCAAGCTGTGCCGGGCCGATGCATTGTTCACTTTTCTACCGAGACTGCCATCGTACCCCTTCTCCGCTCCCGTCCCCCATGAACCGAATCGCGGGATACTTCTGCCTGCCATTAAGACCCTTAATTGTGTCGTGCAGTCGCCGGCGCGGATCGACATCACCTACTGGTGGCAATGGATCATCGATGCGTGGGGGCCAGCCTTCTTCTTCAAAGACCGATAGGATCGCTTCCTGATTGGGTGCAGGAAGTTTGAATTCCTTGACGATACGTTCAGCAAATCGAAGCTGGCTCCGAGCGCGATCCCATCTCGGCGACGAGGGAGTATAGGATGTCGGAGGAGGAACGGCAGGCGCATTGGCGGCTTCGGAATGGGAAAGCGAGCGGCGCTGGCAATGCTCAGCAGCGACTTCCATTCCATACGGCGTGCAGACAAAGCAACTTCGGTCGCCGAAAGTGAGGGTGCCCATGTTCTGAAAAGTCCGCTCGTGGTCGAGTGCCCCGGTGGTCTCCCAGGCGTGGTCGACGTATCCCATAGCCACCAGCCAACGTAGGTCGTTATTGCTTGCCAGCGCTTCTCGCAGTATGTCTAGCTCGACTGCAAAATGCCAGACGTCTCGGTGCAGTTGAACGGAGTACTCGTAACCTTCCAAAAGCAGTGCCAGCGCCCTCGGCAGGTGCGCGAGGATGGGGGACGGAGGTTTCCCGTTCCGATGGGCTGACGCGCAAGCCCCACTGATTGCATTCATTGGATTTACCAAAACCGGCCTTTAGAAAATCGCCGTCACGGTGCAAACTCTGTGCCGTTGAATTTCAAGCACGGCTACAATCGCCGCGCATGAAAGGCCAGCTTGCACGGTGAATAGCGGCTGCTATGTGCTCTTAAGTTCCGCGTGACTAATTCTGTCGAAGACCTGTGGCGCGGTGCGCGTTGACTCTGCGGGCATCAACTTGGTTTGGTGGCGCGCAAGCCGTTGGAGTGAGCGGCGGGCTGTCTGAGGTGGACCCCGAAAAGCGCGTCGCTGGGCCAACGAATCTGATTCAACGATAGAGGCCGGCGGACGAATCCACCGGCCGTGCCTTGCGTGTTAGGGTGACGCAAGGGCGTGCAAATCGGGTGACAAACCAGACCGCACGAGTTTGATTGTAGCGAGTCTGTATAAGCGTCAAGTAAATTGACGTGATTCTTCCAAGAGGGCGGTTAACTGTCCCGAGCGACTTCCACGCCAGACATCGCCAACTGACTGCACAACGGGCAGGGTCTTGGTGACACGGAAACGGGTGCGTATACCATCCTCGGCGGCACGGCTACGCCCAGTAAATGGCCTGAGCATTACGCGCAACGTTGGTGCGACCGGGTTTCTGACGAGCGAGGACGAGTGAAATGTCCATTTCGCATCGTCATAACGAAAAGCCAGGTATCTGACCCTGGGCCGCTCACCGACTTAACGCGAGTGTTGGCGTTCAGCGAAACTTTTAAAACGGCGAAGATCTTCAGCAATCATGGTGGCCGGTGCTTGCTTAAGGAATGTGGCTGCGATTGCACCCAATTTCCCGCCAGGAGGATCGTAGCTGACCTGGACGTCTATTTCAGTTCCCTCCGGACAGTCGCGGAAGTGCACGCTGCCGGCCGTGGCTACCTCGGAGTCCTCGAGCGACCGCCACGCGATCAATTCGTTCTCTCGCTCGTTGTAGACCTCCGCATCCCATTCGACTGGTTGGTCGTACGGCCCTTCAACGGTCCAATGGCTACGATTCGGGCCGACCATTTCGACCGTGTGCACATGTTTCATGAACTCCGGAAGTCGACTGAAATCACGCCACAAGCGATACAACTCAGCTGCGGGTCGATGCACGACCATTGTCTCTTCGACGCGTATTCCCTTGTGCAGCACCCCGGCGTTCCCTGCGCCTCCACTTGCGATGGCCCTATTTGTGCCCATCATTTCGTAAGCATGGCAGTGGCCGGTCATTCCCCTGTGCAATATAGCGGCCCCAACCGCGCCTAGGGTCAAACCGCTCAGTCGAGAACGAATCACACCCATCGTGAGCAGGGTCGCCCCAGCGAGTACGGAAACGGCGCGTTCCACGTCTCCCACGTTGACGGCCTGCGCCGGCCGCCGCATTGCCTTCTCCCGAAGCTCAGTCTCAATATCGATCACTTCCATGGTTTCTCTCCTTTAATAAAACGCTCACGCTGGTCGGGCAACGCTCCCGCCAGTGCTCAGGTTCAGTTCAGACCTCACCGGGGGGCCCGCAGACCAAACGCGAGTGTTTCAATCGGAAACCGTCGCGGAAATGCGGGGCAGCGTGCTTGCGCGCATCCAATGAACATCAGGCCGATGAGGAATTCTCTGCCAAAATGCAAACGGCGTGCCTGTAGGTATGCCAATTGCTATTCAGTGCCAATCATCTGTTGTCACTCACCTGAAGGAGCCCCCATGTTTCGCCACATCAAAGACCTGCAATACGATGCCCGCGTTTCGCGGCCAGATCCCAGATTCGCCAACATGTTGCTGGATCAGTTCGGCGGCGGGAATGGGGAGCTCAAGGCTGCCATGCAATACTTCGTGCAGGCCTTCGGTTGCCGCCGTGCCTATCCCGACAAGTACGATTTGTTGATGGATATCGCCACCGAAGAATTCAGCCATCTGGAAATCGTCGGCGCGACAATCACCATGCTGTTGGATGGAGTCAATGGCGCCATCAAGGACGCTGCGGAAGGCAATTTGGTCGCCCAAATCGGCAACGGGTCAGCCAGAAAGAACGACGTCATTGGCATGGCCATGGATAACCCTCGATTTCTAATCGAATCGGGGGGCGGACCTATGGTTACCGACTCGCTCGGGGTTCCCTGGACGGGAGCCTTCGTGAACGCCAACAGCGACCTTACTGTCGACTTGCGATCCAACATTGGAGCCGAAACTCGCGCGAAGATCGTGTACGAGCGGCTCTTGCAATTCACAGACGACCCGCACATTCACGATTCGCTGCGATTCTTGATGACGCGGGAGATCGCGCATTTCCAGCAGTTCAGCGCCGCGCTGGCTACGATTGAGCCCAACTTTCCTCCGGGTATTCTGCAGGGCGATCTTAGATTCACGCACACCTATTACAACATGTCGAATGGGAATGAAGATGCGCGCGGACCATGGAACAAGGGCAAGGGTCCCTGGGAGAAAGGCGAACAATGGGAGTATGTCGAGGATCCCACTGCTCAAGTTGAAGATACGGCTGGGCAAGCCAGTAAGGAAGTAACTGGTCACGAACGCGACGAGAAAACGGTCAAGAAACTCGAGCGCGAGCTTGCCAAACAGCGCAGCCAGGAAGTGGCCGCCGCCTCAACTGAATCTGAGCAAGCGTGGTCGGTTTACGTTGCGAGCGCCGGATGATGAAACAATGCACGCCATCGCTGTTCTGGCGCAACTTCTCCTTAGCCGCGCGAGCAACACAACAGGTGCCGCATGTTAAGCACAGCCCACTTTGCCAAAAGGGAGCCTCGTCGTGACCACAGTGTATCGACGGGATCAATTGATGTCCCGCGTTCTGCGAACGGCTCTACCTGCAAGTGCCGCGACTACAGCAGCCGTGGCGATATGTGGGCATGCGGATGAGGGCAACGCCATCGCCCCTCTAAATGCGGTCAGCCACATTCCGTGGGGCGATGCGGCTGCGGAGCAAGAGGGTGCTTCCGTGCAGTATACAGCCACTGGAATTGCGCTTAACGCGATGGCTGTCGCATCTTGGTCGTTGGTCTACGAGCTGGCCTTCGGACGAGTCGCGCGAAAGGGCAATATCTCGGCGGCGGTCCTGGGCGGTGCATCCGTCGCAGCTCTGGCGTATGTGACCGACTATTATGTAGTGCCGAAACGATTTACACCCGGATTTGAAAAGCGGCTGTCTCCCACTTCAATGCTGGTTGTATTTTCAACGTTGGCCTTAAGTTTGCCGTTGGCGTGTCTCTTAGAGCGACACCGCAAATAAACAAATTGTCGCACCGACCCCGTTGGCGCAAAAAAAACGGCGGACCCGCGGCTGGGTCCACCGCATCCTCGTCGTTCGTGGCACCGATCAGCGTGCGACGGAAGCCTCGTGAGACGTGGAAATATCCTCCGCCCCGGCTGCTTCGAAGATCTGCTTGGCGCGATCGGTTTCGGCTGAATCTTCCGAGTGCACCGCGATTAGGGCTCGGCCGCCTTTGACCTGTCCCTCATATCGCTTTGCTTCGTACTCGGGAATGCCCAGGCCAATCAATGCGCCGGTGATTCCGCCGAGCGTGCCGCCCGCGGCCGCGCCCGCAAGTGCGGCCATAATCGGCCCCGCAGCAATCAGCGGGCCCAGCCCCGGGATCGCAAGCGCACCGATGCCTGCGAGCCAGCCGAGTCCGCCTCCCAACAGCGCACCCGTACCGGCGCCAGTCGCGGCGCCTTCAGGGGCTTTGGTTTCATTGTCGACCGCAAAGTCCTTCGTTCCTCCGGTGTTGGACATCAAGACGGAAACGTCATCCCGCGTAAAGCCAGCATTCTTTAGCTGGTCCACCACCTGAGCCGCTTGAACTGAGGTTTTCACCGTACAAAAAACTGCCTTGGCCATTATGTGGCTCCTTATCTGTTGGTCGGTTGTTCTAAAAGACTCAGAGACTACGGTCGTGACTCTACTTCCAACTGGTTGTCGACCTTGCCCACTCCCGCAACCGCGAGGGCAATGTCTTCGATTTTCTTTTTCTCATTGTCCGATTTGACAGGACCACGCAGGGTAACCTTGCCATCCTGGGTGATGATTTTGACATTCTGCGCATTCACTGACATTTCGGTATCGACGACCTGCCTGCGAATGTTCGCGGTAACGTCGATGTCGCTTTGATTCTCGTTTTGGTCGAGCGGGGTTTTCGTGGCGGTGTCACCTTCGCGGGTGTTCACGCCCGTGTTGTCTCGATCCGTGGCGTCCCCGGTGGCGCGCTCATTGACCGCGGGGCTAGAAGGCTTCCAAGCCTCCGTGCAGCCGCCCAGCGAAAGCATCACTAAAGTGGCCAATGCTAGTTGTTTCATTTTCATGGTCCTTTCAGGGTTGTTCGGCTGATGCACACAATTCGCTAACCGTGTGCTATGCACATGTGTTATGCAAATGCTGTACCGGACGCGGGCGGAGTGGAATCCATTGGAGGGCCACATGCGCCACCTAGAGGCAACCAACCGCACCCACCGCCGAGAATCCTGGCCCCGCCAGAACGGCGAAGATGCTCCGCGACATCGGCCTCAGCCGGTTAGCGCTAGAAGCAGCTCATCAACCCCGATGTGGATAAATCCGCGCTGCGCCCCGGCGTCCCAAACTGCACATGTCACGTTTGCGGGCAAGCCCCGCAAGCCCTCCTCGAACGATTCGGCGTCGGGCACCGCCAGAGGACGGAGCGTTGCCCCTGTTGCAATCCCAGGGTTTGCGTAGATGTGCCGCTGGGCTAGCTCCCTGTCGTGGAACAGCAAGACGCACTCCTCGTCATCAACCTTCACAACGAGCACGCCTTCCTGATTGGCGATCACGTATATCGGATAACGAAGAGCCAATGTCACAACACACTCCCTGGCCGGCGCTACCGACCAAACAACTTGGCCACGAAAAAAATGACCACGGCCCCGACCACACCGCCGCCCAATAGCAGTCGCTTTTCCGAGAGAAAAAATATATGCAGTACTGTTGCCTGCACTTCGTGTGCCGCTCGTTAACGACGCGGTCAGCGTTGACTTGAAGTCGCCGGTTGCTCTAGATCCGACCGCGGTGACTCGCTAGCGCTCGGACGGGAGAATTGAGCAACTATTTTTCTCTAAATGCGCGACCTGTACAAAGAGAATGCCACAGCGAGTTTCGCGGTCAGCGACGTTGCCTGTGGCGTGATTCTCCAGCTATTGGCGGTGGCAGCAAGGCAGCGAGCTGCCGGATTTCTGTGGCAGAATTGCCAATTCTATGGACGAGCGCGCACCGGCGGGCT
>JBGSYQ010000112.1:0-2041 GCA_041750795.1 Pirellulales bacterium | reverse complement strand
GCGGCGTGCGGTGTTGCGCGCGGCGGAGCGGTGCAGGCGAACGACTCGCTGACGATCTTGCAGCAAGAGGTGGCCGCATGCACGGCCTGCGGCGAGTTGGCCAGCACGCGCACGCAAACCGTGTTTGGCGTCGGCAATCCGCACGCGCGGCTGTGCTTCCTGGGGGAGGCGCCGGGGGCCGATGAAGATCGCCAGGGCGAACCGTTCGTTGGCCGTGCCGGACAATTGCTGACCAAGATCATCGAGGCCTGCACGCTCAAGCGATCCGACGTCTACATCCTGAACGTGTTGAAGTGTCGCCCGCCGGGCAACCGCAATCCGCTGCCGGACGAGGTGGCCCACTGCCGAGGTTTTCTCGATCGGCAGCTTGCGCTGATCCAGCCCGAGTTTATCTGCTGCCTGGGGGCGGTCGCGGCGCACACGCTGTTGGAGACCGACACGCCGATCGGCCGCATGCGGGGCAAGATCCTGTTGTATCGCGACATTCGCGTGCTGTGCACCTATCACCCGGCTTACCTGCTGCGCAATCCGGCAGCCAAGAAAGACTGCTGGGAGGATATGAAGCTGTTGCTGCGCGAGCTGGGCATCAAGTTAGGCTGAGCAGGTCAGGCTGACAGCGGACCATCGCTCGGAGGCCACCGAGTGGACCGCCCTTACCTGGCTGGCGGCCGCACTGGCCCGCGTGGCGCCTCGAGATTGATGGGGCCCGGTCCGGTCATGAGGAGGTGCTGCTTGCCCAGCGAGTAATGGAGCCTCTCGGCCTTGATGTTGGAGCGCGTTCCGCCGGGCACGGGCGTATAGGAGAGCTCGGCGGGACTGCGGCCGTTGCCTTCGAGAATCAGGTTGTCTTTATCCTGGCTGTAGGTGGCGCGATGGCCGACGGCGACGAACGTGGCCCCTTCGGCCAGCACGTTGCCTTCGGCGACCAACTCGAACCATCCCTGTTCGCCGCGCACGCGGGGCGGCATCTGGCGGACGGTTAGCTGCCGCGCGTCGAGCACCATGCCCTCGGGACCCAGGGTTTCGGGCTGCTCGGCGTCGAGTCGTGCATGCCAGTTGTCCACCGGCGCGTAGACGGTTTTGGTTCCATCGCCGAACGACATCGCGCGGCTGTTCAGGTTGCCGTTGATCGCGTGCTGAAAGGTGACGTGTACGTAGGTGTAGGGCAGTCGCGGGCGCTGGGCTGCCTGGGCCGGCGGTTTTTGTCCGGGCAGCGCGAAGCCGGCGGGTCCATTGCCCGGGGGCGCGAGTCCCACATAGTGGATCCAGCCGGGGCCTTTACCGCGGACGGCGCCCGATTTGCGATCGATCGACAGATCGTTGACCTGCATTTGCTGGATGGACGTCTGCCGGCCGGATTCGTCGAACTGGCGTCCGTCGAGCACGGCTTCGCCGTGACATTGCACCGTGGCCAGTTGCGGAGCGTTTTGGGCGGTGGCCGGGCTGCCGGGTGGAGCGGCCAGTTGCGGATTCGAAAAGTCGATGGCCCGATCGAGCGTGCCGTCGAGCTTTTGCGTGGTGAGCAGTTGATGCTCGGATCGCACGCGCACGTCGCGCTCGAAGGTGACGGTGTTCGATTGGAAGCGCATGCCGCCCTGCCAGGTCACTTCGGCCGATTGGGGCTTGAGCAGCGGTTGGCCGTTGAGATCCTGTTGGATGGGCATGACCATCCGCCCTGCCCCGTCGACCCACAGCCGATTGGTGTGCCTCTCGAGCTCGATTGCCTGTCCGAATAACACCATGCCGCCGGCGTCGATTTGCGCCAGATTGCCCGACACGGTGACGCGGGTTTGCTCGGAATTGGCGCCGGCCACGTGCAGTCGGTCGCCGATGACGACCAGCGGTTTGGCGCCGAGCTTGGGCGTGAGCTCTTGCAGATGGGCCTGGTTTTCGAGCGTGAGGCTGGCGACGGCGAATTCCTCGCCGTTGGGGACGAGCTTGACCTGGACGGCGCCGGCTTGCACGGAATAGCGCTGCCCGGCTGGATCATTGGGCGCGGCCTGCGGCCTCGGCTGCGGCGCGTTTTCGGCGAGCGGCACGC
>JBGSYQ010000111.1:0-3447 GCA_041750795.1 Pirellulales bacterium | reverse complement strand
CTGCCGCCGGGGTTGGCTTTCGCACGGTGGCTTTCAACCACTGCGGCGGCGCCGGTGCGGAATTCCAGTTGGCCGCCTTCGAAGAGTTGCTGTCGCTGCTGGCGTAGCTGCTGTGGGCCGTGCTCGCTGGCGGCGGCTGGGACGTGCGGGGCCTTTTCTTGCGGCCTGGCTTGATTCTGCGGCGCGCTTTTCTCAATGCTTGCGCGGCCGTGTGCCGATGATACTAACCGCTACAGGCGTTACAGGCTGCCGGGCTTGCGCCGTTGGGTGCCGAAACACCATGGCTGCCGGCCGATGACCTCTCGCGCGAGGATGCCGTTATGAAAATCGCTTCGGGATCGCTGGTGCTGCTGGTGGCGCTGGCTTCGCTGCCGGGTTGCCGGATGTGCCAGTCTCCGTTCGACTATTGCAACCCGATGGTCGGTCCCAGCGGCACGTTGAATTGCGATTTCGGCGCGCGCCGCAACTCGGTCTTCCATCCGATGGACGACGATCCCGAGCAGCGGCTGGTGAAAGCGGTGCCGCCGCAGCCGGGCACGAGCTACGAGATGGGCGTGCCCGATCCGGCCGCCGAACGCGGCTACGATCCGTCGGCCCGCGCCAGCGACGAGGAGACTTTCTTCGAGTAGCTGAATTCGCCACAGGTAGCTGAATTCGCAAGAATTCAGACAGGGCCACGCGGGTTGCCGCAGTTGCACGCCAACTTTGCAGCGCGGCTGAATTCTGGCGAATTCAGCTACCAATTGTCGTAGCTGAAGTCGCAAGACTTCAGACGGGGGCACGCGGGTTGGCGGAGTTGCACGCCAACTTTGCAGCGCGGCTGAATTCTGGTGAATTCAGCTACCACTGAATTCTGGCGAATTCAGCTACGACATTTTTGCGAATTCAGCTACCAGCTAGCGCCGGCGGCTGCGCACGGCCACGGCTGCCAGGGCTGCCAGGGCCATGCAGGCTAGTGCCCCGGCGGCGGGCTCGGGCACGATGGTGATGGTGCCGGAGACGTGGGTGACGGGGATTTCGCCGGCGGTCGATTCCAGGTACAGGTCGTCGAAGCCGGTGTGCAGCAGGTCGAGCGCCCAAGTGCCGAGGTCGAAGTCGGTGGTGTCGATCAGCAGGGTGGCCAGCAGTTGATTGACGCCGATGGGCACGTTCAGCTCGGCGTCGTCGAATTCCACACGCTGCAAGACTTCGAGGCCGGGCGCATCGAAGCCGGGGCCGAAGTGGAACACGGTGCTGGGGTTGGCGGCGGTGTCGAACAGCGTGCCGGCGCCGTTGACGTTCATGGCGGTGATGAGGGGCGCGGGGCCGATGCCGCCCGCGATGCCGGCGGCAAAGTCCATCAGGTGGGCCGCTTCGCCGGCGGTGGCCGTGATCAGGATGCTGATCGACTGGCCGGGCGTGTTGGGCAGCAGCAGGTAGTGGCCTGCCGTGACGATCACCTCCGCCCGCGCTAAGGCGGGCAGGCAGAGTAGCGAGAGGACGAAAACGAAATTCCGGGGTTGCATGCCTGGGTTCCTGGTGTCTGCTCAGTTCCGGGGAAGTCGCGCTGGGCGCAGGGACGATCGAAGCGATCGGCCGGGGCCGTGTTGCACTTGCGTCGGATCATGAGCTTGCTCCCCGCGACGAGCAGGGCGAGGTCACCAGGTTTGGAACGGGCACACGTTGGAACAAAGGCGGGCGGAAACGATGGCGCGCGGGGCCAATAAAAAAACCGTACGCGGCTGGGTGCCGCGTACGGTTTCAAGTTATCAGGGACTACATTAGCTACAGGTGAGCTGCGTGCTTAGGCACTCCGACGACGACGGATGACCACAGAGGCCAAACCGGCGGCAGCGAACAAGCCCAGGACGACCGAAGCGGGCTCCGGAACGGGAACAACGTTGATGAAGCCGCCATTGATCTGCGTCGGGACCACTTCGGCGGAGGTCGAGAACAAAACCGTACCGGCGGCACCGCCAGCACTGGCTTGGTTGTCATCCAGCGTCCACGGATAGGCGCCGAGGGGAACGCCCGTGGTGTCGAAGGTGACGCGGGCCAGAATGCTCGACGCGCCGATCACGCTGTTAACTGAGGCATCATTGACGATGGACTGGAAGAGCTCCGTGTCCGACGGGGGATCGAGTCCCGGAAACAGCGTGCTGGCGTTCTGGGCAAACAAGGTGCCAACGCCATTGAGATCCAACGCAGTCGCGACCGGAGCCGGAGAGAACCCAAAGAAGCCTCCCAGCAGGATGTCCAGATCGGCACTGTTGAGGCCTTCGCCGGCGTCGGAGGTGATGATAACATCCACGACCGCCGAATTGCCTTGGATAATGTTGGCACTTCCGGCCGTGATCGTGACCGCGGCCGAAGCCAGTGCGGGCATGGCCAGCACGGCAACTACCGCCAGGAAAGTTACAAATCGTCGTTGCATGCAAAATCTCCTTTTTCCACTTTTGAATTCGTGTGTCGTTTCGCCGAGGTTGGGCCAGCGGTCGACCCCCGCATTCCCCCGGCACTCGCAAAAACCTTGTTGACATCCCTGTCGTCTGCCACCCAAGGGGAGCGATCCCCTTAATTTCTTCAGTTGGTAACGATTGTAGTCGAGGCCCTCCTGATTGCAACCATTTTTGTGAGAAAAGTTTGGAATAAAAATCCACTCCCCCGAGGGGGAGCGGAGTCGCGCGTTACTGTCACAGGCCGGCCACCAGGTCGTCCAGCAGGTCGTGGTCCAGGCCCAGTTCGCCGGCCACCTCGTCGATGCGGGTGAGCAGCTTGCGGGTGCCCGGCGTGTCCTGATCGGCCAGGTGCTGGAAGAAGGCGGCGATGCGGCCGCTGTTCAAATCCAGCGTCTGCAACCGATTGCCGATGCCCCGTGGCAAGGCCGTGGTCACCAGGCTGCTGGCCTCGGGCGAGTCGTCGCTGGTGGTGGCCAGTGCCGAGGCAATGCCGGCGTCGCCGCCATCGTCCCCCTCCGGTGCAAACGGCCCGGTGGTGCCAATGCTGATACGCGTGAGGAACTGTGTGCCGGCAGCAAGAATGGGACCACGGTCTGCTGCTGCCGTGACGGAGTTGCTCTTGTTGATGTCCAGCGTGTTGGTGATGCCCACGTTGAACTGGGTGCCGTTGGCCAAAATGGCGCCACCGTCGGCCGCCGCCGTACGGGCAAAGTTACCCGCCGGAGTGGACGCAATCGTTTCACCCATCAGGTGACCGTAGAAGAACAGGTCGCCGACGTCGACGGCCGTCGCTGCGCCGGGACCATCGGGATCGACCATGATGCCGGTGGGCGCCAAGCCGGTGTTGGCGTTGGCCCGCACGGCCACTTGCAGGTACTGGTTGGCGATGGCGTTGTCGGCCCAGGTGATGGTCACCCGGTCGGCGCCGCTGACGCCGCCGCCGGCGGTGACCGAGAGGGCACTGGGGGCCGGGGCCACGGCCCACGAGCTGGGCGTGTTGTTGGCGCCG
>JBGSYQ010000110.1:0-2833 GCA_041750795.1 Pirellulales bacterium | reverse complement strand
GCCGTGGCGGCGGCTGCGCGCGACAGGCCGCCGCCCAACAGCGACGCCAGCGCGGCGGTGCCCAGGGCGTTGGCGCCGCGGGTGAAGAACTGGCGGCGGGTTTCGCTGCGAACCCAATCTTCGAGAAGCGGGTGCATGATCGAGTGTCTCCTGGGGCGTGCGGCGGCTGCGAGATGGCGAAGCCGGCCGTGGCGCCGGTTACTTGTTCAAGACCTCGTCCAGGTTCATCAACTGGTTGGTGAGCATGGTCCAGCCGGCCAAGGTGGCCGGATCGAGCGCGGCGTCGGGGCTGGTTTCGCCGGTGGCGATCAATTGCTGCGCGTCTTCGGCGTGCGCGCGGTAATAGGCGAGCAGCCTGGCCAGCGACTCGGCCACGATGGGGCGTTCCTGGTCGCTGAACGAGCGCGCCAACAGCCGCTGGGCGATGAAATCGATCCGCGCGTCGTCGTCGCCGCCGGCCAGCAATGCGCGTTGGGCGAGATGACGGGCCGCTTCGATAAACTGTGGATCGTTGAGCGTGACCAGGGCCTGCAAGGGCGTGTTGGTACGTTCGCGCTGCACGGCGCAAACTTCGCGATTGGGGGCGTTGAAGATGTCCATCGAGGCCGGCGGGGCGGCGCGCTTCCAGAAGGTGTACAGGCTACGGCGGTAGAGATTCTCGCCAGAGTCCTGTTGATAGTCGCGCGTGTTGCTGCCGATCATCGCCACGGCTTCCCATACTCCGGGCGGCTGATAGGGGCGCACGCTCGGTCCGCCGAGGATGGGCGCCAACAGGCCGCTGGAGGCCAGGGCATAGTCGCGCACCACTTCGGCATCCATGCGGAAGCGCGGGCCGCGCGAGAGCAGCAGGTTCGCGGCATCGGTCTCCAGTTTTTCCGGCGTGACCGCCGCGCTTTGGCGATAGGTGGCGGACATGACCAGCAGCTTGAAGAACCGCTTGACGTCCCAGCCGTCTTCGCGGAGCTCGACGGCCAGCCAATCGAGCAACTCGGGATGCGAGGGAAGCTGGCCGGCCACGCCGAAGTCGCCGGCGGACTTGACCAGTCCGGCGCCGAAGACCTCCTGCCAGAAACGATTGACCGTCACGCGCGCGGTGAGCGGATGCTCGGGGCGCAACAGCCACTGGGCGAGTCCCAGGCGGTTTTTGGGCAGGTCGGCCGGGAAGGGAGGCATGATGTCCGGCGTGTCGGCTTTCACTTCGTCGCGCCGCTTGTCGTACTCACCGCGGAACAGGATGTACGCCATGGCCTCTTCCTGCTTTTCCTGCATGACGTGGGCGATGGTCGATTGCGCTTTGATTTCCGCCTCGCGCGCTTCCAGTTGCTGCTTGCGCTGGGTCAACTGCTGGTGAGTCTCGTCGATCGACTTGAGCCACCAGCCGAACAGCTCGTCGACTTCGCTGGGCGTGCGACCTTCGGGCGGCTTGGCCACCAGGAAGGCCATGCGCGCGGCGCTGTTCAGGTCGGCCACTTCGGCGCCAGGCAACGCGCGGTCGTAGATGCGCAGGTCTTGCAGCACGATGTCGTTGAGGCGCGCGCCGCTGTTGCGCTGGGCCAGCTTGAGCGGCACGTCGGTGCGGATCGAGTTCTTGAGCGAGTTGGCGGCCACGTCGACTTCCTGGGGCTGGCCGTCCAGATAGATCTTGACGCTGTCGGCGTTGCCGCCCGCTTCGTAGGTGACGGTGATGGTGTACCAGCGGTCGGGCTCGAGCGGGGTTTTGCCGATGACCTTCATGGCGTCGTCGGGCCACTGGTGAATGATGTGGGTGGCGGGGCGTCCGTCGTTGAGCCAGACGTCCCAGCCGCGGTGCCCGTTGGCGTCGTCCATGCGCGACAGGACGGCGCCGGTAAGTTCTTTCTTGGGGACCTTCACGCGGACGCTGCAGGTAAACGCCTGGTCTTTTTCGAAGTTGCCGGCGTCGGTCACTTCGACGAGCGTGTCGGCCTGGGTTTTGAGGGCCTTGGGCGCGGTGACGCCTTCGTCCCATTGCGGCTGGCCGTCGACGGTCACGGAGCGCGGCTGGCCATCGACCGAGAAGGTCAGCACGTTGCCGGCGTTGTCGTTGAGCGGGGCGTGGAAGCAGAGGCCCTGCGAGGTGACTTTGTTTTCGACGGTGCTGGCGGGGGAGGCGGCGAGCCAGCCGTCGAAGTCGGCACGACCGGAAGCGCGGCGGGCGTCGACCTGCTGAGCGGCGTCGGCGACTTGGACTTTCAGCTCGTCCCACTCGCGGCGCCTGTCGTCCGGCGGCACCATGACGACCGGCGGCGTGTCCTTGATGTTGCCGTCCATGGCGCCTTGGGTCGTGTTGTTGAAGAAGGCGGCCAACTCGTAGAACTCGCGCTGGGAGAACGGGTCGAACTTGTGGTCGTGGCAGACGGCGCAGCCGGTGGTCATGCCCAGCCAGACCTGCGAGGTGGTTTCGGTGCGGTCGCGGGCGTACAAGACCAGGTACTCTTCGGCAATCACGCCGCCTTCGTTGGTGGTCATGTTGCAGCGGTTGAAGCCCGAGGCGATAACCTGGTCGAGCGTGCGGTCGGGCAGCAAGTCGCCGGCCAGTTGCTCGATGGTGAATTGCGAGAAGGGGATGTTGCGGTTGAACGCGTTGATGACCCAATCGCGATAGGACCACATCTCGCGGAAGTTGTCGAAGTGGATGCCGTGCGTGTCGGCATAGCGGGCCGCATCCAGCCAGTAGCGCCCCCGATGCTCGCCCCAGGCGGGCAGCGACAGCAAGTGATCGACGTAGTGCTCGTAGGCGTCGGGCGACGTGCTGTTGACGAACGCTTCGACCGCGGCCGGATCGGGCGGCAGGCCGGTGAGGTCGAGGCTTGCG
>JBGSYQ010000109.1:0-6554 GCA_041750795.1 Pirellulales bacterium | reverse complement strand
ACGCATGAAATCGACCGTGCATGCGAGCGTTCGACTACCTCGAAAGCCAGCGGCGGCGTATCAGCCGCTGGTGACGGTGTTGGTCGCGGCCTGCGGCGGCATCGTGGCCGACCGCTACTGGGGGCTGACGCCGGGCTGGTGGTGGTCGATCGCCGCAGTAAGTTGGCTGGCCTGGTGGGCGATCTGGCGTCGAGAGCATACGAGCCTGGCCGTCTGGCCGTTGCTGGTTTCCGTTGCCGCCAGCAGCGCGGGATGGCACCATTGCCGCTGGTCGTTGTTCGATGCCCGCGAGGTGTCTCTGCTGGCGGCGCCGGAGGGCGGTCCGGCCGCGATCGAAGCGCGCGTGGTCGGCGGTCCGCGTCACGTTCCCGCGCCGCTGTACAACCCGCTGTACCTGTTTTCCAGCGGCGAACGCACGCGGATGGAGATCGAAGTGCTGAAGGTGCGCGACGACGATCGGTGGCGCGCCGGCTCCGGTCGCACGACATTGTTCGTCAACGGTTACCTCGACGCGGTGCAAGCCGGAGATCGCGTGCGGATCTTCGGTCAATTGTCGCCCACGCGGCCACCGGCGAATCCGGGCGAGTACGACTTCGCCGCGCGGGCCCGCGTCGATCGACGGTTGTGTTGGCTGTCGGCCGAGTTTCCCGAGTGCGTGACGGCGGTGACCAAGGGAAGCGCCTGGAGCTGGCAGCGTGTGCTGGGTTCGTTGCGGGGGGGAGGCGACGCGCTGTTGTGGCGCAACTTGCGGGGCAATCGCTCGGCGCTAGGTGCGGCCATGTTTCTCGGCGCGCGCGAGGAGTTGCAGCCGGAGGAGACGCAGGCGTTTCTCGAAACCGGCACCATCCACCTGCTGGTGGTCTCGGGGCTGCACGTGGGAATTCTGCTTCAAGAGCGAACGAATCCACGGATTGTGGCGCGACAGACGAACCAGCATATCGTGCGGCGGACGCCAGCCGCGCCGGTCGAGGTATTCGTCCAGATCCGCCAGCGTGATGGGCGTGTCGATGCTCAAACGCCGCGCCATCTTGCGCAACTCGGCGTCGTAGTCGTGTTCGGGTCGATCGTTGGCGTCGGACGCGTCCGGGCAACTCCTGAGCCCCGACTTCGCGCCCTTGTGGTACAAGGCGTGATACGCCAGGCTCAAAAAACGATCCTCCGGCGACGGCACCCAGCAAAGGTCGTGTCGCGGGTAAGATCGGTCGAGCAACTGCTGCGCCACGTAGGGAGGAAAATAGGGCATGCCGCGATAGTCGACGCCCGGCAGCCCCGTGACCGAATAAAGATCGATGGGCTGCAAGCCGGGGCCTTCGTCGAGCATGGCGGAAACGGCGGCCAGGTCTGCGTCGTCGATCAGGACGTCGAGATCCTCGCCCGGCGGCAGCACGGGCAACGACTCAAACCATCGCAGGACGACGTAGCGCACGCGCTGGCGATTGAGCCGGCGCAGGAATCGCTCGATGCCCAACGCGTGCGGGATGTAACGTCGCGCCGCGGCCGAGTGCCGGCGCCGCACGCCGAACACGATCAAGCGCAACGATCGATCGCCGTGAGAACTGACGTCGAGCAGCGTGGGGCGAGCCAACCGGCCCAGCAGCCATTGCACCAGCCCGGCCAAGAGCGCCGGGACGATGCCAGGCGTTAGGACTGCCGGCAGAGCCACATAATGGGCGTGCCGCACCGAGCGAAAGTGCGCCAAGTGCAACCCGCTGGCGCCGCGCAGGATCAACACCTCGGCGTTGTTCCGGCGGACGGCCCTGGGCGCGCGGGCGATCGCAATCCGCGATTGCAGTCGAGGATGCTCCGCGGCGATCTTGTCGAGCGTCCGCTGCCGGCGCACGACGGCCAGGTAGTGCTGGTATCCGGCGGAGACGAGCGCCTCGGCCAGCTTGCCGGAAGCGGCGCCAAATTCGATGATGCGCAGGCCGGGATGCCAGAGATTCGTGATGTGCATGCAGTTGTCGGCCGCTCGAACCGAGGCGCCGCCGTCCATGGCGGATCGGGGAAATTTTGCCCCAAGCGGCAAATTGGGGTTTCCCAAATCGAGGCGGGACAGTAGCAGAAAGGCCCAAAACCGGTAAGGCCACAATCGGCCGCCTTGCGCGCGGCAACTGGGGCGTCTTGCGCCCGATACCAGCACCTGCTAGCACGAGCCTGTTTGCACTGGGCGTTGACGGTCGGGAAAAATATGCGCGGCTTGACGGATATCGCTGAGTTTGACGAAAGTCCTGGGTTTGCCGGTGCCGATCTTCTAAACCTGAACGATCGGACCAGGAGCAGTTTAGCCAGGTGTACCATCGATGAGAGCCAAGCTGACCGTGCTGATTCCGTGCAAGAACGAGCGCAGCAACATTCGCGCTTGCATCGAGTCGGTGCGCTCGATCGCCGATGAGATCCTGATCGCGGACTCAGGATCGACCGACGGCACGCTGGACGTCGTGCGCGACCTGGGCGGCTGCCGGATTATAGAGCGCGAATACGTACACTCGGCCAACTTCAAGAACTGGGCCATTCCGCAAGCGGCCCACCCCTGGGTACTGATTGTCGACGCCGACGAACGCGTGAGCGACCAGCTCGCCGCCGAGATTCAACGGGTGCTGGCCGCGCCGCCGGCCGAGGTCGACGGCTATTGGATCGGCCGCAAGAACCATTTTCTGGGCTATCACATCGCGCACTGTGGCTGGAACAGCGACGACGTGCTGCGATTGTTTCGCCGCGACGTGGCACGCTATCGCGAGCGGTGGGTCCACGCCGAAATCGAGCTGCACGCCAGTCGCGTGCGCAGGCTCGAACATCCATTCGATCACTACACCGCCTGGAGCTCGGAGCAGCACTGGCACAAGCTCAATCGCTATGCCACGTGGGGCGCACTCAACTTGCGCGACGAAGGACACCGCGTCACGCTATTCTCGATGTTCTTCCGCGCTCCGCTGCGATTTATTCAGCTCTACGTGTTCCGGCTCGGCTTCATGGACGGAATTCCCGGCCTGCACGTGTGCGCATACACGGCCTTCTACACCTTTATGAAGCAGGCTCGGCTGTGGGAGCTGGAGCACGCTCACCGCTCGCCGGAGCAACGGTTCGAATCGGCATCCCCGGGCGACGACTCCGGCGTGATCCGCTTTCCCAAGGGCGCCGACGGCCACGAGCAACCGCGCCGCTCGCTGGCGGCCTGACGTTCCGTTGATTCTCTCAACGGGCTGCCGACTGCCCCTTGGCGTTGGCACTGCTCGCGGTTTGTCATCCGCTCACGCCGCCGATCGATCAAAGCTGGGCGAGCGCCGCGACCTCCGCATCATTCAGGGCTCGAGAATAGATCCGCACGTCGTCGATGGCGCCCGTCATGCCGCGATAGCCGTCTTGTCCGGAGCCGATGCTCAGCGGTAGATCGTTGGTGGCGATCTGGAAGCTGGCGTTCTTGCTGCCCTGCAATTCACCGTTGATATAGAGCTTGATCGTCGTGCCGTCGTAGGTAGCGACGACGTGCATCCAGGTCTGGCCGTTGGTGGGATACTTGGTCGACGAGTCGACTCGATAGGAATTTCCGCTCGAATCCTCGTTAAAGCGGACAAAAACCTTTCCCTTGTTGGAAAGCGAAAGCTCATACCCGTCGATACTGCTCTTGCCCTTCTTGCTGATGACGTATTGCGTGCCGGAGGACTGGGGGCGAATCCAGGCCGATATGGTAATCGCGCCGGTCATGTCCAGTGAATTGTTGTCGGGCACCTCCAAGCGGCTGCTGCTGCTGGAGAGCAACAGAGCACTGCTGATGCGACCCGCCACGTAGGAGGTCGAACCGACCGGCGAACCGTGGTTGCCCTGGCCCGACTGGTCGTTGCCGTTGCCGTCCATCGTCCAGTGGCCAGCGAGCCCGTCGGCGCTGTCCGAATTTGGCGCGGCGTTGACTTGGATAACGACGTCATCGCTGCCTTGCAGGCTGCCGTCGTTGGCCGTCAGCCGCAGCACGTAGCTGCCGGCCTGGCTGAACGTGGCCGTGGTCGACGTGGCATTGGCATTGGCGAACGTCACCGTGCCGGGTCCGCTGACCTTGGTCCAGGTGGTCAACAGCGTGCCGAACGGCTGGCCGTCGTCGCTGGCCGAACCATTGAGACTGGCGCTGCCCGGCAGCGTGATCGACTGGTCCGCTCCGGCGTTGACCGTGGGAGCGGCGTTGGGCAGCACGCCCGAGACGCCGACTTGGATCAGGCTGCCAAAGGCGGAACCGCTTTTCCTGGCCAGCACCAGAATCTCGTCGCCGACCGCCGCCTTGGAGGTCGTAACGTCGTTGAAATTCCCCGACAGGACGACGTGCCTTGGCCCCAAATCGATCTGATCGAGGGCCGATGCGCGCATCACGATATCGCCGCCGCCGGTATTCTTCGTGTAAAACACCGCCAGTTGATTGTGCGCCTCGCTGTTGACGACGACCGGGCGCGTACCCGAGGTGTCGACGTCGTAGACGTTGTCCCAGATGCCGTCCGGCCGTCGCACGAGCAGCGCGATCGAGGCATAGCCCGAGGAGTCGTAGCTGGTCTTGACGGCGGCATACAACGTGCCGTTGGCGCTGACGGCCAGGTTCAAGTGATCGTCGGCAAACCCGCCGCCCTTCGACAAGGCCGACTGGCCCGCGGGCACTTCGTCGGCCGACCAGACGTTCGGGTCGGTGCCGTCCACGTGCGTACGGAAACCAAATCGTTTCGCATTCTGGTTCGACCAGAACACGCCGATGGTGCCGCCGGGCATGGCAATGATCGTACCGATGTCGTCGCTGGAGATGCCGCTGGCCACGGTGATCGGCGCGCTGAACGACGTGTAGAGCCCGTCGCTGTAGCGTACTTCGATGGTGCTGGAGCGATCGTAGGCAACCCACAAGCGGCCGGTAGAATCGACTTCGATCGTCGCGGTCTCGACACCCGAGCCGAGCGCAACGTCGACGACCTGGGGTTGCGCGCTTCAAAAGTCGTAGCCGGTGGGACCGTACTCGAGGGTTACGAATTCGGAAGTGCTGCCTTGAAACATCAGCACGTGCGCGAGGTCGCCGACCACCTTGACGTCGGCCTTGGTGCCGCTGTCTCCAGACAGGTGAACCATCGGGTTCCACACGTCCTCGTCGAGTCGCCACAGCCAGGTGCCCGAGTTGTCGGGCAGCACGCTCCACCAATCGCCGTTGTGCTCCCACACTTTCGATTGCGGCTTCTCACCGGTCGACGCGCTCACCGAGACGGCTGCGATGGGGGATTGATCCAGCGCATCCCACAAGCTTACGGCCGCAAACAGGTGGCGCGACTCGAGCGATTCCGAACCGAGCCGACGGCGTAAGGGACGACGCGTGGATGTGCGTGTGCGACGGCGACGAGTAGACCATGGCCACATGAGCAACCTCCGGAGTCGGCAACGAGAAGTCGGGAAGAGGTGGCTATCTGTTCCGGCAGATAGGGCCCAAACCGAGGCGGCAAGATGGGAAGTGCGAATCGATTGGGGTAACTTTCAGGCTAGTTACCGACCTGCAAGTCACAAGATGTGCGGGGCGAAATCAGGACGCGGCGGGGTGATCGGCGAGTCGAACATGACGGTCTTGCCGTCCGTGTCGGGGCGCGTGCGCGCATGTTGCAAAAAGACAACGCTCGGCGTCCGCGAGTTTTTACCTGGCGATGCGGCCATGCCGCGACGGTGGCTACCGAGGACAGCCCGATACGCCGGTGTTCGATCGCCACAACGCGGCGCAAACCGGCGCGAAGCCTGCGTCGATCGCACCCCACGAGCATGCGAGTGGCGCGACGTCACGGCCGCCCGCGCGACCCGTCAGTTCGGGCATGATGGGCGGCGAAATCGCCGCCTTTCGGCCAGTTCGCCTGCGTACGGCCACGGTTCGGTTGATTGTGATTTCAGGTGATATACAATCGTGGTCAGTCCCGCCGCGCGGCGCCACGTTGCCTCGACGTTCGCGTTCACCACCATGCCCCCAGCGCGTGACTGAAACCGCAGCCGTTGCGCTGGCTGACGATTCGAGCGCACCGGATACTTCCAGCGAGGGCCGTCGATGAGTCACCGCGGAGCTGCACGCTGTCGAGCGCCGATGTCCGCCCTTTGGCAATTGGGCCTTGGGCTATTGGGGCTTTGGTTATTGGGCACTGCGCCGACGATCGCGGCCGACGACGCGGCAGCGACGTTTGCGTTCGACGACGTGTACCCGATCCTGCAGGCCAAGTGCGTGCGTTGCCACGGCCCGCAAGTGACGAAAGCGTCGCTCGACCTGAGCACGCCCGGGGGACTTCGCGCCGGGGGCGAATCGGGCGAGATCATCGATCGGGAGAAGCTCACCGAGAGCCGGCTTTACGAGTACGTTCACCAGCGCGTGATGCCGCCCGAGGGCGAAGGCGAGTTGACGGAGCAAGAGGTCGCCACGATCACGCGCTGGATTGCCGCCGGCGCGAACACCGGCGACGCGCCTACCGAAACTCAGCCGAAGCTTACGCAGCACGACGTGCTGCCCACGCTGCTGTTGCGCTGCGCCATCTGTCACGGGCGCCAGCGGCGCGAAGGCGGGCTCGACG
>JBGSYQ010000108.1:0-3082 GCA_041750795.1 Pirellulales bacterium | reverse complement strand
TCTTGCCGTCGGCCGCCAGTCGCAGGGCGCGGGCCGCGTCGACGTCGGCCAACGGCTCGGCCGCATACCAAACCATCAGCGGCAGGTTGTGGTCGCCGGCGTCTTCGTCGTGCGCCAGCAACCCCGGCAACAGCGACCAGGCCGCCTCGCGCGGCAAGCGGCCCAGTGCCGAGCAGAGGTACAACCGCACCACCGGCGACGGATCGTCGTTGGCCAGCGACGCCAGCTTCTCCAGCACTTGCGACGAAACTTCGCGTGCCGGATCGTCGGTGAGCAGTTGAATCGTCCAGGCCCGCACGTGCGGCCGATCGTTCTGCAGGCCGCGCAATGCCATCGGCTCGTCGAAATTGCCGGTCAGATACAAGGCCCACAAGCCGCGCACGCGGCGCGTTTCGTCGGCATGCTCAAACGCCAGTTGCGCCAGCTTGTCGCGCAGCTTCGGATTGGCGCCGCGCTGCTGCAAGATGCGGCGCGCGTGGCGGACGTACCAGTCGTTGGCGTGCAGTTGCAGATCGACCAGCTCGTCGTCGCTCAGCTTTTGCAGGTCGACCGGCTGCGGCCTTGCCTGGTTGTACACGACTTTGAAGATCCGCCCGTTCGAGCGGTCGTGAGCGTTCGTATCGCGATGGTGGCAGGCGTTCTTGTCGTACCAGTCGATCATGAACACCTGGCCGTCGGGACCATATTGCAGATTGATGATCTGCGACCAGCGATCGCGCGTCAGGCAAAAATCGGGCGCCCGGTTGCCGACGTAGCCCGAACCTTGCGGCGAGAGCAGGTCCTGGTTGATCCGCTGGCCGTGGATGTTGTTCATGAAGATCTGGTTGCGGTATTCGGCCGGCCAGCTTCCGCCCAGATAGATCATGGCGCCTGCGTGCGCGTGTCCGCCGCCGGCCGCGTCCGAGCGGTTGTTGCCCGAGTGGGGTGTGTCGC
The DNA here is from genome assembly GCA_041750795.1 of Pirellulales bacterium. Lineage (GTDB taxonomy): Bacteria > Planctomycetota > Planctomycetia > Pirellulales > PALSA-1355 > JTS-RE94. The sequence continues at coordinate 2,149 of JBGSYQ010000108.1, read as the reverse complement.
CGATCCAGTGCCGGTGCAGGGCAATGGTCTTGATATCGTCGTAGGTGTTGCGGTTGAAGTGTTGGCCGGCCTGGCGCTGGTAGCGCCCGCCCTGGATGACGTGGTACAAGTGCGGAATGACGCAGGCCGTGCAGAAACACTGGCCCAGGTCGTTGAAATCGACGCCCCAGGGATTGCTGGTGCCTTCGCCGAAAACTTCGAACTCGTGCCGCGTCGGGTGAAAGCGCCAGATGCCGGCGTTGATCCGCGTGCGCTCGGCATCTTTCGCGCCGGGCTTGCCCACGTTCGAGTGCGTGAACACTCCGTGGCAGCCGTACAGCCAGCCGTCGGGGCCCCACGTGAACGAATTGAGTGTCTCGTGCGTGTCTTCGTAGTGCCAGCCGTCGAGTACTACCTCGGGCTCGCCGTCGGGCACGCCGTCGCCGTCGCGGTCGGGCACGAACAACAGGTAGGGCGCCGCGCCAATCCACACGCCGCCGAAGCCGACCTCCAGCCCGCTCACCAGGTTCACGTTTTCCAGAAACACCTTGCGCGTTTCATAGCTGCCGTCGCCGTCGGCGTCCTCGAAGATCAAGATCCGGTCCTTGCCCTGCCCTTCCGGCGCGCGCGTCGGATACGTATACGCCTCGGCGATCCACAATCGCCCGCGATCGTCGATCGCCTGCGCAATCGGCTGCATCACGTCGGGCTCGCCGGCCACCAATTGCACCTCGAACCCTTCGGGCACGATCATATTCCTGGCGGCCTCGGCGGCGGTCTGGCCGTCGAACGGGTATTCGTCGGGCTCGGCCAGTTGCGGCGCATCGGGAAACTCCGGCCGCCGCGCATGCACGCGAAAATCATCGAAGTTCAAGTGTCCCCAGCCGTCGCTGCTGTGGTCGACCAGCCGGATGAAGATCTCCTTGCCGATGTGCGGCAACAGCTCGACCACCACCGGCTTGAGCGTCTCGCTGTTGTCGCCCGATCGCGAGAAGATCACGCGGCCCGTGTCGCGTCGCACCAGCTCGACGCGGGTTTTTTCCGACGAGCCCCCCGCCACGCGAAAGCTGGCGAAGATCTTGGTGACCGTGAAGGGCGCGCTGGTGAGCGTGCCTTGCGGCCGGTCGCTCAGCGACGCCTCGAAGCCGCCGATCCAGAACTCTCCGCGATGATTGCTCGCCATGCCGCGTCCGCGCGCGGTGACCGTGTCTCCCTTGATCGGCTGCCCGGCAAAAGCGTCACCCTCGGCCGTCCAGCCTTCGAGCGTGCCCTTTTCGAAGTCGAGATTCAGCGGTTGCCCGTCCGCGCCCAAGGGCAGCTCGCCGATCGGCTCGGACGCGTCGGCGGCCCAGGCCGAGGGCGCGCCGCACGTCGCCGTTACGCATAGCCAGGTTGACAGCCAAACCACGCCCACCGAAAAACAACCTGCGGACAACTTCTTCATGCTCGCGCTTCCGAGAGAAAACTGCGGGGAACAACGTCCGAAGGAGTCTCCGGACTTACCTGGGCCGGCGCCAGACACTACCTTAACAGACGGGCCGCGCGATTTGCAGCGGCCGCCCGACGCACGCACCAAAACGGCGCAAGGAGTGGGACAATGAGCCAGCGACGTTGGATTCCAGTGTATGCTCTGGCCGTGGCGATTGCACTGCCCGGGCCCTTGCGAAGCGAGCCGCCAGCCGCCGCGCAACCTGCACCGCCAGCCGGAAAAATCGCCACGTTTTCCATCGTGGCCGTCGATCCCGACACCGGCGTCTGCGGCGCGGCCGTGGCCAGCAAGTATCCGGCCGTGGGCCGCGTCGTGCCGTTCGTCAAAGCCGGCGTGGGCGCCTTCTGCACGCAGCACTATCACCATCCGGCCTTCGGCCAGCGGGCGCTGGAACTGCTGGCGGCCGACAAGTCGCCGCAGGAAGTTCTCGATACGCTGCTGCACGACGACGAAGGTTCTGGCGGGCGACAACTGGCCGTCATCGATCGCCACGGCCGCACGGCCCAACACAACCCGCTCGACGCCCGCGCCGGCAGCAACTGGTGGGGCGCCGCCAGCGGACGCTTCTACGCCTGCCAGGGCAACACGCTGGTCGGCCCGCAAGTGATTACGCACATGGCCGCCGCTTATGAAAAAACCGACGGCAGCCTGGCCGATCGCCTGCTGGCCGCACTGGTGGCC
>JBGSYQ010000107.1:0-6409 GCA_041750795.1 Pirellulales bacterium | reverse complement strand
CCTGCTCGGTCAACTGGCGGCAGGTGGCCACGGCCTGCGGCTTGGGACCGCGCTTCGGGCCAAGGGTGCGGCAGCCGCAGAGCGCCGCGACGCAGGCCACTAGCACCAGCACCCGGCGCGCAGTCGATCGCGGCCGCCTGGCGCAGCGATCGAGTCGAGACATAAGTTGAGCGTGCGCGCGCGGCATGTGGGCCGGCACTCGATGGGACGAGGAGAGATTTGTGGCCACGCGCGCAGCGCCAAGAACCAGCCGCTGCGCGGCGAGAACCGTAGCAAAACCGGCCGTTTGTCACAAGGTAACCCCGGCAGCCGTAGCCGGATTGGCACGAATTCGGCCGAGCGATACGCGGGTTGTGTGAGCCCTTGCGACTTTCAGCGACCGGTCGCGTTCAGCTATCAGCCCGGCAACGCGCATGCGGCATACGTTGTCCCGAGCGCACGCCAACTCGGCTGGCCGAGGGGCCTGCCCACTTCGTACAATGTGTTGCTAGCAAGTCCCCGCGAGCCGCTTCCGCTGTCAGTCATGCCGAGCACCTACGACAATCTGGGCGTTCATTTCCTGTACCCGGACAATTGGGTGCTGGAGGAGGAAGACGCGCCGGACCAGACTCCATCGGTGACCGTGCAAAGTCCCGGCGGGGCGTTCTGGTCGCTGGCCATTCATTCCCCCGCGTCCGATCCCACCGACCTGGCCGAAGCCGCGCTCGAAGCGCTGCAGGTCGAGTACCCGGATTCCGAGGCCGAGCCGGTGACCGAGCGCATCGCCGGGCAATTGATCGACGGCTTCGACTTCCACTTCTTTTACCTAGACTTCGTCAATACCGCGTTGATTCGCGGGTTTCGCACGGCCGAGGCAAGCTGCCTGCTGCTATGCCAGGCCGAAGACCGCGAGCTCGACGAGCTAGGCGTGGTGTTTCGCGCCATCACCACCAGCCTGCTATCATCCGACGACACGGATGCCGAATAGCAGCCGGTAATCGCACGGACTGGCGGAAATCGCACGCGCTTGCAAAAGTTACAAGGACCCCGCGCACTTCGCTCCGCTGGTTACAAGCCGGCCGGCGGCGGCCGGGCAGCGAATTGTGGCATTTCTTGAGCTTGTTTGCGGAATTGCTGAAGAAACTGGGGCGGGTTGCCGACTGTGGCACGCCGCGTGCATTACCCCCTGCCGCTCGTGTTCGACTGTGGTGACGTCCGGTGCCCGAAATTCAAGGGGGGCACGCGATCCGGAAGTTCATCACGCCCGCCGCACATGATGCACCGTGAACCTTAGCAGTCTGTCGCCAGGGTATGGCGACCTTAGCCCGCCACGGGAAGTGCCAGTTTTTCACGGTTGAAGGGCCCGGTTGGCCGCCGCACATGGCCAGCCGAGCCCTTTATTATTGCGCCGATGACGTTGCCCCGCGCCGGGAGACCAACCGGCGGCGCGCCGCCCGCGGCCTCAAATCGAGACCGACCGGCACCTTCGGCCCAGTCGCAACCCCGCGCACGCGCTGGTCGCATCCTATATTTGCGTGGCAGCGCCGGCGCGCCTGCGCCGCGCGTGCTGCTTTCAACCGGCCTCGCCCAGCGGCGCCGGCCCGACGCGGGACTTGAGCCTTCGCGGGCTGTCTCGATATACTTTCGCTGGTAAAGGTGGCAGGTGTTGAAGGATCCGAATGGCAGAACGTCGTAGGAGCAACCTTATATGGCGACCGCCCATCTCTGTTGCGTGGACCAGATTGGCGATACGGCCGGTCTCGTCTGGCACCACCTGAACGAAACCGGCCCCCGCACCCTCAGTCAACTGGCCAAGGAGATCGATGCCCCGCGTGACGTGATCATGCAGGCCATCGGCTGGTTGGCGCGGGAAGACAAGGTGTCGGTCGACGAAGACCGCAACAAGAAGATCGTGGCGCTGCGGTAAGCAACCGCGCGTCGATCGAATTCGAAGCAGCGATCCGCCCCGTGCATGGCCGTGCGCCGTTGGGCACACTGCGGGGCGCCGCTGTCGCGTTTGAGCCGGGCCGCGTCTAGCAGCCTGTTGAAAAATGCCGTCGTGGCATTTTTCAACCTCGCCAAGTGCGAAGCAAAGCTTCGCACGGCTCGCAGAATAACGACTTACGTCGCTATCCTGTCATCGCATCCATGCGATGTTGCAGGCTGTTGAATTCTTCAACAGCCTGCTAGTTGTGCCCGTCGCAGCGGCATTGGGCTGTTGTCGACAGGGCTGTTATCGAGTGGGCCGTTGTCGACTTGTCGGCTGCTCTCTATGATGACCAACAGCAAGGCGTGTTGCTTTGGTCCACTGGTCCTGGGGGATGCCGTCGCGTTGTTGCCGATTTGCTGCGGTCAGTCCCTGTCGTACCTGCTCCTGGCAGAAGTCCCCGTGCCGGCATTGGCCGGCGAGCCGACGCTCTGGCACTGGCTGGCGTTTGGCGCGCTGGTGATCGTGCTGTTGACGCTCGATCTGGTGGTCTTCCACCGCGATTCGCGCGAGCCGACGCTGCGCGAGTCGGCCATCTGGACGGTCGTCTGGTGTTCACTCGCACTGGCGTTCAACGGCCTGATCTGGTACTGGCGCGGTCCCACCTTAGCCATCGAGTTTCTCACCGGCTACCTGGTCGAGTGGTCGTTGTCGATGGACAACGTGTTCGTGTTCGCCGTGGTGTTTGCCTTCTTCGGCGTGCCGCTGAAATACCAGTACCGCGTGTTGTTCTGGGGCATCCTGGGCGCGATCGTGATGCGGCTGTCGTTCATCCTGGCCGGCACGGCGCTGCTGCACCGCTTCGACTGGATGCTGTGGATCTTCGGCGCGTTTTTGATCTATACCGGCGCGAAGCTGGCCATGCACAGCGACTCGAAGCCCGACCCCGAGCGGAATATCTTCATGCGCGCCGCCCGCGCGATGTTTCACGTGGCCAAGGAGAACCACGGCAGCCAGTTCTTCGTCATCGAGGACGGCCGTCGCTGCATCACGCCGCTGTTCCTGGTGCTGTTGGTCATCGAGAGCACCGACGTGTTGTTCGCCGTCGACAGCGTGCCTGCGATCTTCGGCGTGACCGACGACCCGTTCATCGTGTTTACCTCGAACATTTTCGCCATCCTCGGCCTGCGTGCCCTTTATTTCCTGCTGGCCGGCGCCATCGACCTGTTCCGTTATTTGAACTATGGCCTGGCCGGCGTGCTGATATTCGTGGGCGTGAAGATGGTCGCGGATTACTGGACCGGCCATCACGTGGTGACGCCGGTCGGGTCGCTGGCCATTATTCTGTCGCTGTTGGCGGTCTCGATTGTGGCGTCGGTCGTGGCCAAACGCCGCGAAACGGCCGCCGAGTTGGGTCGCTCCGACGCCGGCTATTGACGCGCGACGCCACGCCGCGCACTCTTGAGATTGGCGGCAAGTAGAAGCGACAGATTGTGCGTCTGGCGTTGCCAGGGCGGTCGAAAGAGGAAACCGAAGTATCGCTTCGGTCCGACATGCTGGCTGGACCAGCGCGGCTGTGCGCAAGGCTTTGACTCGCACGCAGGGACCATTCGTACGCACCCCGGCCTCAATCGAATCTCGTGAAACATGTTCTCATCACCGGCGGAGCGGGCTTCATTGGCAGCCACCTGGCCGAAGCACTGATCGCCCGCGATTGCCGCGTCACCGTGCTGGACGACGAATCGACCGGCACGGCAGAAAACCTGGCCGCGGTGCGCGAGCACTTCAACTTCAGCTTCGTGCAAGGATCCGCCGCGGACAAAACGCTGGTCCGCGCACTGGTCAGCGACGTCGACGAGGTTTATCACCTGGCGGCCGCCGTCGGCGTGCAGTTGATTCAGACCGCGCCGATCCACACCATCGAGACCAACATCTATCCCACCGAGCTGATGCTCAACGAGCTGCTGCGCCGCAAGCGCGCCGGCTATGCCGTCAAGTTGTTCATCGCCAGCTCCAGCGAGGTGTACGGCAAGAACCCCAAGCCGCTCTGGTCGGAGGACGACGACCTGGTGTTCGGCTCCACGCAGCGGCCGCGCTGGTCGTACGGCGCCTCCAAAGCGATCGACGAGTTTCTGGCCCTGGCCTACTGGCGGCAGCATCGCCTGCCGGTCGTGATCGGTCGCTTCTTCAACGTCGTCGGTCCGCGCCAAACCGGCCGCTACGGCATGGTGCTGCCTCGCTTCATCGACGCGGCGCTGGCCGGGGGACCGCTGGTCGTCCACGACGACGGGCACCAGGTGCGCTGCTTCGCCCACGTGCTCGACGTGGTGCGCGCCATCATGGAACTGATGGCCAACGACGCGGCCACCGCCGGGGTCTTCAACGTCGGCAGCGACCAGCCCATCACCATCCTGCAACTGGCCAAGCGCGTCTCGGGCGCGATCGATCCCACGTTGCCCATCGTGTTTCAGAGCTACGCCGAGGCCTACGATCTCGACTTCGAAGACGTCCGCTCGCGAATTCCCGACCTGACTCGGCTGCGTAGCGTCATCGGCTTCAAGCCCGAGTTCGATCTCGACACGGTCATCCGCGACGTCATCGAGGAAACCCGCGCTCGCCTGCGCCGCATCTGATTTGCGCCGCACGTTTCAACGGGCTGCTACGGATCTGCGATTCGGCTGCTGCGACTACGACACCAGGCGTTTCATTTCGCGCACGGCCTGCTCGAAGCCGACCATGAGCGCGCGGGCAACGATGCTGTGGCCGATGTTCAGCTCGGTCATGGCGGGGATGGCGGCCACCGGTCTGACGTTGCGGTAGGTGAGGCCGTGGCCGGCGTGGAGGATGAGGCCGGCTTCGCGGACCACGATTCCCGCGGCGCGGAGCTTGGCCAACTCGACGGTTTGCTGTTCCTCGCCGATGGCCAAGGCGTACTCGCCGGTGTGCAGCTCGACGGCCTGGACGCCGAGCGTGGCGGCGGCTTCGATCTGGCGCTCGTCGGGGTCGAGAAACAGGCTGATCGAGATGCCGGCGTCGCGCAGTTGCTTGACCGCTTCGCCGACGCGCTTTCGATGGGCCACCACGTCGAGTCCGCCTTCGGTGGTGACTTCCTCGCGCTTCTCGGGCACCAGCGTGGCCTGGTGCGGCCTGGTCTGGCAGGCGATGGCCACGATCTGGGGGGCCGAGGCCAACTCGAGGTTCAGCTTGACCGTGACCGTTTCACGCAGCACGCGCAGGTCGCGGTCCTGGATGTGGCGGCGGTCCTCGCGGAGGTGGATCGTGATGCCGTCGGCGCCGCCCAGTTCCGCCAGCGTGGCGGCCCAAACCGGATCGGGCTCGTTGGTGCGACGGGCCTGGCGGACCGTGGCCACGTGATCGATGTTGACGCCAAGAAGTGTCATGCGGGCGATTCGATGCCGGTGAAACGTGCCGTGTCAGTATGCCAAGGGTGGCGCCGGTCCGCTAGCAGCCTGTTGAGTTCTTCGACAGGCTGCCAGTGGTGGCAATCTTTCGGCGCCGCCCGCCGGTGTTTAGAGCCGGTCGCGGCAGGAGAGGTTCGCGGCGGGGGGCGGCAGGTGATGGGGCTGGAAGAAGCGGTCGAGCAGGTCGGGTCGGGCGGCGAAGTCGACGTACATGCGGCTGCCGATGGCCTGATGACGGTGGACGACGTCGAGCTCGTGCCCACTTTCGGCCACGGAGCGCTCGGTGGTGGAGTGCGGAGCGATGGTCCAATGCGGATTGAGATAACCGCGCCAGTGCTGCGGCGATTCGCCCAGCCAGGTGTCGGCCAGCAGGGTCAGCTCGGCTGCTTCCGGAGCGGTCGGCGTGTCGTTGTAGCGCGCGGTGACGCCCAAAGCGCCCACCATCGGCCAATGAGCGCCGTCGGGCATTTCGATTTCGTGGGCCAGGTACGCCAGCCCGCCGCATTCGGCGTAGATGCGTCGGCCGGAGCAGAGATGGCTTTTGAGCGAGAGGGTCATGCAGTCGTTGCCGGCCAACGCTTCGGCGTGCAGCTCGGGATGGCCGCAGCCGATGTACACCACGTCGGTTCCCGGCGGCAAGCGATCGTCGCGCAGGGGCGAAAAGTCGCACAGCGCGGCGCCGCGCGCTTCGAGCAGGTCGAGCGTGTCGGGAAAATAACCGCCGAAGCACTCGTCGCAGGCCACGGCCACCTGCAACGGCCGATCGCGCCGCGGCTCGCAACACACCGGCAGTGGACAGTCGGTCGGCGCGGCGGAGGGCACCGGCCGGTCGGCCCAGAGTTGGCAGAGCCGGTCGCTCTGCAGGCGGGAAGCAAGCTGGTGACCGAGCGCGTGATACAGTTCCATGCGTGGTCGCGCACCAGGCGGAAGGCGATCGATCTGATCGCGCAGGCCAGGCAGCACAGGCAGCCAGCCAAGCACCGGCGCGTTCCAGTGGGACTCGAAGTGGGTCTGCCAGCGGCACGCGTCGCGAACGTCGGCGACGCCGTCGAGCAACAGCCCTTCGACGTTGGGTGGGCGC
>JBGSYQ010000106.1:0-10886 GCA_041750795.1 Pirellulales bacterium | reverse complement strand
CGTCGTCGGGCATCAGATCCACTTGAGGCGCGTCGCTGGGTTCGGGCAACTCGATGGTGGGGGGCTGCAAGTCGGGCACGTCGCGACTGCGAGAGGGTGTTCGGCTGCCCGGCAGGTCGACGGCCGGCGGCCGCAAGTCGGCGTCTGGCATGGCGCTGCCGGGACCGCCGCGCGAAGTCTCGGCCAGTTCCTGCTTGAGCACTTCGTTCTCGCGGATGGTGGCTTCGCGAGCGGCCTGGGCATCCTCCAGGCAGGCTTGCAGGTGATAGATCTCGTCTTCCTGCAGCCGCAGATCACGCTCCAGGAGCACGATATTGTTGTTCATGGCGGCGCGGCAGCCCAGCGTCAGCAGGCCCAGGCACGCGATAGCGATCGGCAACGTTCTCATGTCAGCCTCATGCGACAGAAAACCACCTGCGCGTCGTCGCTCGCCGGCCGGCGGCGCGCATTTGCGCGTGCCGGAGCAAGTCCTTGGACGCCGAATCAAATTATCACCTACGTCGGGCAACCGGGTGCGGGAAGTGAGGTTGCCTCGCGTTGTGTCGCGCGCCGATCCATCGACGCGCCCGTTTGCCGTTCGACTTAACCCTGGGCCGCGGCGACCGGCTTGGTTTCCATGTGTTCGATCACGCGGTCGATCAGCTTGTATTCCAGGGCTTCATCGGCTGTCATAAAACGGTCGCGGTCCGTATCGCGTTCGATCTGGTCCAGCGGATGGCCGGTGTGCTTGATCAGAATGGCGTTGAGCCGCTGCTTGACCTTCTTGAATTCCTTGGCGTGAATCATGATGTCTTCGGCCGTGCCTTCCATGCCGGCCAGCGGCTGGTGGATCATGATCCGTGCGTTGGGCAGCGCGTGGCGCTTGCCATTGGCTCCGGCCGTCAACAGCACGGCGCCCATCGACGCGGCCTGGCCGATGCAGTAGGTTGCCACGTCGCAGGTGACGAACTGCATGGTGTCGTAAATGGCCAGTCCGGCCGTCACGCTGCCGCCGGGCGAATTGACGTACAGGTGGATGTCGGCTTTGGGATCCTCGGATTGCAGGAACAACATCTGGGCCACGATCGAGTTGGCCACTTCGTCGTTTACCTGGGAACCGAGAAAGATGATGCGGTCCTTGAGCAGACGGCTATAGATGTCCATCGCCCGCTCTTCGCGGCCGCTTTTTTCGATGACAAACGGAATCAGGGGCATGGCTGGCTGCTTCGCGCAAAGAACGCGCGGTTGAGTATTTGCTGATGGTCTAAAGTCCGTGGCGGCGGAGCGATCGCTTCTCGGTTAATCCTTGTCCTCTTCCTCGCCGCTCTCGGGCAATTGCGGCCGGCTGAGAATGTCGTCGACAACGCCGTATGCTTTCGCGTCCTCGGCGGTCATGTAGTAGTCGCGGTTGGTGTCCTTGGCGATGCGATCCAAGGGCTGGCCGGTGTGGGCCGCCAAAATCTGGTTGAGCACTTCGCGGGTCTTGATAATCTCGTCGGCTTGAATCTCGATATCCGAGACTTGTCCGCCCACCTGGCCATAGGGCTGATGAATCATGACCTTTGCGTGCGGCAGCGAGTAGCGTTTGCCCTTGGCGCCGCCGGCCAGCAGTACGGCGCCGCCACTGGCAGCCAGGCCGACGCAGTACGTGGCCACAGGGCAGGTCGAAATCTGCATGGTGTCGTAAATTGCCAGCGTGGCGCTGACGCTGCCGCCGGGCGAGTTGATGTAAAAGTGGATCGGCTTGCGGCGATTCTCGCTCTGCAAATAGAGGAGCTTCATCACGAGCTCGTTGGCGTTGCCGTCGTGGATCTCGCCTTGCAGGAGAATGATGCGATTCTCCAGCAACAGATCTCCGAGCGTGAGCTGGCGTTGACGTTGATAATCGCGATAAGCCATTGCTTTTTGTCTTTCTGTCGCACCGCGTGGGGTGCTTCGCGACGCTGTGTCGTGCCGGAAACGGCTCGCCGGGCAATTGCTCGCTCCGGTCGGTCTCGCTGGCACGACACCTGGTGATTTGATTCGTTGACCGGCACGTCCGGCGCCGGATAAGTCCGTATCGGCACCGCGAGCGAAGGCCAGAAAGGGCGCCGCACGCCGAGCCGCATGAATTCTACGTGTGATCCTTCGGCGCGCGTAGCGGCTCGGCCTCGCCGGCGTGAGTAGCCTCGGGTATCTCCGATTCGGAGTCCTTGCCGCCGGCCGACTGATCGATCGCTTCGGTTTCCACTCCTTCGGGCTTGTAGGGTACGTCCGTGAATCTGGCGTGCGACAGCACCAGATCGATGACCTTGCGCTCGATGATCTGGTTGCGCAGGGCATCCATCATTTCGCCCTTCTCCAGGCGAGCACGCACGCGCCGCGCGCTCTCGCCGCTTTGGGCGGCGATCAGGCTGATCTCCTCCTGATAGTCTTCCGGGCCGGCTTCGATCTTCTCTTCCTCGGCGATGCGCTCGAGGATGAAGTGTTCTTTCAGTGCGCGGGTGGTCGACGCGGCGCTGTTTTGCCGCAGGTCGTTTTCGTAGGTCTGGATTTCCTGGTCGCTGAAGCCGGCACGCCGCAACTCGAGCACGGCGCGCTCCAGTTCGCGGCGATTCTGGCGCCGCAGTAACTCGGGCGGAAGCTGCCAGTCGGCGGCGGCGGTCAAAGCGGCCGTAATCTGCCGCCGCGCCTGCTGCTGCTGGAAGTAGTCGAGCTGCCGCTTGAGATCGTCCTGAATCACGTCGCGCAGCTCACCTTCGTTTTCGAAGTCTCCCAGCTCGCGGAGCAACTCTTGCGTGAGCTTGGGCAGCTCCAGCTTCTTCACTTCCAGCACTTCGAAAACGGCCGAGATCTCCTGGCCGCGCAGCGACTCGTTGGGAGCGTCGTCGGACAGCTTGATCGTGGTTTCGCGCGTCTCACCGGCCTTTACGCCCTGCATGGTCTTGTCGAAGTTGGTGATCTTGCCGTCGCGGAAGCTGAGCACCGGGCGGAGCCGAATCACTTCTTCCTTGCCGGAAGTGAGCTCCACTGCCCCGTTCATGAATTTCAAGTTGCAGGTGATGTAGTCGCCGTTGGCAGCCGGACCGTCGAACGGCACCAGGCGACCGTTTTCCGCCAGGATGCGTTCCAACCGCTTGTCGACGTCGACCTTTGAAAACTCCTTGACGGGCCGCTCGATCGAGAGGCCTTTCCACTGCGGCAGGTCGAACTCCGGACGCACTTCGATGTCGAACTCGAAGGTCATCGGCCCCTCTTCGGGCAACTCGATCGCCAGCGGATCGAAGTCCGGCTCGCTGATGGCCGAAAAATCCTGGTCCTCGGTGATCTGCGTCATGCTGTCCATCAGCAGCGAGCTTTTCACCTGGTCGGCCATGTCCTTGCGGAAGCGCGCCTCGATCAGCTTGCGCGGAGCGCGGCCCTTGCGAAAGCCGGGCACCATGGCCGTGCCCATCTGCTCGCTAAAGGCCTTGTCGTAGTAGCGCTCGATCTCGGGTCGCGGGATGGTGACGGTGATGTGTCGCTGGCAGGCCGAAGGACTGTCGACCTTGATGGACAGATCGAGCTTTTCGACTTCGGCCTCGCCCGTTTCGTCGGCCACCAATTCTTGCGTATCTTTGTCGGACATTCTGGTATGTGGCAGCGTGATGAGGTTGCGTAAACTGGCGAACCGCCAGTCCGCGGCTGGAGAACCATGAACCGGCTTCAAACGTCGGGCCGCGGAACTAAGAGCGGGTGATGGGATTCGAACCCACGACAACGACGTTGGCAACGTCGTGCTCTACCAACTGAGCTACACCCGCGTGGCAGGCCAAACGTAGTATACGCCACCCACAAGCAGGAAGTCGCTCCGACGCGCCTGGGATGAGCGGATTATAGGGTGACGCGGCACCCTGGCAAGGTCACTTGGCCAACCGCGCAGCGTATGATAGCAGTCGCCGGATCGTCAAGTCCCCAAGGCATCCCGTTGAAGAATTCGACATGCTGCGACACCGCAGGGATGCGATGGCTGCATGGCGACGTAAGTCGTTATTTTGCAATTCCGTGCGGCGATTGTTCCGCACTGGGCGAGGATGAACAATGCCACGGCGGCATTCTCCAAAAGAATGTCAGGCCCTTTGCGGCGTGGTTTTTTTGCCGCCGAAACGTGCTTTTCCGCAGCCTCCTATCCGCGCTCCAATTGCGCGGACGGTGTTGCGAAGACTGCCGGTTGGTGTTCTTGGCAGCAGCGGGTGGCACTGCCCGGCCTTGACCAAATCCGTCTCGCTGGCAGCTCGGCGTCAAGCCAGGAATTCTGGCTACATTGGTCAAGAGCGGCCAAGAGTGTCGAAATAGGGCGGGTTCCAGCAGCATCTGCTACGCCGCTCGCTGGCCGTGGCGATTCGCCAAGTAGGGCAGTCGCTGCACTGCCGCACGGGGCAGGCCGCGTTCGGCAAGCTGCTCGTAGTTGGTCACTCTCTGCCATGCCGGCTGGGGGTTGGTACGCACGTACTTCGTGCGCACCGGCGCAGGCTCGACGCCGAGATAGCCGAACACCTCGCGCATTGCGATTTCGGGCTGGCTCGCCAGGTATTCGTAGGACAGCACGTGCGCGTCGACGTTCGCCAGCACGGACAGGTTCTCGTGCCACATGCGGCGCTCGCGCGCGATGAACGCCTGGCAGAGATCGGGATCGATCCAGACGGGACGCACGGACTTGGGTTTCTTGAGGTGCCAGATGCCGCGCTGTTCGGCCACCTGGAACGAGACGTATTGCTCCAGCATGTTGGCGCGGTAGAGCACGATGACTTTTGGCTGGTGCAATAGCTCGAGCACTTCCTCGAGCGAAATCGGCAACTCGTCGAGATGAAAGGTCATGATCTTGGCGCCGGCGAACTTGCCCGGCCGCTTGACGAAGTACGACTCGACGTGGGTGCGCAAGCGAGCGGGCGACATGCGGTAGGGATAGCCGTGCATGATGTGGCCGGGACCGAGGATCTCGCCGTGGCAGCGAATGCGGCGGCTGCAGTTGAGATACTCGACCATCATGGTCGTGCCGCAGCGGACCGAGGAGAGCAGCAGGAAATTGTTGGCGCGCACCCAATCCCGCGAGCGTCCCCAGGCGGTCCAGGCACGCTCGACGGCGTAGTTGGCGGTGAGCAGTCCCCGCAGATAAAAATCCAAACGAAACGACATTGGCGACGGGATCCTTGACGCTGCCTTGCATTGGCTATGATCGCACCGTGCGATGCCGGAGAGGGGCGCATGATAATGGCACCGGCCCGATGGATGAAGGCCGATTGTGCCAGCTTGCAACGACGACGATGAGCGCCCGGCGAGCCCACGATTCGCGTGACACGTCGCGTGCTATTGGCGACGGCGCTGATAGCGGCGGCTGGCTTCCTCCAGCGTGCGCCGTTCGCTCTTGGTCAGGCTGGATTCGCCCTCGCGGCTGATTTTCTCGAGGATCTGGTCCACCTGCTGATTCAAATCCAGTGTGCGGTCGCCGGATTCATCGTGAATCCGCAACTTTGGCTTGAGCTTGAAGGAAGGCAACGAGAAACGACGGGGGACGAGCCGCCCCAGGTTGAAGCCTGAGTAGTAGTAGATGGCGCCGAAAGCCACTCCGCCTAAATGCGCCACGTGCGCCACCAGGTCGTCGCTTCGCACTCCGAGCAAATCCGCCGCAACGTACAAGGTTCCCAACGCCCAAGCGGGCACCGGCAACACGCCCCAGATATAGAGCAAGCGGCGAGGAAAGTGCAGCACGAACAGGATCATCAGGCACATCACGCCGCCCGAAGCGCCGACCAACACCGACGGGCCACCGGCGGCAGCGGTGGCTACCCACGCGAATCCGGCCACGACGACGCTCGTCAAATAGATACGCAAAAACTCCGCTTTGCCATAGATGCTCTCTACGTCGGTGCCGAAGATCCACAGCCCGAACATGTTGAAGAGGATGTGCATGATATTGTCCGGATCATGCACGAACCCGTAAGTCAGCAGTTGCCAGAACTGCCAGGGGCGCTGGAAAAGATCTGACCGCAGCTCGAGCGCGTTGGTCACGCGACCACTGAAGAGCATGTCGGCGACGTAGATGGCTGCGTTCAGCAGCAGCAGATTGATGACGACCGAGCGGCCGCCGGTGGCGCGGCTGAATCCGCCCCCCCAGCGGCGCTGCTCTTCATCCTGATAGTAGTCGCGGTCGTAGATTCCCATATGAGGTTGCCGCGGTACGGGAGATTGGGACTGCGCAGCATCCTAGCGCGCTGCGCACTAAAAAGATATCGTGCGGAACAAACGGCGGAAAGTGCGGTCGGCCGTGACAAGCCTTCGGTCCGCCCCGGGGGCGTGCCCTCGATCCCTGCAAAAAAGGGCGGTGTTGCTGGCAGTGCACCCCGGCCGATTCAACAGATCGTTGACGGCATTTTCAAACAGACTGCTACGGCTGGGCCGCGGCATCGGTGCGCTGGTCGATCTCCTGGGCCGCGCGCAATTGCGAGGCGGTGATCTGCGCCGCCATCTGGCGATTGGCGACAAAGGACGTCTTCATCTTTTCGACCACGCCGCGATGGAACTGGGCCAGCGTGTCCCGGTACGTGGCGATCGCCTGCTTTTCCTTCTCGAACTGGGCCAGGTCGGCCGTGAGCTTCTCCTGTTCATTTTGGCGGAATGCGACTTCCTTTTCCGCCTCAGCGGTGGCCGCGGTCATGCGAGCAATGTTGCTATTGAGCTTATTGATCGCGTCGTTCAACAGCGACACTTGCACGAAGTGCTCGTGAAAATACTGCTCGTAGTCGTGCAGCGCGCGGTCGGGTTTGGCAAACTCGTCGCGGCTGGTCTCCGGCAACAGGGCTCCACGGGCGTCGTCGTCCAACGCGGAAAACACGGCCGCGTCGTCGATCGGCATCGTCATGTACAGGGTCAGCGGGCCGGTCGTTGCGGCCAGGCGTTCGGCTTGCTCTGGCGTGAGCGGCAAGTTCGGAGCAATCTGCACCTTGGTGGTGTCGTCGCCCACCTGCGTTACCTTGAATTCGCCCAGGTAGCGGCCCCCCTCTGCCCTGGGCACCTCGTTGAACACAAACGTCACCATGCCCGGCTCCAGCCCGTGATCGGTCGAAGCGAGCGTCAATTGCACGACACCGTCAGCCACGCCGTCTACCGGCACGCCGTAGAGCACGCCACCGCGATCGATCGTCAGCTTCTGCATGTCCTGCTGCAACTGGCGGATGCCCTTCGGGTCGATCACGCCTTCGGCGTCTGGCTGGGTTCCCTCCAGGATCAACTTGGTATCGCGTTCCAAGCGCTCGACTTCGGCCCTGGCATTGTTGACGACCTTGCGCCAGGAATCGTGCGTCTTGAGCGTGCGTGCCGACAAGTAGAAGAACGTGACCGTGCCCAGAAACAGAAACGCCACCAGCACGACCTGGTAGATGGGCCACGTGCGGGCGCTCATGTAAGCGATGAAGAACGAGGCTAGAATCGCCACGCCCAGCAGGATTTCCAAAACTAGCGCCATCGCACCTTCGACCGCTGGGGCCTCACCTTGTTCTTGCACGCAGCCGCGCATCGCGGCCGCTCGGTGTCACGCGTCGCCTGGTCGTTTGCTCATTGCGGCGCGAAAGCACGCCGGAGATGGTTGCGGGCAGCCGCTGGAAACCAACTCGCACACACGGGATCCGGTGCTGAGCGTGTGACTCTATGCCCGGAAATGGACAGGACTTACGACAGCTCGACCGATAGGATCGATCATAGATGGGCCCCGCACAGGTGTCAAGCTTTTGGCAGTTGCCGCAACGGGCATGCAACCCGTGGCGAGGGCACGCGTTACGATCGCTACAATCGGGTTGCCGCAGGGCGCAGCACATCGAGCGTTTCCACCAACCGGTCGACCATCGCCGGCGTGTGCCCCCAGTTGAGGCTCACGCGCAATAACGATTCCCCGCGGGGCACTGAGGGGGGCCGAATCGCCGGCACCAGCAATCCGGCCGCTCGGAGCCGCTCGGACCAGGCCAGCGCTTGCGCCACTTCGCCAGCCACCAGCGGAATGATCTGTCCCATGCTAGTACCCGTTGACCAACCGCGCTCGGCAAGCTGGGCGCGCAACTCGACAGTGCGCCCGAGCAGGTCGATACGTCGTGCCGGCTCGTCGCGCACCACGTCGAGTGCCGCCAGCGCGGCGGCGGCGACCGGCGGCGCCAACGCCGTCGAAAACACATACGGCCGCGCGGCGTTTACCAACCAATCGATCAGCCGGCGGCTGCCCGCGACAAAACCGCCAGAGCAGCCCAAGGCTTTGCTCAAGGTGCCGATGCGGACGTCGATCTGGTCCTCGACGCCGAGCGCTTCGGCAATGCCGCGGCCATGCGCGCCGAACACGCCGGTGGCGTGCGCTTCGTCGACGAGCAGCATGCAATCGTGCTGGACGGCAAGTCGGACAAGATGAACCAGCGGCGCAACGTCGCCATCCATGCTGAAGAGGCTCTCGGTCGCAATCAGCCGGCGGCGGAACCCGCTGGCGTTGGCCAACAGCGCTGGCAACGCGCGCCAATCGCAATGCGGATAGACGTGTACCTGCGCGCGGGAGAGCCGGCAGCCGTCAATCATGCTGGCATGGTTTTTCTCGTCGGCGAAGATCGCATCGTCGCGTCCCACGAGCGCCGCGATGGCGCCCAGGTTGGCCACATATCCGGAGGAGAAAAGTAGCGCTGCTTCCGTACCCTCGAACTCGGCCAGGCGTTGCTCCAGACGGCGGTGCGTTTCGACATGGCCCGTGACCAGCGGGCTGGCGCCCGCGCCGCAGCCGACCACCATCGCGGCCTCGGCGGCGGCCGCCGCCAACCGTGGGTCGGCTGCCAGTCCCAGATAATCGTTGGAGCCGAAATTTATGTATTCCTGCCCCTCCACGCGCACCACGGCCTGTTGCGGACCGCGCTGGGTCGAGACCACGCGACGCAAATCGCCGGCGGCCAGCGATTCCAGCTCGGCGTCCATCCAGGCCAGTCGATCGTGCGGAGGGTTCATGCGTCGCGGTGTAACAGGTGACTCAGTTGCTTAACGGCCCGCCGCGGCGCGCTTCTTGGCGACCGAACGTTGCGCAGCGGTGCGCTTGCTGCCAGCGGTTTTGCGAGCGGGCTTCGATTTGACGCGCTTGGCTACTTTAGACGGCTTGGCGCTGGTCGTCATGCTGGCCAATGCGAGCACGGCGTCGAACTCCGCAGGTGTCACCGGTTGTACTGACAGTCGCGAGCCGCGCTTGAGCAGTTCCATCGATTTGAGCGCCGGCACCGCTCGCAACGTGGCCAGCGGAATGGCCGCCGGGAAGATCGAATCCAGTTGGACGTCGACCATCTGCCAGATGGGGTTTGCGGGCGAGGCCTTGGGGTCATAGTGGTCGCTGTGCGGATCCCAGGCCGTATGGTCGGGATAGGCCTCGCGCGCGACCACAGCCGTGCCCGCCACGGCCGGCGCATCGCCGCCCGAATGGTAGTACAGCAAGCGGTCGCCTTGCTTCATGTCGCGCATGAAGTTGCGGGCCTGATAGTTACGCACGCCGTCCCAGAACGTGGTCTGTTTGGGGGCGGCGGCCAGGTGCTCGATCGAAAAGCAGTCCGGCTCGGACTTGACGAGCCAGCAGCGTTCTTTTGCCATGGAATAGGAATCCTGCGATACGCGCAGCCGCCAGAGGCGTCGCGAACATGGGTTCGAAGGTAGGAAGATCGTCATTCTAGATGCCGCACGGGCGACTGCAAACCGCTCCGCAAACGGCCGAGCAGAGACGGAATCGCCGGGACGTATAATGCCAATGCTTGAGTGCGCTATGCAGGCCGCCGATGTACGGCCGCGGCGGGGCCCAATTTTCCGCCGCTGGCCGCGAATTCTCCAATAATCGCACAATCTTCCGCAAGGCGGGGCTGCTTGCGGTAACTATTCCTGCGACGCCGGCACTATGAACCCATCTGGGCGGGACGATCGCTTGAGCTCGACACATCTCCAGCCGATCACGTGGCACAGCGTGCTTGCCGAGCACGATCGCTGGCTGCGCACCGTCGTGCTGGCGCGCGTCGGGCAGGCACTGGCCGTGGATGAAGTGATGCAAGAAGTAGCGTTGGCCGCCGTGCGTCAACAGGCTCCGCTGGCCGACCCCGCAAAAGTCGCCCCGTGGCTATACCGGCTGGCCATCGTGCAGTCATTGCAATACCGCCGCCGGCAAGGCCGCTGGCGAAAGCTGACGAGCCGCTATGCCGAGCGTGTGCGACCGGCGGAGTACGACGGCCGAGCGCTCGACCCGCTCGAATGGTTGTTGGCCGACGAGCGGCAGAGCCTGGTGCGCGAGGGGCTAGGACGACTGCCGCGGCGCGATGTCGAGATGCTGCTGTTGAAATACACCGAGAACTGGAGTTACGAGCAACTCGCCCAGCACTTGGGCATAACCGAAAGCGCCGTCGAAAGCCGGCTGCATCGTGCTCGCAGAAAACTGCGGCGCGAGTTGGCCGCGCTTGAGCGCGTGAGGGTTGAGCAATGACGATCATCGATGACTATCGCGCCGACGAGAGCCGCGTGCTGGATCGCCTGGTCGACGGCGAACTGAGTCAGGCCGATCGCCGCACGCTGTTGGCGGTGCTCGACGACGAGCCAGACGCCTGGCGGCGCTGCGCGTTGGCGTTTCTGGAATCGCAATCCTGGCGCTGGCAGTTGGCGCAAATCGCGTCCGAGCCGCTGGTGGCCCAAGCGACCGCCGCGGCAAAGCGTCCCAATGCCGCGTTGGGCGGCGGAGTCGGTTCGCGCAGTTTCTGGGGCGCGTGCCTGGCCATGGCCGGCAGCTTGCTGGTGGCCTTTGGGCTTGGCACGCGCTATGCGAACGAGGCACCGCCGAATGCCGCTGCACCCACTGCGGGCGAGTCGCAACTCGCCAGGGTAGCACAGACACCCGGCACGGCCACGCC
>JBGSYQ010000105.1:0-4295 GCA_041750795.1 Pirellulales bacterium | reverse complement strand
ACGTGGTAGCCGCGGGCGGCCAGCGCTTCGGCGTCGTCACCCAGCCCGCAGCCGACGACCAAGGCGTGCTGGGCGTGTCCGTGCGTTGGGCGCTCGGCAAGCCAGTCGAGCAGCTTGGGGTTCGCCGTTTGATCGGCCCAGGGGACGACGCTGGGATCGCCTCCGGCGGCGTCGTACAGAGCGTCGAACCAGCCGGTGGGGTCGCCGCGATCGAGCGATTCGCGGGCCAGGCGTCGTGCCAGCGTACGATCGGGTTCTGCCATGGCGAGATCAGACGACGGCGCACACGAGCCAGATCGAGCGTCAGCCGGCCGAGATCGATTCGATCTGGACCTTGGTGTAAAGCTGGCGGTGGCCGGTCTTGCGGCGCGAATTCTGGCGGCGGCGGAATTTTTGCACGACGAGCTTGGGGCCTTGCATGACGCCGAGCACCTTGGCCGTGACCTTGGCGCCGCCGAGCGTGGGCGAGCCCAATTGCAGGTTGTCGCCGTTGCTAAGCGCCACGACCTGTTCGAAGGCCAGCGCGTCTCCGGACGAGGCATCGCGATAGTCGATGACCAGCTCCTGCCCCTCGGTGACTTTGTATTGGCGACCGCCGTCGATGATGATTGCGTACATGGTCGTGCGTTCTTGTAGCTGAATTCGCCAGAATTCAGCGATCGTGCGTGGGGATCGTAAAGCCATCGGTTGGCGCTGAATTCTGGCGAATTCAGCTACGTCTAGCGAGCCCTTTAATTTAGCGAAGACGGCCCCGGCGGTCGAGTGGTAAGGGGCCGCAATCCGCCCCAATGCCTGCTTTTCAGCCGAATTGTTCCTACCGCCTACCGCCTACGGCCTACCGCCTTCCTACGCCATCGGCAGCTTGATTTCCCGGCCCTGGCTGTCCTGGCACTCGAGCACCAGGTGCTCGGGCGAAGCGCCTTCGTGGCCGAAGATTTGCACGGAAATGCGGTTTTCGTCTTCGAGCCGCGCCAATTCCCGCCGTTTGCGATTGTTCAGGTAGGTGGCCACTTCGTCGGCCACGGTGATGGTGATTTTGGCCACGTCGGGCTGCTGGGTGGCCGAGATCAGCAGGCGGACCACCTCGATGGCCATGCTCTCGGCCGTTTTGACCACGCCGCTTCCGGAACAGCCGGGGCAGTCCTTGTAGACGCTGCGCTTGAGGCTGGGGCGGATGCGCTGGCGGGTCATTTCGATCAGCCCGAAGGGACTGGTGCGAAGGATCTTGGTGCGAGCGCGGTCGCGTTTGACCGAATCGCGCAGCGCGCGTTCGACGCCGCGGCGGTGCTTTTCCTTGCGCATGTCGATGAAGTCGTTGACCACCACGCCGCCCAGGTCGCGCAAGCGCAACTGGCGTGCGATCTCGCGGGCGGCCAGCAGGTTCATCTGGTAGGCGGTTTCCTCGGCCGAGTTGTCGGCGCGGAAGTTGCCGCTGTTGACGTCGATGGCCACCAGCGCCTCGGTCTGGTCGATGACGATCGAACCGCCTTGCTTGAGCGGCACCTTGCGCTGGTGGATCAAGGCGATTTCCCGATCGAGATTGTACTTGTGGAACAGCGGCTCCCTGCCTTCGTACAAGTGCAGGCGGTTGGCGTAACGCGGCATGACGATCTGCAGGAATTCCTTGGCGCGCTCGTAGGCGGAGTTCTCGTCGATGAAGATCGAATCGACGTCGCCGGTGAAGATATCGCGGATCGTGCGGATGATCATGTCGCTTTCTTCATAGATGTCGATCGGCGCGGGGTGTTTTTTGATGCGGCGCACGATCACCTTCCAGAGCCGCAGCAGGTAGGCCAGGTCGCGCGACAGCTCGCGCTTGGTGCGATCGATTCCGGCGGTGCGGACGATGAATCCGAGGCCCTTGGGCGGATTGAGCTCGAGCATCACGTCGCGCAGCTTGCGGCGCACTTCGTCGTCTTCGATCTTGCGCGAGACGCCGACGCGTCCCAAGGCCGGCATCAACACCAGGTAGCGACCGGGAATGCTGATATAGGTGGAGAGCGTGGGCCCCTTGGTGCCGATGCCTTCCTTGATCACCTGCACCAGCACTTCGTCGCCGCGGCGGAGAATGTCCTGGATGGGAGGCTTGATGCGCGGGCGCGCGCCGGGGCGATGCCCGCGCGGGCCGCGGCGCGGCCGGCTGGTTTCTTCCTCTTCGCCATCGGGCACGTCGTCATCTCCGACATCGACGTCGGCCCGATGGGCGGTGGCGGCGCTTTCGATCGGCTTGCCGGGATCGAGGCCGCCCTGGCGGTAATACTGGGGTTCGACGTCGGAGATGTGCAAAAAGCCGTTGCGTCCGACGCCGAAGTCGATGAACGCGGCTTGGATGCTGGGTTCGAGATTGACGACCCTTCCCTTGTAAATGTTGCCGACGTAGTTGTCTTGACTGGTGCGCTCGATGTAGAGCTCTTCCAAGGTTCCATCCTCAACGATCGCGATCCGGCACTCCTCCGGCTGCGCGACGTTGATCAGCATTTCTTGCTTCATTCTGGGGTTCTTTCTGGGTTCGGGGCCGGTCGGTTCCGGCAATAAGTTGGACGCGTCGGTGGGTGAAAGACGACGGCGCCGGCAAGCCGGGAATTCCTTGACGTGCTCGCGCATGGCAGGCCGTTTCTTTCGTGCGACGGTGTACGTGGCGAATCCTACACGACCAATTCGGGCAGGATCTTCTTCAACTCCTCACGCAAATAACTCTTGATGTCTCGTGCATTTTCCAGCGCCATCACGCGCTCGGCGACTTGCTCGCACTGGGGTATCGTCACCGTGCGACAGACTTTCTTCACCTCGGGAATGGCGCTGGGGGTGGCGCTCATGCGGCGCAGCCCCAGGCCCAGCAGCAACATGGTGAACAACGCGTTGCCGGCCATCTGGCCGCAGGCGTTGATCGGCACCCCCTTGAGATCGGCGGCGTCGATGGCCATGCGGATCAGCCGCAAGACCGAGGGATCGCAGGCATTGTACAGGCCGGCGACCTCCTTGTTGCTGCGGTCGGCGGCCAGCGTGTACTGCGTCAGATCGTTGGTGCCGACGCTCAGGAAATCGACTTCGTCGACGAAATGGTCGATCATCATCACGGCGGCGGGCACCTCGACCATCATGCCCACCGGTAGCTTGCGATTAAACTCGATGCCTTCGTCGTCCAGGTCCTCCATGACGTCGGCCAGCACCATCTTGGCCTGCCGCAATTCCATCAACGTGGACACCAGCGGAAACATCAGCCGCAGGTCGCCCAGGACGCTGGCACGCAGCACGGCGCGCAGTTGGGTGCGGAACAACGGCAGGTTCTTGAGCGAGAGGCGAATGCTGCGCAATCCGAGAGTGGGATTGCGCGAGCTTTCGGCGTCGTAGGAAACCTTGTCGGCGCCCAGATCGCAGGTGCGCAACACCACCGGCTTGCCGCGAATGGCGCCGACCACGCTGGAGTACGCCTCGTAGTGGACTTCCTCGTCGGGCTCGGCATCGGCGCCCAGGTAGAGAAACTCCGTGCGATACAGGCCGATGCCGTCGGCGCCGCGCTCGACGCACTGCTGCACTTCGGCCGGAAACTCGATGTTGGCCAGCAGTTCGATCCGCACTCCGTCGGCGGTTTCGGCCGGCAAATCGCGCAGCGATTCCAACTGCACGGCGCGGCTGCGATGCTGCTCGACCTCGTAGCGATAGTGGGCCAGCGTTTCTTCGTCGGGCTGCAGGATCACCAGGCCGTGATCGCCGTCGACGATCACGACGTCGCCGCCGGAGACGTCGGTGAGAAACGGCCCGGTGCCGACGACCGCGGGGATTTCCAGTCCTTCGGCGACGATGGCGGTGTGGCTGCCGGGACCGCCGACCTCGGTGACGAAGCCGCGGACGAACTTGCGGTTGAGGTTTGCCGTTTCGCTGGGAGTGAGGTTGTGGGCCAGCACGATCACCGGCGAGATGACGTGCGAGAGCTCCTCGCGCCGGCGTCCCAGCAGATTGCGGAGCAGGCGTTTCTCGATGTCGAAGATGTCGTTGGCGCGTTCGGCCAGATAGCTCGACTCGATGTTCTGGAAGACCTTGGCATAGCGCCGCAAGGCGCGGCTGACGGCGTATTCGGGCGAATAGTGCCGCTCGCGGATCATGCTCTCGAGCTCGGCGCGCAGGGCCGGATCGCGCAGCATTTGCAGGTGGGCGCTGAAGACGGCGGCGTACTGATCGCCCAGCTCGCGCGCCACGGCGGCGCGGTTGCGCTCGATTTCGGCGCCGGCGGCGGCGAGGGCCGCGTCCAGCCGATCGAGCTCGAGGTCGACCGCGTCGCGCGCGACGACACCCCG
>JBGSYQ010000104.1:0-39476 GCA_041750795.1 Pirellulales bacterium | reverse complement strand
GCGCCGCGCCACGGGCAGCGCGAAGCCCGCCGGCCCGCCCAGCCCCGTCGAGGTGCAATATTGGCTGCGCCGATTCGGCCTCGAAGAGCCGCCCGACGGACCGTCCGTCAAGCCTGGTCCCCAGAGCCCATTTCCGCCCGGCTATGCCGAAGACGTCGAAGAGCCGGGTGACTGAAGCCCAAGACCCCGTAACGGTTTCGGCGCGGATCTTCCGGTGCTGGTGGACGGTGCTGCTACGTGACGGACGACAGCGCTTTGTCGGAGATGTCCTTGCGGCACCAGGCGCCTTTCCAGCGGATGCACTTCACCGCGGTGTAGGCTTGCAGCTTGGCGGCCGGGATCGTGCTGCCTAGCGCCGTGACCGCCAGCACGCGCCCGCCGTTGGTCACTACCTGGCCGTCGAGGGTGGTCGTGCCGGCGTGGAACACTTTCACGTCGGGAATCTTGGCGGCCTCGTCCAGGCCGCGGATGGGGAAGCCGCGCTCGTAGCTGGCCGGATATCCCTCGCTGGCCATCACGACGCTCACGCTGGGCCGCGAATCGAACTCGAGCGGCGGCAGTTCGTCCAGCCGCCCGTCGACCGTGGCTTCCAGCACGTCGACCAGGTCGCTTTGCAGGCGCATCAAGATCGGCTGGCACTCGGGATCGCCGAAGCGGACGTTATATTCCAGCACTTTGGGCCCCTGGTTGGTGAGCATCACGCCGGCGTACAGCACGCCGCGGAACGGCCGCCGCGCGCGCTTCATAGCGTGGACCGTGGGCACCAGCACGTGCTCCTCGATGATGCGCAGCGTTTTTTCATCCACCACCGGCGCGGGACAATAGGCGCCCATGCCGCCGGTGTTCGGTCCAGTGTCGCCGTCGTAGGCACGCTTGTGGTCTTGCGCCGGCGGCAGGGTGACGATGGTGCGGCCGTCGGTGATGGCCAGCACACTGGCCTCCTGCCCTTCCAGCCGCTCTTCGATCACGATGTGGTTGCCGGCGTCGCCAAATTCCTTGTTGCGCCCGATGCGCTTGACCGCCTCGATCGCTTCGGCCCGCGACGAGCAGACGAACACTCCCTTGCCCGAGGCCAGGCCCGAGGCCTTGACCACCACCGGCACGTCCTCGCGGTCGGACAGGTAGGTGATGGCGTGCTCCACGTTGCGAAACACGCGATAGTCGGAGGTGGGCACGTCGGCATGGTGCAGCAGGTCTTTGCAAAACACCTTGCTGCCTTCCAACTCGGCCGCACCGGCGCGCGGGCCGAACACTCTCAGCCGCGCGTCCTTGAACGCATCGACGATGCCCTTGACCAGCGGCAACTCGGGCCCGACCACCGTCAGCCCGATTTCGTTCTGCTTGGCGAACTTGATCAGCCGGCCGAAATCCGTCGGCGAGATATCCACGTTTTCGGCATCGGCCGCCGTGCCGGCGTTGCCGGGGGCCACGAACACGCGATCCACGCGCGCGCTCTGTCCGATCTTCCAGGCCAGCGCGTGTTCGCGCCCGCCGTTGCCAATCACCAGCACCTTCATGACGAGTATCTCACGAGATCGCGCGCCGCGCGGAGCAATGCAGGGAATCAAGTTTGCCGCCCGACAATGCGGCCCTACTACGATTTTAGCGCTCCGGTGCGGATTGCGGTAGTGCCCGCGCCGGAACGAAGTCGTTGGAGTGCAAACGTCCGCCTGATCCTTGGCGGCCACAATTCCAGAAGTAGCGGCCGTTTGCATTCGGTCCGCTTATTGGATGCCGGCGACGACAGCCTGAAGGCCGTACTCCAACAACGGGTTGGTTCAATACTTCCGCGGCGTGACGCGTCCTTGCACGCGGCCGGGCAGGCTCTGAATGCGCAAAAAGCCTTCGGCGTCGGTCTGGTTGTAGCTGCCGCCCCCTTCCATGCTGGCAATGCCCGCGTCGTACAGGCTGTTGGGGCTGCTGCGGCGATCGACCGAGATGGTGCCCTTGTAGAGATTGAGCGTCACTTCGCCGGTGACGTGCTGCTGCGCTTCGCGAATGAAGGCCAGCAGGGCGTCCATCTTGGGTGCGAACCAGAATCCGTAGTACACCAGCTCCGCCACCTCAGGGGCCAGCCGATCGCGCAGGTGTACCAGGTCGCGGTCGGCCGTGAGTTGCTCGACCAGTCGATGCGCGTCGTAGAGCACGGTCATGCCCGGCGCCTCGTACACCCCCCTGCTCTTCATGCCCACGAAACGATTCTCGACCATGTCGATCCGCCCGATGCCGTTGCGGCCGCCGATCGTGTTCAACTCGGTCACAACTTCCAGCGGGCTGAGTTTCTTGCCGTTGACCGTGGCGGGCACGCCCGCGACGAAGCCGATGGTCACGCTCTCGAGCTTGTCCGGCGCCTGCTGGGGCGAAACGGTCATGCCGAAGTCGACCAGTTCGACGCCGTTGACATCCAGCTCTTCGAGTTTGCCCGCTTCGTAGCTGATGTGCAGGCAGTTTTCGTCCGAGCTATACGGCTTGGCCGCGGTGGCCTTGACCGGAATGTCTTTCTGCTGGCAGAAGGCGATCAGCTCCGTGCGGCCGGGAAACTGCTGGCGAAATTTCTCGATCCGCCAAGGCGCGATCACTTTGACGGCCGGATCGAGCGCCTCGGCCGCCAATTGAAAGCGGCATTGATCGTTTCCCTTGCCGGTGGCGCCATGCGCGTAGGCATCGGCCCCCACTTCGCGCGCCACCTGCAGACAAACCTTCGAGATCAACGGCCTTGCGATCGACGTGCCCAGCAGGTACACGCCCTCGTACTTCGCCTGCCATTGCAGCACCGGAAAGGCAAAATCGCGGCACAGTTCTTCGCGAGCGTCGATGACGCGCGCCGTTTTCGCGCCGCACTTGCGGGCCTTTTCGAGTGTCGCCTCGCGATCCTCGCACGGCTGCCCCAGGTCGACGTACACGGCGTGTACGTCGTAGCCCTCGTCCTGCAACCAGCCGAGGATGACCGAAGTGTCCAACCCGCCCGAATAAGCCAACACGCAGCTAGGCATGACGCGCAATTCCCAGTGCCGACAGCAAAAGTAGAACGAAGCGGCCCATTCTCCCCCCAAAGACCCCATCCGACAAGAGCCGGTTCGCGGGGGAGGAGGAGGCAGGAGACGGGAGGCGGGAGGAAATTGACTGCACGTTCGCGCCACATTTGCTGCCAAGCGCTCGCGCCATTGCGTTGCACTGTGCGCCATTTTGCTCACGGCACGACGTGGACCACCACTCGGTTGTGGGAGCCGGAGCGGGAGCCGATGCCGCCGACGAGCACCACGCGGTCGCCGCTGGTCAGCAATCGTTCGCGCACGCCCCAGGTGGTCGCGGCGCGGAGCATTTCCTCGTCGCTGGCGGTGGGGATGCCCATCAGCGGGATGATGCCCCAATACAGGCACATCCGCCGCAGCGCTTCGTCGGTGTCGCTGATGCCCAACACCGGCACGTAGTTGCGCTGCATCGACAGCGCCAAGGCGGCCGCGCCGGTGTGGCTGGCGGCCACGATCAGCTTGGCGTCCAACTCGGCGGCGACGTGGCCGGCGCCGTACACGACCGCCGCGGTGACCGGCTGCAATCCTTCGGGGCGGAATTCGCCCGGCGGCAGCGGCACGTTGTCTTGAAACAGCTCTTCGGTCGCCAGCGCAATGCTGTTCATCATCTCGACCGCTTCGCGCGGATACTTGCCAATGGCTGTCTCGCCCGAGAGCATGCAGGCGTCGCCCCCGTCGAGAATGGCGTTGGCCACGTCGGTCGCCTCGGCGCGGGTGGGCCGCCGCGAGTGTTGCATGCTGTCGAGCATCTGCGTGGCGATGATGACGGGCTTTTGATACTCGCGGCAGGTGGCCACAATGCGCTTCTGCACGACCGGCATCTCGGCGACGCTGATCTCCACGCCCAAGTCACCGCGCGCCACCATGATGCCGTCGGCAGCGGCGATGATCTCTTCCAACCGATCGAGCGCTTCCTGTTTTTCGATCTTGGCGATCACGCGCGTGGGCACCGTGCGGTCGCCGAGCAGTACTTTCAATTCGCGGACGTCGGCCGGATCGCGCACGAAGCTGAGGCCGACATAGTCGATGCCGTTCTCCGCCGCCCAGACGGCGGCCTGGCGGTCGTCCACGTCCATGGCCGGGGCGCTGAGCTTCACGCCCGGCAGATTGACGCCCTGGCGGCTGCGAATCAAGCCGGGCTGCGTCACGCGGCACTGTGCGAAATCCGCCCCTTTCTCTTCGACCACCATGGTCACGGTGCCATCGGCCAACATCACGTTGTTGCCGACTTGCAACTCGTCGACCAGTGGATCGTAAGTCGACCTCAGTTCGTGCGGAGCGCTGGACTGCTCGCCGCGGACGAAGCGGAACTCGGCATCCAAGGCGCAGTCGATCTCGCCGCCCGGCAACTCGCCCAGGCGAATCTTCGGCCCGGCCAGGTCGACCAGCACGGCAATGGGCCGCCGCAGCGTTTCGCTGGTCTGGCGAATCATGGCCAGCGTTTCGCTGTGTACGTCGAGGCTGGCGTGCGCCACGTTCAGTCGAAAAACGTCGACGCCGGCCTTGACCAGTTCGGCCAACTGCTCGGGCGAACGGCACGCCGGCCCCACGGTGGCCACGATCTTCGTGCGGGCGCGCGACGGCTGATTCGAACGGTTCTGCATGGATTCGCTCACGGTACGGACCAAAGTGAAGCGCTACCTTGCCGCCCGGCGCTTGGCTTAAGCCTAATGAACCCGATAAGATTTGGCTAGCAGCCCGCGATCACGTTCGACGTAGCACAAGATGACGAATCCTGATGCCGCTTCACCAGCGCCGAACAACACCGTCCTGCGCCAGAGTTGGCGCACGCGGCATCCGCTCGCATTGGGCGTGTTGGTTGGCCTGCTCGGCACGGCGACGCTGGGGATTGCTGCTCTATTGGTCAACGCGGCGTTGAACCGCCCCACGCCGCTGACGCAAGCAGCCTACGAGCAGGCCGCCGCACGCTGGGACGAGCACGGCCCGGCCAGCTACGATCTCGACGTCGAGATCGGCGGGCGCCGCCCGGGCAAGGTTCACGTCGAGGTGCGCGGCGGCGAAGTCACGCACATGACGCGCGACGGCGTCGAACCTCGCCAGCGGCGGACCTGGTACTACTGGTCGGTACCGGGTCAGCTCGACACGATCGAGCAGGAATTGGAGATGGCCCAAGACCCCGCCGATTCGTACGGATCGGCGGGCGCCTCGCAGGTGGCCCTGTGGGCCGAGTTCGATCCCAAGTACGGATATCCGCTCCAATTCGACCGGGTCGTGCTGGGAGCCGACTTGGAAGTCCACTGGAAAGTCACGAGTTTTCGGCCCCTGCCGGAAAAAAAGGCTGCCGCTGGTGGCGTCCCGCCCGGGCAATAAGTAAACTCGGCGGCACGCTTTTCCGCCATAACCCGCCGACGCCCAACCCGCCTGCTTCCCACGCCGTTTGCGCGTGGCGCCTGGGCTCGGCCCTGCCTGATCCATCGGGCCGCGGAACGATTCCCGCAACGAGGAACCAACCCCATGAAAAAGCAGTTGAACCGGCGGCGATTCGTGCAGACGTCGGCCGCCGCGGCCGCGCTGGCCGCCAATCCGTATTGGAATCTCGGCACAGCGCTGGCTCAGGAGTCAACGAATGATCGCCCGCTAGTCGGCGCCATCGGGCTGGGCGGGCAAGGCACCGGAATTGCACGGCGAGCCAGCGGCTATGGCAACGTCGTGGCCGTTTGCGACGTGCACCGCGCGCACGCCGAGCGAGCCAAAGAGAAGCATTTCTCCCACGCCGACATTTACGAAGACTACCGCCAACTGCTCGACCGCCAGGACATCGAGGCGGTCACCATTGGCACGCCCGATCACTGGCACACGCCGATCGCGCTGGCAGCGCTGGCGGCCGGCAAGCACGTCTATTGCGAGAAGCCGCTGACGCTCACCATCGACGAAGGCAAGAAACTCGTTGCCGCCGTCAAGCAAAGCGGCAAGGTGATGCAAGTCGGCACCCAGCAGCGCGGCGATCAATTTGCGCTGTTCGGCCGCGCCGTGGCCACGGTCCGCAGCGGCCAATTGGGCAAGATCAAGAAAGTGACCGTCAATCTGCCGCTGTCGACCGAAGAAGGCGGGCCGTTCGAGACACAGCCCGTGCCCGAGGGACTCAACTGGGACATGTGGCTCGGCCAGGCGCCGCAAGCCGAGTATTGCCCGGAGCGCTGTCACTTTCGCTTTCGCTGGTGGTACGAATATTCCGGCGGCATCTGCACCGACTGGGGCGCGCACCACATGGACGTGGCCCACTGGGCGCTCGACGTGGAAAACTCCGGACCGCTTTCGATCGACGGCACGACCACGAAGCTGCCGCAAATTCCCGGCGGCTTCAACACGCCCAAGCTGGTGACGGTCAACTACCTGTATCCCGGAGACGTCCAGGTGCAACTGCTGGCGCAAGCGCCGGGCGACGAAGGTGTCACCTTCGAGGGTGAAAAGGGCCGCATTTACGTCAACCGCGGACGCATCACCGGCAAGCCGATCGAAGAGCAGGACGCCGATGCCAGGCTGAAGGAAGCGATCATGGCCGACGTCGTCAAGCTTTTCAAAGGCAATACCGCCAAGATGGGCGATCACATGGGCAACTTCTTCGAAGCCTGGAGGTTCGGCAAGTGGCCTATCTCCGACGTCGAGAGCCAGCATCGCTCGGTGAGCGCCTGCCACCTGGCCAATCTCTCCATCCGACTGCAGCGCAAGCTGACTTGGGACGCGGCCAAGGAAGAATTCGTCGGCGACAGCGAAGCCAACACCATGCTCACCCGGCCGCAACGAGCGCCGTACACCGTCGGTTGAGACACGGCTACCGCGGTTCTGTCGACGCGACGGGCAATACAGAGCGCAGGTTTGCGGCGCAGGACAGGCGTTGTGCTAAGTGTTGGTGCCACGGGTGGCGCAGCCACCCGTGCTTTGCAGATTGTCTCTATCTGCGGATACAAAAATCCGGTTGCACGCCTGCGGCGATCTGCGAACATCAGGGACTATGAGCACTTGGCGCGATAAAGTCGCTATCGTCACCGGCGGATCGAGCGGGCTGGGGCGCGCGATCGCAACGGCGCTCGTCCAGCGCGGCGCCAAGGTTGTCATCGCGGCGCGCACCGCGGAGAAACTGGATGCGACGGCGGCGGAACTGCGAGACTCCGGTGGCGACGTGCTTGCGGTGCCCACTGACGTCACGCGCGACGACGACGTTCAGACGCTCGTTGCGAAAACGATCGAACGCTTCGGGCGTATTGATGCTCTGTTCAACAACGCCGGTCGCTCGGCGCGCGGAACGGCCATCGACACGCCACCGGAAGAATTCGCCGCCATGACCGAGTTGAACCTGATCGCCCTGGTACGCTGCACGCGCGCGGCGATGCCGCACTTGCTGGCCGCCAACGGCCACCTGATTAACATTGGTTCGTTGGCGGGCAAGACCGCCGCGCGTTTCATGGGGGCCTACTCCGCCACCAAGCACGCGGTGAGCGCGTATTCGCAGCAGCTTCGACTCGAGATGGGACCACAGGGCTTGCACGTGTTGTTGGTCTCGCCAGGGCCGATCGCGCGCGACGAACCGCGCAGTTACTCGGCCGAAGAGCAAGCGTCGCTCCCCGAGAGTGCTCGCAAGCCGGGCGCGGGCGTCAAGGTGAACCTGATTCAGCCCGACTGGCTGGCAAACCGGATCTTGGACGCCTGCCAACGGCGCAAGCCCGAGCTGGTGGTCCCCAGCAAGGCACGCTGGGTGTTTGCCGTCAGCCAGCTTTGGCCCAGCCTGGGCGATTGGATCATCCGCAAAATGAGTTGACCCTCCCGGCGAATAGTCGTTGGCGTGCGTTTCATTTTTTTCGGACCTTCGGCAAGGTGAACTGATGCATCCGACACGCATTGTGGCGCTGAGCCTGGCGATTTGCCTTGGTTTGTCGTCGGGCGTTCTGCCCGCCGCCGAACTGGTGCCGCCGGCAAATATCGACGCGCTGGCACAGGAACTAATCGACAGCGGCTGGGCCTACGGCCTGGCGATTGGATTGATCGACGAGCGCGGCACGCAGACCGCCGGCTACGGCCGGATGTCGGAGACCGATCCGGCGGTTCCCGATGCTGGCAGCGTGTTCGAAATCGGCTCGATCACCAAGGTCTTCACCGGACTAGTGCTGGCGCAGATGGTCGAGGAGAAGCTGGTCCAACTCGACGAACCGGTGCAGTCGTTGTTGGGCGATTCGATCGCTGTTCCCAAGGGCAAGGACCGCGAGATCACTTTGGTCGATCTGTCGGATCACGCCTCGGGCCTGCCGCGGATGCCCAGCAACTTCCGCCCTCGGGACGTGAAGGATCCCTATGCCGACTACAGCGTCGAGCAACTCGCCGAATTCGTCGGCAAGCACAAATTGCGCCGCGAGCCGCGCGTCAAATACGAGTACAGCAACCTCGCCACGGGTTTGCTCGGACACGCGCTGGCCTTGAAGAACAACACGTCGTACGAAGAGATGGTCAACCAGCGCATCTGCAAGCCGCTGGGCATGCACGACACCGCCATCACGCTCAACGACAGTCTCCGAGCACGGCTCGCGGTGGGGCACGACGCCGACGGCAACCCGGCGGCCAACTGGCACCTGCCGACACTGGCCGGCGCCGGCGCACTACGCTCGACCGTCGACGACATGCTCAAGTTTCTCGCGGCACAAATCGGCTTCGTCCACACGCCGTTGGACGCGGCCATCGCAGCCAGCCACACGGTCCACTTCAAGCTGCCGGACGGCAGCGGCGTGGCACTCGGCTGGCACGTCCAACGGGACGGAGTGATCTGGCACAACGGCGGCACCGGCGGCTACCACGCCTTTGCCGGTTTCTCGCCCGACAAAAAAGCCGGCGTCGTGGTGTTGTCCAATTCTCCGGTTTCAGCCGTCGATCAGCTCGGGCGGCGGTTGCTGCAACTGCTCAGCAAGGGCGAGGCGCCTCCACTCGAACTGCCGCGGCCAATCGCGCTAGATGCAGCCGCGCTCGACCGATTTTCCGGCACGTACCAAACGACGGCCATTCCGAAGATCGAGGTGACACGTGCCGGGAACGCTCTTTCGTTCCACATCGTCGGCCAGGAAGAGTTCAAGCTCTATCCCAAGTCGGAAACAGATTTCTTCACGCGCGTATCCCCCGAGGTTTCCGTCTCGTTCGAAACGGCAGACGACGGCGCCATCAAGCAACTGGTGATTCACCAAGGCGGCCACGACGTGCGCGTGCCCAGGGCCAGGTAGCGCGGGCCTTCTGGGAGCTTGAGCTGTTCGGTGTCGATCGTGTGGCGGATCGGCGGCGGCCGGATGATGCGGTGCATGCTGCAGGCGGGGCTGCAACGGTCCCGAATCGGCCCCTTGCTTGCGCGCCGCGAATTTGCCACGATATTCCGTCTCGCTTCTTTCCTTTCGACCCCCAGGCGACGCGCACGAGAACCACCATGGCCGCATTCCCCGAAATCGAGAAGATCCGCTTTGAAGGTCCGCAGAGCAAGAACATGCTCGCCTTCCATCATTACGACGAAAACGAGGTCGTCGAGGGCAAGCCAATGCGCGAGCACTTTCGCTTTGCCGTGGCCTATTGGCACGCGTTCCGAGGGCAAGGCGCCGATCCGTTCGGCCCCGGCACGATGCTGCGTCCCTGGGAGGCTGCGGTCGACACGCTCGACAACGCCAGGAACCGCGTACACGTGGCCTTCGAGTTTATGGAAAAGCTGGGCAACAAGTTCTATTGCTTCCACGACCGCGACGTCGCCCCCGAAGGCGCCACGCTGGCCGAGTCGAACAAGAATCTCGACGCCGTGGTTAACGTGCTCAAGGAGGAACAAGAACGCACCGGCATCAAGCTGCTGTGGGGTACGGCCAACCTGTTCAGCAACCCGCGTTACATGCACGGCGCCGCCACCAGCCCCAACGCCGACGCGTTTGCCTATGCCGCTGCTCAAGTCAAAAAGGCGATCGAAGTGACCAAGGAGCTCGACGGCGTGGGTTACACGTTCTGGGGCGGCCGCGAAGGCTATCAGAATCTGTGGAACACCGATCTGAAGCGCGAGTTCGACCACCTGGCCGCGTTCATGCACATGGCCGTCGACCACGCCAGGCAGATCGGCTTCACCGGACAGTTCTACTTCGAGCCCAAGCCCAAGGAACCGACCAAGCACCAGTATGATTTCGACGCCGCCGCCTGCATCAATTTTCTGCGGGCCTACGGACTGACCGATCACGTGAAGCTCAACCTCGAAACCAACCACGCCACGCTGGCCGGCCACACCATGCAGCACGAGATCGAATACGCCGGCAGCCAAGGGTTCCTGGGTTCGATCGACGCCAACACCGGCGACCTGCTGCTGGGATGGGACACCGACCAGTTCCCCACCGACATCTATCTGACCACGTCGTGCATGTTGCCGATTCTGAAATACGGCGGACTGTCGCCGGGCGGCATCAACTTCGACGCCAAAGTGCGCCGCGAGAGCTTCGAGCCGGTGGATCTGTTCCACGCGCACATCGGCGGCATGGACGCGTTTGCGCGCGGCTTGAAGATCGCCGCCGCGATTCGCAAAGACGGTCTACTCGACAAGATGCTCGCCGAGCGCTACGACTCGTGGGCCAGCGGCATCGGCCAGCGCATCGAAAGCGGCAAGGAAAACTTCGCCTCGCTCGAGCAGTACATGCTGGAGAAAGGGGAAGCCACACCCAACAGGAGTGGGCGCCAAGAGCTGATCGAGAACATCATCAATACTTATCTGTGAATCGGCCCTGCTGATAGCGGCCGAGGCCGCCGATAGCACGGCGCTGGCGGCACGTCGCGGCGCTGCTGCCCTGTTTTCATGCATTTCGCGGCGCGCTTGCTGCGCAAAGTGCTTGCTCGGTGAATCGTTGCATAAGGACTTGCGCGCGATTAGGTGAATCGTGCGCGCGAATCGTTAGAAGTTCGTGTCGATGCTTGTCTCACGGCACGGCTCTTGCAACGATTGCCTGCCGAGCGCGGCGCGAGTTCGGCTCGCGCCAATGTGACGCTCTGAGATTCTTATCACCCAGAGGAACCTTGGACATGTCCCGCGGTTTTTTGATTGACATGGACGGCGTGATTTATCGCGGCGGGCAATTGATTCCCGGCGCGGCTGAATTCATTCGACAACTCCAGGCGACCGATACGCCTTTTGCCTTTTTGACCAACAACAGTCAACGCACCCGCCGCGACGTCGCCACGCGCCTGACGCGGATGGGCATCGACGTCGACGAGCGTCACGTGTTCACCTGCGCCATGGCCACGGCGCGGTTTCTGGCGCAACAACTGCCCATGGGCACTGCCTACGTCATCGGCGAAGGCGGTCTGCTGCAAGCGCTGCACGCCAACGGCTACTCGATCGTCGATCATTCGCCCGACTACGTCGTGGTGGGCGAAGGGCGCGCGTTCACCTTCGAGATGCTCGAAGTTGCCACGCAAATGATCCTGGGCGGCGCCAAGCTGATCGCCACCAATCTCGATCCCAATTGCCCCACGCAACACGGCATGCGCCCCGGTTGCGGCGCCATCGTCGCCATGCTGGAAACCGCCACGGGGTTGAGCGCCTTCAGCGTCGGCAAGCCCAGCCCCGTGATGATGCGCATGGCGCGCAAGGAACTGGGACTTTCCACGGCCGAAACCACCATCATCGGCGACACCATGGAAACCGACGTGCTGGGCGGCGTGCAGATGGGCTACAACACCGTGCTGGTCCTGTCGGGCGGCACCGGCCGCGAGGACCTGAAGAAGTTTGCCTATCGCCCCGACGTCGTGGTCGATTCGATCGCCGACCTGGTAGGACACGACCTGGAGCACGTCGGAGTGCCATCGCTGGCCGCGGCTGTGTGACGGTGGGCGGACGTCCAGCGGCCCTACAACATTCGCGGGCTTTGCGCGCGGCAATCGGTTAAGCAAAGACCCCTATCGTATACTTCGGTGCGCGCAACCTCAGAAGGAGCTGAGCCCACCGATTGCAACGTCCTCCCGGCAAACCCTAGCTGTCTGTCGAAAAAAAATGCCGTCGTGGCATCTTTCAACCTCGCCAAGTGTGAAGCAAAGCTTCGCACGGCTCGCAGAATAACGACTTAGGTCGCTATTCTGTCATCGCATCCCTGCGATGTCGCGGCCCGTTGAATCCTTCAACGGGCCGCTAGGCGGAAACTACCGAATACGCAGTATTTGCTGGCATTGAGACCAGCAACGCCTATCACCGGCTGCTGAACTCGGGCGTATGTCGTGATATGATTTCGCAATGGACACACTTTACGTCGAAACTTCGATCGTCAGCTATTTGCGGCAGCGAACCAGCCCGCAAGTGGTGATCACAGCGCGACAATTGCTCACTCATCAATGGTGGAATGACGAGCGTTCCAAGTACGAACTCGTCACGTCGCAGTTCGTGATTGACGAGGCCTCCGCAGGCGATCCCACGCTCGCCGCGCAGAGGCTGGAATCACTCGAGGGTATTCCACTATTGCCATTGGATCCCGCGATTGCGCAGATCGCAGATGAGATCATGAATCGGGCCATATTGCCACCGAAAGCGCAAGCGGACGCTTTGCATATCGCCATAGTCGCGCATCATCGTGTACAATATCTATTGACCTGGAATTGTCGGCACATCGCCAATGCGACGATCATGCCGCGCATCCATAAGTTGCTCAACGACTTTTCGATTCCAGTTCCCATTATCTGTACGCCGGAAGAGATGATAAACGATGATTCAGAATCCGACGACCGATCCGATCCTTGACGAAATCCACCGAACGCGGCGCGAAATGTCCGAGCGATTCGGCGGCAATTCTATCGCCATGCTTGACGATGCACGTCGTCGGCAGGAAGCGTCAGGCCGGTCCATCTGGCGACCGAAAGAGGGCGAACAAATCCCTGAACCCCAGCGGCAATCAACCGATTGATTCACTTTGTCCCCAACGGGGCATTGATCAGTTGGCTGCGAAACGGTGTTGCAGAATCACGAAGGTTGGTTTCGGAGCGCGCAATGGTGTCCTCGATATTGTTCTCCGAGTGAGTCTCGCCAGGAAGTGGGTCTCCGGGTTCTGCTGTAACGATTACCAACTCGACTTGTTCTATGTCTCCGGTTGCTCCGCACATGCCGCGCGGAACGTGCCCCAGTTCTGGTGCCCATCTCATGGAAACGCACTCGTTCCGGAAATGCACGCACGGAGCGTGTGACGGGCGAACAGATTCGATGAGCTGATTGGGCACGGGAATGACCCAAAGTGCAAATAAACATTCTGCGGCTCTGCGCCGTATGACTGCCGACACCCGCCCCTTGCCGAAAGCCAAGTCGTGGCACCAGCCTACCGCCGATTCTACAGGGGTTGCAAGCAAGCACAAAGGCGGCGTTAGGCCGCATAATCCGCCTGATTCGGGCAATATCCGGCCCAAGCCAAATCTCAAACGCAAGAAACGGCTCGATCACTTTCGCGACAAGATGCGATCACTGCATTGCGCCACGGCTTTGGAGTCGTCCCAAGGTCATGGGACCGAAGCGGCATGCCGAGCACTGGTTCCTGCGCACCTGGCAATTCGAAGTGTACCGTCGCCCTAGTAATTGAACTGCAGCCCGCGCTGGCGCAACTCGCCGGCCAGCGCTTGCGGGGTGGTGTATTGCACGGCATCGAAGCCGGCCGCCCTGGCGCCGGCCACGTGTCCGGCGATGTCGTCGGTGAAAAAAATCTCTTCGGGCGCCACACCGGCCAGGTTGGCGGCGGCCGTGAATATGTGCACGTCCGGCTTGCACGCGCCGATTTCATAACTCAACGCGTGTACCGAAAAGGCGCGATCGATAACCGCGTAGCGCCCGCCGGTGCAATAGGCCCAATGCGCCGGCGACGTATTCGACAAGATGCCCAACCGGCAACCGGCCGATTGCAGCGCGCCCACCAGCGGCACGATGGCCGTGTTGGGCCGAAAGATCTCGCTGCCGGCCAAGGCCAGCGCGTCGTAATCGGGCCGCGTGCTCGTGGCGCTACAAAACGCTTCGTAAAACTGGCGGTCGTCGACCTGGCCGGCTTCGTAGCGCTGCTCCAAGTCGCCGGCGAACACCGTCTGCCACGCCAACGCCTCGGTGATGCCCGCCACCGCGGCCATTTGTCGCGCCGCGAGATGATGATCGAAGAACAACAGCACGTTGCCCAGATCGAAATAAATGAATCGCGGTGCGGGCATGGGCGTTTTCGGCGGCGGGCGTTCTTAGAGCTGTTTGATGCGAATGTCGCGATACCACGCTTCGCTGGGCGGCCCGCCGTGGATCTGCAGGCCGATCAGCCCTCGCTGCTCGATCGACTCGTCCGGCTCGGTATAGTCGACCGTTGGCGCGCCGTTGATCCAGAGTTGAATCCGCGGACCTTGGCAGCGCATCGTGTAGTCGTTCCAGTCGTCGCGCTTGAGCACCCGCTCGATCAGTTTGGGATCGGCCGCCAGCAACACTTTGTTGCGCCGCGACTCGTCGTACAACGATCCCCACCAGCCGTCGCCCAGATCGGCCTGATAGCCGCGCACTTCGTGATGATTGGGAATCCGGCGGCTGCGCAGTTGCACGCCGGCGTTGGCCCCTTTGCCGATGACCTTGAACTTCAGCCGCAGCTCGAAGTCGTCGAACTCCTTGCGCGTGCAAAGGAACTCGTTGCGCGGGATCGGCTTTTCCAAGCTGCCGCCCACGATCGCGCCCTGCTCCACGCGAAACGTATCCAGGTCGCCCTCCCAGCCCTCGAGCGTGCGGCCATCGAACAGCGGCTCAAATCCCGTTTCGTCGGCCGCCGCGCCGCCGCAGGCCAGCGCTAGCGCCACTGTCGCGTTGATGAACCATCGCATACGAGTTCTCTCCCTACTGCGGCCATTCGCAAGTTTCGAGCCAGCATATCGCGGCCGACGGCGCTAAGCTAGTGGCCAGCTACGTGCCAGCCGCGTGCCGGTGCTAGGCAACCGCCGCCAGCCGTCGTATCATCCCGGTGAGCGCATCTCCACCGGCCACGATTCCACGCAAGGTTGAGTCCCATGAACCAGATCAAGATCCTCACCGATGGTTACGCCTTCACTCGTGCCCGTACGTTGGCCACGCTCGACGAGATCGAGAAGCTTTCCGACCCGGCGGCGGCGCTGGCCTTTCGCCCGGGCCCCGGCCGGGCACACGTCGGCTGGCAGTTGATGCACATCGGCGTCACCGAGGAGATCTTTGCCAGCGAGCGGTTGGCGCCGGA
This sequence comes from Pirellulales bacterium, assembly GCA_041750795.1. Classification (GTDB taxonomy): domain Bacteria; phylum Planctomycetota; class Planctomycetia; order Pirellulales; family PALSA-1355; genus JTS-RE94. The sequence continues at coordinate 24,235 of JBGSYQ010000104.1, read as the reverse complement.
CAAGCCGGGCAAGTGGACCGAACTGTGGCCGCGCTTTCGCGGCGGCAGCACGTGCGACGACGACGTGCCCACCGCGTCGCAGATCCGCCAGGTGCTGGCCGAATCGCGCGCGCGACTCTTGGAGACCCTGGCAACCTACACGGACGACCGCCTGGGCGAAATTCCGCCCGCCTTGGCGCAACGCAAGCTGACCATGCTCGACGTGCTGCACCTGCTCCCCTGGCACGAGGCCCACCACCAGGGCCAGGCCCACGCGACGCTCAATTCCTATAAGGCCACGGTGGCATAAGGGCCGTATGCAATCCCGCGCGCTATAATCCCCTGGCTTGCCGCGGCTGGTACAATACGACCGGTTCGCGCGGCGCGCCGGCGTCGCGCGCGGAATCGCCAAGGTAGCCCCACGAAAGTGCCTGATGACTACGACCACCAAACCAGCCACGCTGGCCGAACTTCGCGCAAGCGGCTGGACCTCCAAGACCGTCAAGCGGGAGATCTACGACAACTTCATCGCCATGCTCAGCCGCGGTGACGAATTGTTCCCTGGCATCGTCGGCTATGACGACACCGTCATTCCCGAGATCAACCTGGCTCTGATCGCCCAACACGACATGCTGTTCCTGGGCGAGAAGGGACAGGCCAAGAGTCGCCTGATGCGCGCCCTGGCCCGCTTTCTCGACGACGAACTGCCCTACATCGATCTTCCCCAAGCGCCCTTGCACGACGATCCGTATCGGCCGATTACCCGGGTGTGCAAGGAACTGGTGGCCAGCGTGCGCGAGGAGGAAGTGCCCATCGCCTGGTGGCCGCGCAGTGCGCGCTATGCCGAGCGACTGGCGCCCGGCACCAAGTTCGCCGACATCATCGGCGAGATCGATCCGGCTAAGCTGGCCGGCGGCGCCAGCATGTCGGCCGAAGAGGCGCTGCACTTCGGGCTCATTCCGCGCATGCACCGCGGCATTTTCGCCATCAACGAACTGCCGGAGTTGGACGAGCTGGTGCAAGTCGGGCTGTTCAACATCCTGGAAGAGCGCGACGTGCAGATTCGCGGTTATCCGATCAACTTCGACATCGACGTGTTGATCCTGTTCTCGGCCAACCCCGCCACCTACAACCGCAGCGGCAAGGTGATTCCGCAGCTCAAAGATCGCATCGGCTCGGTCATTCACACCCACTATCCGCGCGAGCGCGATCTGGGCATTCAGATCATGGAACAGGAGTCCGCGGTCGAGCTGAACGGCGATTTCCCGGTGGTTGTGCCCTACTTCATGCGCGAGATCGTCGAGCAGATCAGCATCGCGGCGCGGGCCTCGAAGTACATCGACCACCAGTCGGGCGTCAGCGCGCGGTTCAGCATCGCCAACTATCGCACCATGATCGCCAGCGCCCGCCAGCGCGGCGCCATTCTGGGCGAGCGCCCCGCCGTGCCGCGCATCAGCGACCTGGGGCACTTGTACAGCTCGTCGCTCGGCAAGCTCGAGCTCGACATGATGGGCAGCCACCAGATGTCCGAGCGGCAGGTGCTCGACGCCATCGTGGCCGAGGCCATTCGCACGGTGTTCGACGAGTACGTCGAACGGCACGGGCTGGAGGAGATTTCCGAAATCTTCTCGCAAGGCGTCCGCATCGAAGTGGGCGACATGCTCCCCTCGGAAAGTTACGCGCAGCGACTGGCGCGCGTGCCCCCCGCCTGGGAGAAAGCCTTCGAGGTGAACGCCTCCAGCGATCCGGCCATGCGCGCCGCGTGCGTCGAGTTCGTGCTGGCCGGGCTGTACGCCTCCGACCGCATCTCCCGCGCGCAGCACCGCGGGCGGATTGTCTACGAAATCAAATGAGCGGCAAGCCGGGGATCGCATGAGCAATCGCAACACGCTGGGCGGTGTGATCCACACCTATCAGAAATTCGATCCGCGGCATTTCCCCAGTCCCACGCAGCCGCCGCCCGACCTGGTGTCGCCCGCCTTTGAGCACATGCTCATGTATGGCGACATGCGCGAACTGACCGACGAAGAATTGGCCCGTGCCATCCACCTCGATCCCAGCCAGATCGCCGGCTTCGGTCCCAGCATCGAAGCCTTGCGGGCCATGCTCGAAGAGCGCAAGCGAAAGATCCTGCAAAAGTACGAAACCGACCGCGTGATGAAGGCAGCACGGCAGAACTATCGCGGCCTGGGCGAATCGATCAAGCCGCCGCGCGACTTGCGCAAGCGGTTCGACCGAGCGGTCGCCGAAGAGCAGATTCGCGATCTGGAGCGGCTGTGGTATCGCCTGGGAGACGACACTTCGCGGTTTGCCCGCGAGTTGGTGCAACTGGTGGCGCGGCTGGGCGAGAAGTATCAGATCGACGAGTTGGCCTCGAAATACGAGTTCACCGGGCGCAAGCCGATGTCCGTGCCCGAGGCGCTGGAGATCAAGGAAGAGCTGGAGATGATCGACCGGCTGCTGGAGCAACTGGCCGAAGCAGCCAAAACGGCGCAGATCGGCATCATCGATCTGGAAGAGCTGGCCCAATTCGCCGAGCCTGGCGAGGTCGACAAACTGAACCAATTGCAAAAGCAGATCGAAGAGTACATGCGCCAGATGGCCGAGCAACAAGGCCTGGAACGCGGGCCCAAGGGCTATCAGCTCACGCCCAAGGCGTATCGGCTGTTCCAAGGTCGATTGCTCGAGCGAATCTTCAACAATCTGCAAGCGTCACGCACCGGCCGCCACCAGGGACCCGTGGTGGGCGAAGGCGCCGTCGAGCTGCAACGCACGAAGCAATACGAGTTCGGCGATTCGGTGGCCAACATGGACATGCCCGCCTCGTTGACCAACGCCATGATTCGCTCTGGCCCCGGCCTGCCCATCCGCCTGAAGCAGGAAGACATCGAAATTCACCGCACTCGCAACACGCCCAAGTGCGCCACGGTGGTGTTGATGGACATGAGCGGCTCGATGCGCTACGGCGGGCTGTACGTCCACGTGAAGCGCATGGCGCTGGCGCTCGAAGGCCTTATCCGCCGCGAGTATCCGGGCGATTACTTGCAGTTCGTCGAGATGTACAGCTTCGCCAAGCCGGTGCGCGCCGGCGACATCGCCGCGCTGATGCCCAAGCCGGTGACCGTGTTCGACCCGGTGGTCCGGTTCCGCGTGGACATGAGCCGAGAAGACGTCAGCGAGTATTACATCCCGCCCCACTTCACCAACATTCAGCACGCCCTGCAGATGGGCCGCCAGTACCTGGCCGTGCAAGACACGCCCAACCGGCAGATCATCCTGATTACCGACGGCTTGCCCACGGCCCACCTCGAGCCGCCTCACCTGTATTTGATGTATCCACCCACCAGCCGCACCGAGATCGCAACGCTCCGCGAGGGCGGGCTGTGCCAGCGCGACGGCATCACCATCAACATCTTCCTGCTGCCCAGTTGGTCGCAATCGAGCGAGGACGTGCAGTTCGCCTACAAGCTGGCCGAGTCGACCAAGGGCCGCGTCTTCTTCACCGCCGGTCGCGATCTCGACCGCTACGTCGTCTGGGACTATTTGAATCGCCGCCGCGAAATCATCTCATAGAATCGGGCGTTCAATACTTTGGGGATCGAGTCATGACCAAACAACCCCGCGCCATGATCTACGGCGCCAACGGATATACCGGCCGCTTGATTGCCCGGCGCGCCATCGAGCGCGGCCTGAAGCCGACGTTGGCGGGGCGCAACGCCGAGGCGGTCGAGAAGCTCGCCAAAGAGCTCGATCTGCCGTCCGCCTGTTTCACGATCGACGACTCGCAACTGGCCCAGCACCTGGCCAGTTACACTTCGGTGCTGCACTGCGCCGGGCCGTTCTCGAAAACCGCGCGGCAGATGATGAACGCCTGCATCGCCGCCGGCGCCGACTACTTGGACATCACCGGTGAAATCGAGGTGATCGAGCTGGGCCACGAGCTGGGTCCGCGCGCCGCCGAGGCCGGCGTCGCCGTGATTCCGGCCGTCGGCTTTGACGTAGTCCCCAGCGATTGCCTCGCCGCCATGCTCTCCGATCGGCTGCCCGGCGCGCGCGTGTTGCAACTGGCGTTCACTGCCATGGGCGGCCTCAGCCCCGGCACGACCAAGACGATGCTCGAGGCCATGCCCGCCGGCGGCCGCGCTCGGATCGATGGCGAAATCCGCGCGGTGCCCACGGCCTGGAAAACGATGGAGGTGCCCTTTCGCCAGCGACGGCAAACGTGCGTTACCATTCCCTGGGGCGACGTGGCCAGCGCGTACTACTCTACCGGAATTCCCAATATCGAGGTTTACACGGCCTTTCCACCCGGGCAGATCAAATCGATGCGCCGTTTCCGCTTCTTGCTGCCGATCCTCTCGCTGCCGCCGCTGCAATACCTGGCCAACCGCTGGGTCGATCGCAACGTCAAAGGGCCGTCGGCCGACGAGCTCGCATCCGGCACGTCGTCGCTGTGGGGCCGCGTCAGCGACGATCGCGGACACCAGGCTTCAGCCACGCTCGAAACCCTGAGCGGCTATCACCTCACGGCCTTAACCGCCGTGGCGGCGCTTGAGCAATCGCTGGAGCGCGCCGTGCCGCGCGGATTTTCAACCGCCTCGCAGGCATTCGGCAAAGAGTTCATCCTCGACTTCCCCAACACCGACATCCGCTGGGAAGAGCCCGCGGAGAAGCAAGTTGGAGCATAGTTCGGAAAACAACCCCACACGTACCACCGATGGCGAAGTTCCTGCCTCGTGGTATCGGTGGCGAAGTGTCCGTTTTGTGCCACGGGTGGCGAAGTCCACCCGTGCGGTGCTTGCGCTGCCGTTCCGTGAGCAGAGTTAGCGTGCCGTCAGCACTGGTGGCTATGCGCCACCAGTGGCACATCCCGTCTGCACGGGTGGCTCGCGCCATCCGTGGCACATTCGGGCTGGACGTCAACCGGCGCTCACTGCTCCGGTGGCCCCAACACGTTGATGGCTAGCGCCAGTAACAGGCACACCAGCGAAATGGCCCACGCGATGCCGAGCGCTAACGCAACGCGTTCGAGGGCCAGCGCGCCAACAGCGTCGTCCATGGCGGCCAACAGTCGAGCGACGCCGACCACGACGGCAATCGCCACGGGCGCTACGCAGCCAATGGCGAGCAGAACGGTCAAGACGCGTCGAGAAATCAAGGCGGCACCCAGCGAGAACTTGAGGTTGTCCCTTTATGCCTGCTGTGCGTTGGCACTGTCAATCCCTGGCGCTTATTGCCGCGAGATTGACATCCCAGTCCTGGCGGACGCTAATGGAAAACGCCCGAGGCGCGTCCGCTCGTCGGGCGAAGGTGGTCAGGAGCATCCATCGTGAAACTTCCGCGGCCGCGGTTTTCGACGCGAGCGCTCTTCGTGCTGATGACGGCGGTGGCGCTGGTCTGCGGCTCGATGCTCGCCCAAGTGCGGGCTCGCCAGCAGGTGGTCGCTGACTATCGCTCGCGCGGCATTCACGTGGCCATTCACCCCGCCAGCCGGAACAACCCCGCGCGGCGCTCCGCGTCTTGGACGACGCCGGCCGCGTGGTTCCAGCCCGTGCGACTGATTTCCGTGGAACGCGGCAAACTGACTTCGATCGAACGCAACCACTTGCAGCGCCATTTCCCAGAGGCCGACGTAGTCGAGGTCGTCGTTGGCATTCCGTTTTCGCAGCCGATTCTGCCGGATTCGCGGCCATTCAAGTTTCCGAATCCGTCGTAAGGCCGCAAGTTCTGCACGCTACGATTGACTTCGAAATCACCCGCGACACAATGAATCTAAGGGAAGGGGCCGCCGGTGGGCGCCGTTTGACGCGTACGGGGCACGCCTCGATCGGGTGGGTCACGCCAACGGGGCCATCACGCCGGTTTTTCGTCACGCACGTCTGGGGAGCACGTCATGAGCCGCCGGAACCGGACATGGCTGCGGTCAACGTTGTGGTTTGCCGCCTGTGCCGCGATGGTGCTGCAGGGCGCCGCGCCGGCGTTCGCTTCGACTATTTTGCTCAAGGACGGCCGCACGCTGCGAGGTCGCCTCGGCAGTACGGCCGGCATGGCCGAAAACCCGCTCAAGCCCGATAGCGAAGGCCCCCCGACTATTGCCTTCGTCGACGACGGTCTGCGGCGCGTGTTCGTGCCCAAGTTTCGCATCAAGGAAATCCTGGAAGCCGATACGGGCGAAGTGCCCGAGCGCATCGCCATCAAGCAAAGCGTGGCGAGCCAGGGTTACCAGATGCGGAGCGTCGGTCCGATCCTCGAGACCACGCCCTTCACGGAGTACGGCCGCCGCCTGCTCACGATGAATACCAACAAGGGCCCGCTCGAAGTGATTCAAGGCATCACCATGATCACGCCCGAGTGGACCAAGGTCGAAGGCATGCGCACCAGCAGCCGCCAGCCGATCATCTGGGACATGCGGATCGCCACCAGCTCGATCCCCACCGAAACCTTGGAAGCGATCCTTTCGCACGCCATCAATCCCAAGAGCATCGATCAGCGACTCAAAGTGGTCCGGCTGCTGCTGCAGTGCGAGCGCTACAAGGAAGCGCAAGAGAAGCTGGAACAAATCGTCAAGGACTTTCCGGACGAGAGTCAGCTTTCCTCCCAGGTGCGTGCCCTGCGGCAAATGAGCGCGCGCAGCATCCTGGCCGAGATCGAAGTCCGCCAGGATGCGCGGCAGCACGCCTTGGCTTACCATCTGCTCGAACGGTTCCCCTCGGATGACATCGCCGGAGAGATCCTGCAGCAGGTCAAGGAAATGCTCGACGAGTACCAACAGCGGCAGGCGACGCTAAAGCGGACCTACGGCGAGCTGCAAGCCCATATCGGGGCGATGAGCGATAACGTCCGGCGCGATGAGTGCGAGGCGATGCTCGACGAAATGGGGCGCGAGTTGGGGCTGAACACGATCGATCGCCTGGCCGATTACTTGCGTCTGCGGGACGACCCGAAACTGAGCGGTGAACAAAAAGTGTCGCTGGCCATCAGCGGATGGCTGCTGGGGCCGAACCGGGGAGACACCAACCTGGCGATCACGTTGTCGCTGGTTCAGGTTCGCGACCTGGTGCGCCGCTACCTCAACGAAGCGGGCAAGGTAAACCGCGACCTGCTGCTGGAACAGATCCATGCGAACGAAGGCGCCTCGGCACCACAAATCGCCCAACTGATCGCCCACATGAAACCGCCGCTGGAGTCTCCCCTGCCCTCGCGCGAGCAGCCCGGGCTGTACGAATTGTCGGTTCCGGTGGGCATCCCCGACGAGCCGGACGTTACTTACCATGTGCAGCTACCTCCCGAGTACGATCCGTTTGTCCGCTATCCGACCATCGTCACGCTCAACGGCGCCGGCACCACGCCGCTGAAGCAGATCGATTGGTGGGCCGGCGCCTCGAACGACGACGGCAAGCGGCTGGGGCAGGCCACGCGGTTTGGCTATATCGTGATCGCGGTCGATTGGGCCAAGACGGCCCAAACGCAATACGGCTTCACAGCGCGCGAGCATTCGGCCGTGTTGACCAGCTTGCGCGACGCGTGCCGCCGCTTTTCGATCGACACGGACCGCGTGTTCCTATCGGGCCACTCGATGGGCGGCACGGCCGCCTGGGACATCGGACTGGCCCATCCCGACACCTGGACCGGAGTGATTCCCATCGTGGCCGTGGTCGACAAGTACTGTTCCCGCTATTGGGAAAACGCGTCCCACGTGCCGTTCTACTTCGTTTCCGGCGAATTGGATGGCGACAAGACCATCAAGAACGCGGCGGACATCAATCGCTACATGCGCGGCCGCTTCGACGTGACCGTCAGCGAGTACATCGGCCGCGGGCACGAAGACTTTTATGAAGACATCCGCAACATGTTCGATTGGATGAGCCGCCGCCAGCGAGACTTCTTTCCCAAGGAGTTCACCGTTTCGACCATGCGCCCCTGGGACAATTACTTTTGGTGGTTCGAGGGGAGCGATTTCCCCGAGCGCGCGATGGTCGACCCGGTGCAATGGCCCCCCATGCGCAATGTGCGCCCGCTGAGCATCACCGGCAAGCGCACCGCCAACAACGGCATCTCGCTGACGGCCGGCGACTGCAAGGTCACGCTTTGGCTCTCGCCCGAGATGGTCGACTTCACCCAGCGCGTGCCCATCACCGTCAATGGTCGCACGTTGAAAAGCGGAGGCGCGCTGGTCGAACCCGATCTGGCCGTGCTGCTGGAAGATGCCCGCACGCGTGCCGACCGCCTGCACCCGTTCTGGGCCAAGGTCGAAGCGCGCTAGCGTTCTGTCGAGTTCTTCAACAGGCTCACCTCGCCGGCGATGACTTACTTCGCTTGCGCCGTCGTCTCGCTGGGGCGCTCGTCGGTCTGCGGCTGATCGACTTCTTTGATCAGCGTAAAGCCGGTTAGCATCCAGCCGTTGTCCTCGGTGGTGGCCGTCAGCCCGGCCGGTCCCAGATAGCGCCGCACCAGGTCGTAATCGGGCAGCATGCTGCCATCGATCTGTTGCTCTCGCAGCACGCCTTCCTTGCCTTCGCCCAACAGGTTGTTGAGCAGCTTGCCGACGATCGATTCCGATTCCGGCATCCGCCCGGTTTTCAACAACTCGTAGACGCCTCGATACGCATCGTCCGTGCGGGTGAACGCTTGCACGGATTGCTCGGGCAGCTTCAATTGGGCCAACTGCTCCTCGACGCGCAGAAAATCGCTGCTGGCGCGGAGCGTGCCGCGCACGGACTCGTCGGCCAGGACCTTGGCCAGGATGTCGATGTGCGAGGCCACCAGCAGTTGGCCGTGGGCCACGGTGACGGCCGAGTTGGGCAACAGCGGCTTCTCCTCTTCCAGCTCATCCTCTTCAGCGGCGCCGCCTGCGAAGCCGAAATCGGTTCCGGTTTCGATCGTGACCATGGGCAGTTCCGTCTGCTCGTCGACGATTTCCCACACCACGTGGCCGTTGATCATCCGTTCGAGCGCGTCCTCGTCCGTCTCCATTTGCTTGCGCAGCGTGGCCGCCAGTCCCTCGGGGTTGTTCGTCTCGACGGCGAACAACATCCGCTCGCTCTTGGGAGTGATGGGCAACTGCAAGTCGGAAATGATCGTGACGCGGTTGCCCAGGTAAGCGACAAACTCGCCGCGGACGTCGATCATCGGTCCGTTTTCGTCGGTGTGGATCGATTCGATGACGTCCTCGAACACCTCGTCGCCCACGATCTCGTTGACCAGCGTCTTGGACATTTCGAACGCGTTCTTGGTATCGAGATTGCCCGCCACGTAACTGGCGACGTCGCGCGGCACCCAGGTGGGCGGCAGAAAATCGCCGCCGTTGGGCAACTGCAGCATGCGTGCGGCCAGCTCGAACCGCTCGCCGCTCGTGTTGCCCGGAGCGTAGATGAACGTGCGGTGCAGCATTTCGTAGGGCTGATTATAGAAGTTGATGAACCCGCCCACGCCCTCGATGGCCGTGAAGCCCTGGTTCTTGAGGATCTTCAGCATGTCCTGGCCTTTTTTGCGCGGTTGCTCGGCGGTTTCCAGCACGCGCACCGCGTCGGCATAGCCGAACGGATCGATGAACCAGCGCACGTGCGGCGTGAGATCGCCGGCTGCGGTCAAGCAGCGTTTCGTGACACCGTCGAACGCCGGCAGACTGGCCAGGCTGTCGGTCTTGGTCGCGGCCAGCCGCGCCAGAATGTCCTCGACAACGCCCAGGTTGTCGGCCGCCACCAGCAGGTCGTCCTGCAAGCAATAGGCCACCTGCCGCGCGGGATTGTCTTCGTAGGCTGGAATATCGAACACGGTCACTTTCGCGCCGTGCGCGTCGCGCTCGCTACGCACCGACTTGCGATCGCCCAGGTTGCGTTCGATCTTGCGCAATAAAGCATGGGCCTGATCCTGGTGGTCGGTCACGTCCGCGGTGACCGCCATCGCCACGACTTTTTCCGACGGCCGAATCATCGATAGCGACACTTCGCCGGTCGGCACGCCGTCCAGGTCATCCCAGGTGATGCCCAGCTTGCGGTGGCTCTTGGTCCACCGCTCGGTCATCTGCTCCCGGAAGCTGTCCATGAACGGCTTCATCACTGGGTCGTTCATCAATTGACCCAGTTGGGTCTTGTTCCAGGCCGCCTTCAACTCGTCCATGGAGCCGACGGCCAGGAAGCCTTCGGTGGTGTCGGGCACCAGGTTTTCAGCAGGAGGAACGGCGGCGACAGCGGTGGAACCCGTGGCAAGCACGACGGCCGCAACGGCTGCAAAGACCCAGTGCAAGAGGCGCGACACGTTGGCTTCTCCTTGACTACACGCTTCGAGACGGGAGGGGCGCATGGGATTTGGACCAGACAATGGTATGCCCGGACCGCTAGTCTTACTAGTTCGGCTATCTTGCCAGGAACCATGCAACGCCAACCAGTCGCGCCATACTGCTTACCGAGCAGGCACTTCCAGTCGCTCGCCGATAATCGGCATGCGCCTCGGGACGCGGTTGCCTGGGCAAACTGGCGCCCGCCGATTAGCTAGACTGGCGAAACTTTAACGGTTCGGGGGCCGACTTCACAAGTCCGAATTTCGCACGGCCGATTCCGCCTGCTCGACGCACGTCCAAGGCGGTAGAATTTGGGGCATCCACGAAAAAAACTCCGGGCATTTCGCCCCCTCTCCTGCCATGCGCGATTTCCACAGCGAAAACCTCAGCCACGACGCCGTTCATGGCTATATCCCCTTCGTCTCGCAACGCGGTCTGATCGCCGGCGAAGTGTCCGAGCGACAGATCATCGACCACGCCTGGGTCCAACGGCTGCGACAGATTCATCAATTGCAGACCGCCTGGTGGGTCTACCCCACCGCCGAACACACGCGATTCCAACACGTGGTGGGCGTGATGCACCTGGGCAGCCGCGCGGCGGACACTTTGTACGACAGCCTGCGCGAGGTATGCCCCGACGTGCCCAGCCGCGCGTACGTCGAGTCGCTCTTACGAATGGGGGGCCTGCTCCACGACGTGGGTCACGGACCGTTCGGTCACTTTCTCGATCAGCACCTGCTGGCCGGCCACGGCCTCAGCCACGAAACGCTCGGCGCCGAGATCATCACCGGCGTATTGGGCGAACTGCTGCGGCGTATCCGCCGCAATCCCAACGGGATACTAGAGCCGCACGAGCAACTCGATCCGGCACAAATCGCCTACTTGATCGCACGTCCCCGGTCGGGCGACGCCGACGACGCGCCGCGCTGGCTGACGCTGTTGCGCAGCCTGTTCAGCGGCATCTACACGATCGACAACATGGACTTCGTGCTGCGCGACGCGCTGATGTCGGGCTATAGCGCCCGGGCCTTCGATCTTGAGCGGCTGTTGCACTACAGCTTCTTTACGCCGCAGGGACTGACGATCCACGCACGGGGCGTCGCGGCGCTCGTCTCGTTCATGGGCGTGCGGGCCGACCTGTTTCGCACCGTGTATTTTCATCGCACCGTGCGAGCCATCGACCTGACACTGGCCGACCTGTTCGCCGACAGCAAGGCGTACCTCTTCCCCGGCAATCCGCTAGAGTACCTGGAAGCGTACCGCCGCTTCACCGAGTGGTCGCTGCTGGTCGACGTGGCACGCTGGACCGACAGCGACGACGCGCGGCAGCGCGACCTGGGCGAGCGCTGGCAGGCGCTCTTGAACCGGCAGATTCCCTGGAAAATGGCGTGCCAGCGCAACCTGGTGTTCGACGCCCAGCAGGCCGAGCGGAGCAGCATTTTCAGCCGCGCCGAACTCGTGGAGCGCGAGTTGCGCGCCGCGCTGCCCGAGCAACTGGCCGCCTTGCCGTTCAAGGTCGATCTGGCCCGGCACCTGCACCGACCCGACACGCGCGGCCCCAGCGCCGGCCAGAACTTTTTGTACGACCCGGCCCGCGGCGAGCCGAGGCCGTTGACCGACGATCAACTGTTCCGCCAGTTGCCGCTAGCGCACCGCATCTGTCGCATCTACACCCAGGACGACGCCCACGACCCCCAACTCGCCGCCGCCCTGGACCACCTCATCGGCGGCAACGCCGGAGACGATCTGACGAATATGTGAGGGGAACGGGACGCGACCTCACCGCGCCTCGGCGCGCTTCACCGTTCCATCGCTGGTCTGCACGAGGGCGCCTTGGGGGTTGGTGCGGCGTAAGGTCCATTCGAGTCGGTCGGGACTGGCCCAGTGGTCGTCGATCACGAACGTGCCGTCGCCGCTGCGGCCGGTCCAGCGGAGCGTGTTGGTGGCGCGGTTCCACTGGCCCGTGGCTTCGTGGCGGTAGCCGTCGGAGGAGAATACCCACTGCCGATAGACGCCGGCATCCGCGTCGTAGGTCATCACTTGCAGGTCGCTCTCGCCGGGCGGAATCGTCTCGGTGCGAAACTCGAACCACTGACCTCCCAGCGTGCGCTGGCAGGTGGCCGTGCCGCGCGTGACGATCTCGCTCGGCGGCGGGCCCGGACGGCGAAGGGTCGCCGCGGTTTCCCATTCGCCCACAAAGCGCTCAAGCACTTGCAGCGGCTCGACCGGCCGATCGGAAACATCGCCGCCCAGCGCGCCCACTGTCGCCAAAGCGAGCACGCCCACGACCGGTGGCATCGCCAGCACTTTGCCGCCTTGAAGCCACCGGACGCCGCGGCGTCGATTGACCAGCATCATGGCACCACCTCGCCGGATTGAAGCGTTCTCGCGGCCCAACTGAAACATAGGCCGTAGCACGCCCGTGCGCCGTCCGGCGATACCCACGTCACTTAGCTTTCCCCCGAACCAGTCATGCCCAGAGCGAGTCCTTTATGGCGGCGCTCTTACAAGTCGCAGAATTATTGCGCTCTCCAGTTATATGCAGAATTGTCGCACCATGCGGGCAGTTTGGCCCCGCTTTGCCGCCGCGACGCGTCGTGGTACGCTGGGCCTGATGAAAACTTCCACCGACGACATGCCTGCTCCGGACTTCTACGACAACCCGTTGATTGGCCGCTACGCGTCGGCCGAGATGTCGCAGTTGTGGGGTCCGCATCGCAAATTCTCCACCTGGCGGCGGCTGTGGGTCGCCCTGGCCGAGGCCGAAGCCGATCTGGGCGTGCCGATCACGCCCCAGCAGCTCAAGCAACTGCGCGCGCACGTCGACGACGTCGATTTCGACAAGGCACGCCAGTATGAGCAGAAGCTGCGCCACGACGTGATGGCGCACGTTCACGCCTATGGCGACGCCTGCCCCGACGCCCGGCCGATCATCCACCTGGGCGCCACCAGTTGCTACGTGACCGACAACACCGACCTGATTCTGATGCGCGACGGCCTGGAGCTGGTCCGTCGCCGCCTGGTGGGCGTCATCGACGCGCTGGCGACATTCGCCCAGACGTATCGCGACCTGCCCTGCTTGGGCTTCACGCACTTGCAACCGGCCCAGCCCACCACCGTGGGCAAGCGGGCCTGCCTGTGGGCATACGACCTGGCGCTGGACCTGGAGGAGATCGAGCTCCGCTCGTTGCGGCTAAAGGCACGCGGCGCCAAGGGAACCACCGGCACGCAAGCCAGCTTCCTGCAATTGTTTGCCGGCGATCACGCCAAGGTACGCAAGCTCGATCAGCTTGTGGCCGAAAAGATGGGCTTTCCTACGAGCTATCTCGTCACCGGCCAGACCTATTCGCGCAAAGTCGACGCGCAGGTGATCGACGTGCTGGCCGGCATCGCCACCAGCGCGCAAAAGGCCGCCACCGATCTGCGGTTGCTGCAAAACCGCAAGGAGATCGAAGAGCCGTTCGAAGCCGACCAGATCGGCTCCTCGGCCATGGCTTACAAACGCAACCCCATGCGCGCCGAGCGCATCTGCGGTCTAAGCCGCTTCGTCATCAGCCTGCAATCGAGCGCCGCCAACACGGCCGCCACGCAATGGCTCGAGCGAACGCTCGACGACAGCGCCAATCGCCGGCTCACCATTCCGCAAGCGTTCCTGGCCGTCGACGCGATCTTGATGCTCTACCAGAACGTCGCCTCCGGACTGGTCGTCTATCCGCAAGTGATCGCCAAACACCTGCAGGAAGAGCTGCCATTCATGGCCACCGAGGCGATCTTGATGGAAGCGGTGGCCAAGGGGGGCGATCGCCAGGACATTCACGAACGAATCCGCCGCCACAGCCAGCATGCCGCCGCGGTGGTCAAGCAACAAGGAGGCGCCAACGACTTGCTCGAGCGCCTCTCGGCTGATCCGGCGTTTCAAGGCATCGACCTGTCGGCGACGCTTGATCCGGCCAGGTTCGTCGGCCGCGCGCCGGAGCAAGTTGACGAGTTCATTGCCGACGTCGTCGCCCCCATCCGCGCCCGCTACGCCAACGACACCAGGCCCGAAGCCGATATTCACGTGTAAGCCGTTGCAGTTCGGGCTTCCGCTGGAGTCCAACAGCGTGACCGCGGCCGCATTGCTTACACCAGGTCCAGCTTGCGCGTGGGCCGCTTCTTGGCGCGGCACTCGGCGCAGATGCCGCTGAAGATCAGCCGGTGACCGGTCACCCTGAACTGGTATTGGCGGGCCAGCTCTTCGGCGATCTGAGAAACCTGGTCGCAGCGAAATTCGATCAGCTTCTGGCACTGCTCGCAGTGCATGTGATCGTGCTGAGGGTAGCCATAGTCGTGCTCATAGACGGTACGCCCGCCTAACGCCATGCTCCGCAGCAAGCCGGCGTCGACCATTTCCGAAAGCGTGCGATAGACCGTGGGGCGGCTTACGCGGCGTCCGCCGGCGGTGGTGCTCAAGTGGCCGATCAGGTCTTCGGCGTCGAAATGGTCGTGCCGCTCGAACACTTCGGCAAGAATGATCCGCCGCTGCTGCGTCATCCGCTTGCCGCGGCTTTGCAGGAACTCCTCGAAGCGCTCCAGCGGACCCAGCGCAACTTCGACCGTGCCGAGCGAAAAATCAGCCATGTGCAAACCAGACCAGCGGGCCTACGTAGCGCCAAATTGGGCGAATGCCCCCGGCGTCGCCATCAAAACGGGGAGCGCGGACGTCTCCCACGACCATTTAAGAATCGTTATTGATTCTAAATGATCGGTCCGCGAATGCAAGTTCCCGCCTCGGGTATCGGCGACCGCCGCCATGCCTCGCCTGCCGTCCATGGCCCGACAAACGTCGCCGCTTCGTCCCGGCAACGGCGCTACGCGATCTCGTCGAACAAGCGATCCACGGCCGTGGACAGCTTGTCGTGCGTTTCGTAGGTGCCGCTACGGATGGCGCTGCGCAATTCGGCCACGCGATCCGCGCGAATGTCCGGCAGCTCGGCCACGCGATCGGCCAGCCGTGCCGCATCGGAAATATCGAGCTGGTCGCTGATCGACGACGTTTGCGAAGTCGTCGGCGGCTGAACCGCGCGCGACGTGTGCGGACCGCTGATCGCTTGGGCGCCATGGAGGTGCGAGGGACCGTAGATTTGCATCGTTCTCTCCTCTGACAAAATGCCCTCATACCGCGCTCGCGACGAAAACCACGCCGCGCGCCGATACACAGGATCTGTCAACTGTTCAATGAAGACTTTGGAATTTCGCCAGCTTGATGTGAAGACCCACGCCTCGGGCAGTTCTGATTCGCTTGTCTACCGGACCTTAGCCGGAACGGCTTTGGTTTGACTTGTCTTGGTCGGGTAAACCTCGTGGAATCAGCACGCTGCCTGCGATCCGATGCGTCTGTCTACTCAAGTCACATTTGCTTGCCGGCGCCGCAGTCCATGTCAGAGGATTGACCTCGCGAGCGCTAGAGTCATGCACCCTATTCATCGACCGATTCGGCCGCCGGCATTCAACGAAACCGCCAGTCCTCCACCCGCTTCATTCACGCAAACTCGTACCTGTGAGGGCTGTAGCGAACGGCGCCGCGTGCGCCGAATCTGCCTGCCCGAGCTTATTGATTCTGCCAGTCAAACGGCGACGCAACTTTGCCACACCGTGGTGTTTCCGCCACAAACACCCCCGACCCCATAGTCCCAGACTCACAAGGGAGCCGGTATTGCCGAGCCGATTCGTGCGACCCTGCCAGCCTTCGACATTGCTACGAATGTTCCGCCGATGCGGATCGTGCGCATCGCCCCAAGCGCGCTTCCAAACGAGCGCGCAAAAGGCAGCGGATTGTAGGAGTGCGCCCCGGCCGCGACAAGTTCGATTTTTTGCTCAAACTCCAACGACGCTAGCTGCCTGTGGACGAACTCGACGGGCTGCGACATAGGTCGCTATTTTGCATCCATGCGAAGCTTTGCTTCGCACTTGGCGCTTGTTGAACAATGCCACGACGGAATTTTTCAACAGGCTGTCCAGCCATCTGCCAGCGCCTGCGTTGCCATCGCTAGCGATCCTGCGACGGCCCGCACCGAGGCCGCCGGCTCTTGGCTGGGCCGGGCAATGCGGCGAAAACAGGCGAACTGTGCAAAATCGCCGCGTTCGGCCGAAACTCTCCTCTTCGCGTACGGTTAGATGCTTGGTGGACGCATGCAGTTGCAGCCCCGTGACACCATCGCCGTATCACCAGGCACCTTGAGGAGACTTCCCGTGTTCAGATCACTTGCCGCTGCCGCCATCGCGCTCGCCGCGTCACTGCCGTTGCTCGCCTACGCCCAAGACGAAACCTCAGCCCCTGCTGCAACCGTCGGCCAGGATCCGGCGGCCACGTTTGCGGATCTCGACACCAACGGCGACGGACTATTGACGGCGGATGAGGTGCCCGCGGATCGCAAACGTCTCTTCGAGCGTCTGGTCCGCATTGCCGACAGCAATGGCGACTCGAAATTGACGCTCGACGAATTCACCACCGGCTTGCAGGGCACGGCCGAAAAGCCGGACAAGCCCGACGAACCCCAAGAGTCGGCGCGGCCGCAACGCTCCGAGCGGCCGCCGCGCGAGAATCGCCCCGCACCCGGGCGATTCTTCGAGCGACTGGACGCCAATGGCGATGGCAAGGTGTCGCTCGACGAAGTGCCCGAAGCGCGCCGCGCCAGCTTTGCGAAGCTGATCGAGCGCGGCGACAGGGACGGCGATGGCGCGCTGTCCAAGGAAGAATTCGCGCAGGCATTTCCCGGTGCAACTCCGCGCGGCCAGCAACCTGGCGACCAACGTCCCGCGGGCAAAGACGGTAAGCGGCCCCAGGCTCGGCCCGAACCGGGGAGATTCTTCCAGAGGCTGGACGCCAACAAGGACGGCCGCATAACGCTCGATGAAGTTCCCGAAGCGCAGCGTGCGGGGTTTGCCAAGCTCATCGAGCGCGCCGACAAGGACGGCGACGGCGCCGTGACACTCGAAGAGTTCCGTGCCTTGGGCGTCCCGATTCAACGACCCCAGGGAGCCAAAGGCACGCCGCCGCAGCGCAAGCCGGGCCAGCCCCGCGCCAAGCGCCCCGAACAAAGTCGCACCGGTGAAAGCGCAGCTTCGCCGATGGGACTGTTCCAGGTCCTCGACGCCGACGGGGACGGTCAACTGAGTAGCGACGAGATCTCCGCCGCGGCGAAGGTCATTCGCAAGCTCGACACCAATGGCGACGGCATCGTCAGCGTTGAGGAATTGGTCTCCGCAGGACCAGCGCGGAATAAAAAAGGCAACAAGGCGCAGAAATAGGCTCCCGCGGACGACTTTGTGCGGCGTTTCACAAGCGGCCGCGTGGGCACCGATCGACCGGGAATTCCCGGCAATTCTTATCTCTGGCGCCGCACGCCGAGTGTTTTCTCTGCGGAATTCCGCGCGCGAACCCGCACCGCCCAAGTCCGTGTCTCGTATTAAACGGCACCGGATGTGCATATTGCACCGCCGGCACGCCGATAGAATTCGGCAAATCGGCCGCTTTGGAATAAACACGATACGGCCCACGAGTAGACTAAATAGAGTAGGCGAAGAGGCCCGCCCAACCCGCATCGAGCGAGGGCAATCCCATGACGAACGACTCCCCCCTGAAGCCGCTGACGTCTCGCGACGACGAACCCACAATGGTGATCGTCGAATCGCAAGGGTTCGTCCATTTCGATCAATGGATGGACGGTCAACTGGATGAGCTGGTGGCACGCTGGGTTCACACCGCCGCTCCCAATGCGTCCCGCGCACAACGCGTGAGTCGTCCTGCCGCGGAGTAAGCGCCCGGTTATTTCTTGCCAGGGGGGATGCGATTGCAGGCCGGCGCGAACGCCCCCACGTCTCTGGCAACGCTCCCCTGATATCGCGATGGTGACCTACGGCCGCGAGAGCCACTCGATGGCAGCGGCCAGTTGTGACTCGGCAGCGCCATCGAAGGTCGTGAGCTTCTTGCCGGCGCCCGCTGCTTCAAAAGCCGTTTGGACCAACTGCGGAGCCTGGTCCCCTTCGCCCGCCAGCCACAGCTCGCCGGGGGCCGACAGCGCCAACATGCCAGGCAGATCGCCATACTTGGCTCCGCCCGGCAGGAAGCTGATATCGCCGATCGCCGGCAAGTTGGCGAAACGGAACCCGCCGGTGTCGATCGCCGCTCGCGCTACCGCATCGCCCGCCTGGGCCCGCGCAGCGGCCGCCCACGGTCCGGCGCCATCCAGAGCCAACAATTCCACACGCGGATGCCCTTGGCGATAGGTGCGGCAGAAGGAGATGACCGTCAGCAAATCGTGGACGCGTTGGGCGAACAGCGTGGGATTATATCCCCAAGTGTAGCCGGCGAATTCACGCGGGTTGTTGACGCGGCGGCCTTCCGTCGGCGGCCAGCCATCGGCCAGGAACTCGCCCTGGTACAGCAGGTCGACCGCCACCACGGCCGCGCCAGACGCCAGCAATTGCCGCACGGCGGGAGTTGGCTTGCCGTCGTCGCCAAACAGGCCGTCTTTGCCAAGCTCGTGCGGCCAGATGACAATCCGCTGTTTCCAGTCTGCGGGGTGCAGGAAGACGGCCGGCAATTCCTCGCCGGCCGGCTTGTTGCGCAGCAGGGTCAGTATTTGAGAGTATCCCTCCATGGCCTCCTCGATGAGCGGCTCGGCCTCGATGTCGGCATCGTTGACCAGCCCGCGGCCGATGACGACGTCAACGCCGCCGCCATAGACTTCGCGAAACCTGGCCAGCGACGTGCTGTCGCGCGGCTCGAGCGCCGCCAGTTGACGATCGGCGTCGCCGGTCATCCATTTCAGCAGTGCGCGCTCGTGATCAGGCCCGCCGGGCGGCATCGGGTGACTCTCGTCCCAGACGGTCATTTCCGCCGACGACAGCGGGACGTAATCCTCTTCCACAATCGGCTCGCTCAAACCGAGCTTCAGGTGCTTGTTGAACCAGTGGTACATCAGCGCGCGGCTGGGATAGTTGTAGTTGTGGCCAAAGTGGCGCAACACCTTGCCGCTGACCAGCTCGGGCACGCCCAACAGCTTGTAATGTTCCTGCAATTGGGGGAGCCCCTTGGTGTCGAGCTCCCGGGTCCAATCGTCGGCGCCGCTGAGACCCAAGGGTCGGGGAGCAAACAGCGCCGCAAACTCCACGTTGCCGGTGCCCACCCGCAGATTGCAACAGTTCTCGCACGTGCAGCCGCCTTGCATGGCCGTCGAAACCATCACGGCCGGAAATGCCACGGCCGGACGCGGATCGATGGCGCACAACAGGAACGTCTGGGAGCCTCCGCCGCTGGCGCCGGTTACGCCGATCCGCGAGGCGTCGACGTCCGGCAGACCGCACAAGAAGTCGAGCGATCGAATCGAGTTGTACGTCTGCAGCCCCAGCACGCTCTGCTGCCGCAACTCGGCCTGCGTGCTGAACAGTCCCCAGTTCTTCGGCGTGTCAAACTCGGGGCGCTGCTTGCTGAAGCCGTGCGCAAGGGATTGAGGAATCTGCTGGCTGTCGGCATAGCCCACCATGTCGTAGTGAAAAACCACGCAACCCATGCGCGCCAGTTGCACGCAGCGGGCTTGCAATGGATAGCGGCCCCCCTGCTCGAACCGCTCGCCCCCGTCGACGATTAGCCTTCGCACGCTGTCGACGCCAGCGTCGTAAAACCGGCCGTTGGCCCAATGGCCGTGCGGACAGAGCACGCCGGGCAGCTTGCCGCTCTTGCCCGTGGGGCGATACAAGCTGCCGCTGACGAAGTGGCCGGGATAGCTTTCGAAATACACCCGTTCGATCGTATAGCCGTCGCGTTCGACCTTGCCGTGGATTACCGCGTTGGCCGGCGTCTGGGTGGGCATCGGCCACAAGCCGGCCGCCACCAGGATGCGGCGGCGTACTTGCTCGGCGCGCTGTTCCCACGCTTCCGTGCTCTGGCTGGGCACGAAGGGAAAATAGCCGTCCAGATCCGTAAGGGGTCCGAGTCGCCGATCGAGAGGCAACTGCCCTTCGTCCGAGACGCGCGGCGCGGCGGCCGTCGCGGCGCCGGTCCACAACTGGGTGACCAGCACGGCAAGCAGCAGCCGGCGCGACTTGGCAAACAGCAGGCGATCTGGCATGGCGTAAACTCGCAAAAAAGGTGGGCAGATTTCCAGGCAGGATTTCGAGTACAATCCGTAGCACGCTTTAGCCTATTGGCTGCGAGTGCCGATTTCTAGCTGCCTGGGCAGGAAATTGTCGTCAAAAATAACGCTCCCCCGCGGCTTGCGACGCCGCGTACTCGTTTGATGCAAGTTGTGGTGTGTCGATGGACGACAATGTGCCGATGGACGACAACTGGACAGTCATCTATCGCGCCGACCACGTCCAACAGGCGCACCTGGTGAAGAACTTGCTTGAGGAGCACGGCATCATGGCGCATGTCCTGGACGATCGACAAATCAATCTCGGACAGATCCCGGCGAATCTGGGCGACCATGGCCTTTCGCTCCAGCGTCACTCCGACACTCGCGTGCTGGTTCACCAGCAGGACGCCGACGCCGCCTACGAAGTGGTCGCCTCGGCCCAGCGCAACCTGACCGAGGGACTCTCGTCGCCGGATCTGGCGGCGCTGGAAGAGGAAGCCGATCGCGATGGCCGGCCGTGGCCGCTCTGTCCCAGTTGCCGTCGGCCACGACTGACGAGTTGTCCGGTGTGCCAAACGACCGGCACGTCGTTCCCGGCAGCCTTTCATCCCGATTACGAGCAGCACGCCGGCGCGGCGAGCGAAAGCGATCCGCTGTTCGTGCTGTGTACCACTTGCGACGAGGCGTTCTCGCCCGAGTTTCCCGCACGCTGCGAATGGTGCGGCCATCGCTTTGCCGACGGCTGGGAAATGGAACCCTTCGAGCCCTCCGAGCCGCTGGACGTCAACGTCCGCGTGGTGGCGGCCATCGTTGGCGTCGTGCTCACCGTGGTGGGGCTGATCGCCTTTTTTGCGCGGATTGCGTCCTAGCAGCCAGTTGAAGAATTCAACGGGCTGTGACATCGCATGGATGCGATGACAGAATAGCGACGTAAGTCGTTATTCTGCGAGCCGTGCGAAGCTTGCTTCGCACTTGGCGAGGTTGAAAAATGCCACGACGGCATTTTTCATCAGGCTGCTAGTGTAGCGTCAACCCGATTCATTCGGGTGACGCGGAACGACCGCCAAAGACGCAAGTGCTTTGTCGCAAATAAACAACTTGTGCTCCGCGCGAAACCTGCCATCCGAATTTCAAGCGTTGAGGGAGCACTAGTTGCAATCGCACCCGCTGTCCGCGCTACGACCCCGCTTTTTCGCCGATGGAAGCCAGCGGGCGCTCGGCTTCCATCTTGCGGATCTCCTCCGTAATCTTCATCGAGCAGAACTTTGGGCCGCACATGCTGCAGAAGTGCGCGCTTTTGAACGTGTCTTGCGGCAACGTTTCGTCGTGCATGCGCCGCGCGGTTTCCGGATCGAGCGCCTGGCGGAACTGCTCGTTCCAGTCGAAGTTGAAGCGCGCCCGCGACAGTGCGTCATCGCGATCGCGTGCTCCCGGCCGATGCCGGGCCAGATCGGCGGCGTGCGCCGCGATCTTATAGGCGATCACCCCTTGCCGCACGTCGTCTTCGTCGGGCAGGCCCAGGTGCTCCTTGGGCGTCACGTAGCACAGCATCGCGGCGCCGCTCCAGCCGGCCAACGCCGCGCCGATGGCGCTGGTGATGTGGTCGTATCCGGGCGCAATGTCGGTCACCAGCGGACCCAGCACGTAAAACGGAGCCTCGTCGCAGACTTCCATCTGTCGCTTGATGTTCATGTCGATCTGGTCCATCGCCACGTGCCCCGGACCTTCGACCATGACTTGCGTCTGCTTGGCCCAGGCGCGCCGGGTCAACTCGCCCATCACGTCCAGCTCGGCGAATTGTGCCGCGTCGCTGGCGTCGGCGATGGAACCCGGCCGCAGCCCGTCGCCCAGGCTCCAGGTCACGTCGTATTCGTGCATGATGTCGCACAGGTCTTCGAAGTGCGTGTACAGCGGGTTCTGCTGGCGATGGTGCATCATCCACTTGGCCACCAGCGAGCCGCCGCGACTGACGATGCCGGTCACGCGGTTCATCGTCAGGTGCAAGTGCTCCAGCAGCACGGCGGCGTGAATCGTCATGTAATCCACGCCTTGCTGCGCCTGGTGCTCGACCATGTCCAGAAAATGCTGCGGCTTCATGTCGCAGATGTCGTCCAACTGCTCCACCATCTGGTAGATGGGCACCGTGCCGATCGGCACCGGCGAGGCGTCGATGATGGCGCGGCGGATGGCGTCAATGTCGCGGCCGGTCGACAGGTCCATCACCGTGTCGGCGCCGAAATGGACCGACGTGTGCAGCTTTTCCAGCTCGCCCTGAATGTCGCTGGTGACGGCCGAGTTGCCGATGTTGGCGTTGATCTTGGTGCGCGAGGCGATGCCGATGCACATCGGCTCCAGCCGCTTGGCCAGGTGGACCTTGTTGGCCGGAATGACCATCCGCCCGCGAGCCACCTCCGAGCGAATCAGTTCCGGCTCCAGGCTCTCTCGCCCTGCGACATACTCCATCTCGGGCGTGATTTCGCCGGCAGAAGCGCGTTCGATCTGAGTCATGGTGGGCGTGATACCTCCGTGAGCATCGAGCCGGTGGCGGGTGCCTGGGCCCTGGTGGATGTCGCAGTCACTCTTGGCGCCAACCAAGGGGCCAACACCGATCATCGTATCGATCGCCAGTTTGCTGGTCAAACGATCAGGGCGGTCGGCATCGTCCTGCCGTTGGAGTTCGGCCTTCCGGCTGTCTCGATTGATTGTCCGGCGCGTACCCAGGCAACCGACAGGCCGAAGGCTGAACTCCAACCACGCGGAGCCATCCAACTAGCAACCCGTTGAACAATTCGACGGGCTGCGACATCGCATGGATGCGATATCAAAATAGCGACGTAAGTCGTTATTTTGCGAGCCGTGCGAAGCTTTGCTTCGCACTTGGCGACGTTGAAAAATGCCACGATGGCATTTTTCAACAGACTGCTAGCTCACCGGCATCGCCTTGACCGTCTCGCAGCCGTACAGCCGGGCGGAAAAATCGGCCAACAGCTTGCGGTCGTCGTTCGTCAGCGTCGTGTCGCCGCGCACCACGGCCAGGTTCTGGTCGATGTCGCTGGGCATCGAAACGCCCACGTTGAGCATCGACACGCGCGGATCCTGCAGCACCCAACGCAGCGCCGCCGGCGGCAGCTTGGCGCGCTCCTCGTCGCTGGCGTCGGCCACCATGTTGGGCGCGTTGTGGCTGATCATGTTGGCCCCCAGGATCTTCATGGCCACGATCGCCATGCCGCGCTCCTCGGCGGCGGCCAGGCACTGCTCGCGATACTCCACCTTCGAGTTCGAAAGCATCGTGTTCATGCCGCGGCGCAGATAGCCATATGCCAGCAGCACCTGGTCGAATCCGTCCGTCTCGATCATCTTCAGCACGGTCTCGAACGCCACGTGCGTCGTGAGCCCGATGAACCGCAGCAGCTTCTCGTCGCGCAGCTTGACCAGCTCGGCGTGGATCTTCATCGCCCCTTCGAAGCCGACGGCCTCGATGCACGGGCTATGCACCTGCACCGCGTCGACGTAGTCCATATCGAGCTCGGAGAGCGACTTTTCGACCGTCTCGCGCACCTTGGCCGGATCGGTGATGTGGCACTTGGTGGCCACGTAGCAATTCTCGCGCACACCCTTGAGCCCCTGGCCCATGATCTTTTCGCTTTCGCCGTAGACGCGCGCCGTGTCGAAATAGCGAATGCCGCTGTCGTAGGCGTGCCGCACCATCGCCACGCGATCGTCCATCGACAGCAGGGGCACGCCGTAGGCCTGGATGAACACCTGCACCATGGCCGAGCCCCCCATGCCCAAGACCGGCAGCGTGTGGCCCGTCTTGCCAAAGGGTCGCAGCGGGATGCCCGCCGGGCTGACGTCGATC
>JBGSYQ010000103.1:0-3037 GCA_041750795.1 Pirellulales bacterium | reverse complement strand
GGAGGTCGCTGGAGCGAGCCGCGGCCGGCGCCAGCGACGTCGTGCCGCTGTTCAACGATCCGGCCGCCCAGCGCGGCAAACTGGTGACCTTGCAGGGCGAGGCGTTGCGCGCCATCGAGATTCGCGTCGACGACGCCGACGTCGTGCAGCGTTTCGGCATCCGCCGCTACTATGAGGTCGAGCTGCTCACCGACGATTCGCAGAATAACCCCGTGGTGTGCTGCGTGGCGCAGTTGCCCCCCGGCATGCCCCTGGGCAACGACATTCACGAAGGGGTCCGCGTCACCGGCTTCTTCCTGAAAAGCTGGGGTTATCGGCCCGGCGGCGGCGCCGCGCCCGGCCAGCATCAACTGGCGCCGTTGATCGTGGCCGGCACGCTGTCGCGCATTGCTCCGGCGACGGCCGACGGATCGGGCGCATGGATCGCCGGCGGGTTGCTCTTGGCGCTGGTGGCAGCAGCAATCGTGATGCTCTTCATCAGGCGTGCTGATCGGCGCGCCATGGCCGCTGCCCAGCGGGCCAGAACCGAGTTGCCCGAGCGACTCTCGCTCGAATCGCTGGAAGACGACGAACAGGGCGGCGTCGAGCAGCACTAGTTCCTTACGTGAGAAGGCCGCGCGGAATTTTTTTGGTCCGCGTCGCCGATGCGACCAATGGCCGGCAATTGCTGCCGGTTATCGTTGCCCGCCGCAGCGGCCTGGAATTTGCTCACACCAGCGCAGCCACTTGACTTGCCAAGCGCGACTCCCATACTCAGCTACTTGGCGTTCGCGAAAAAAGTCGGGACAGTCCCCGCCCGTTTTGAGCATCGTTCCAGTATCGCAAGTTCCGGAGAAGCGCATGAGTCGTCCGAAAATCAGCATCATTGGCGCCGGCAACGTGGGCGCCACCACCGCGCACTGGTGTGCGGCCGCGGAGCTCGGCGACATCGTGTTGTTGGACATTCCGCAAGTGGGCGACATGCCCAAGGGCAAGGCGCTCGACCTGATGCAGGCCTCGCCGATCGTGGGCTTCGACTCCGCGATCGTCGGCACGAATGATTATGCCGACACGGCCGGCAGCAGCGTGGTGGTGATCACCGCCGGCATCGCACGCAAACCGGGCATGAGCCGCGACGACCTGCTGGGCACCAACGCCAAGATCGTCGGCGCCGTCTCCGCGGAAATCAAGAAAACCAGTCCCGAAGCCGTGGTGATCGTGGTTAGCAATCCGCTCGACGCCATGGTGCAGCGGGCGCTGCAAGTCACCGGTTTTTCGCACCAGCGCGTGCTGGGGCAGGCCGGCGTGCTCGACACGGCCCGCTATCGCACGTTCCTGGCGATGGAGCTGGGTGTGAGCGTCGAAGACGTCCAGGCGCTGTTGATGGGTGGCCACGGCGACACGATGGTGCCGATGCCCAGTTGCACGTCGGTGGGCGGCATTCCGGTCACGCGGTTGATCGACGCCAAGCGGCTCGACGAGATCATCGATCGCACGCGCAAAGGGGGCGCCGAGATCGTGGGCCTGCTCAAGACCGGCAGTGCCTACTACGCCCCCGCGGCGGCCACCACGCAAATGGTCGAGGCCATCGTCCGCGACAAGAAGCGCTTGATTCCCTGCGCGGCCTATTGCGACAAGGAGTACGGCGTCGGCGGTTATTACGTCGGCGTGCCGATCATCCTGGGCGCTAAGGGTGTCGAGCGCATCATCGAACTTAAACTGACCGAGCAGGAACAGGCCGACTTCAAAAAGAGCGTCGACGCCGTGAAGGAACTGGTTGCGGCCATGAAAGAACTGGTGTCGTGAGAATCGTGGTCAGTGAATCGTGGCCAGTGGTCAGTCTTGGATTCGTAGTGCTTGTTTTTTTCTGTCCACTGACCACTACCTGCTAGCGTGCTAGCAGACGTCCCTGCGGTTGACATTGATTACTGGGCTGGGGTAAAGTCCCCGGCTTGCTGGTGATGCAAAGTCTCCAGCGGCATGGAGCTGGCGGAATTGCCGGGAGCGAGTGAGTGGATCGAGTCGCCAACGTTGGCAACGGTTCTTTACGAGTCTCGCCATGCTGATATTCACCGGGCTTCTCGGTGCCAAGATACTCGGGCTGACGGCTGCCGCGGATCGCACGGCGCCGGTCAACGCCTCGGACGCGCAGGCAGCGCCCGCCGAAGCGCCGGTCGACGTGTTGCAGACCGAAGCTCCGGCGCGCGCGTGGAAATCGATCGTGCTGCACCACTCGGCCACCGGCACGGGCGACGTGGCCTCGATCGACCAGACGCATCGCCAGCAGAAAGACAGCCAAGGCCGACCCTGGCTGGGCATCGGCTATCACTTTGTCGTGGGCAACGGCCGCGCCATGGGCGACGGCGAAGTGCAGGCGACGTTCCGCTGGCGCGAGCAACTGGCCGGCGCTCACGCCGGCACTCGAGAATACAACGAACAGGGCATCGGCATTTGCCTGATCGGCAACTTCGAGGAGCACCTGCCCACGCCCAAGCAGATCGACGCCGCGCGCGACCTGGTGCGGCGGCTGGCCCAGCGCCACGTGATTCCACGCGAGCGCATCTTGCGTCACCAGGATATCCAGGCCACGGCCTGTCCCGGCCGGCAGTTTCCCTGGGAACAGGTGCTGCTGGACGTACCCACGCGAGCCAAGGGCTCGTGATCGAGTTCTCGTTTACCGCCTTCCATTCATCCCGCACGCGAGAAGCATGAACCGCATCCAACATCGGATCGACGAGGATTTGGATCGATCATCACTGCAACCTTCCTGGGCCGCTCAGGAGATCAGCGAGGATTTCCTGCCGGAGGGCGAGCTCGGCGCTTGCCACTGCATCTTCACCCCCAAGCACTACGAGCGCAACTATGCGTACCCGCTGGTGGTGTGGCTGCACGGCGCCGACGACGACGAGCGGCAAGTGACGCGCGTGATGCCGCACGTCAGCGATCGCAACTACGTGGCCGTGGGGCCGCGCGGCACGGTCGCCGGACCGTTGGCCGGTTTTACCTGGTCGCAGGATCCCGACGAGATCGAGCGGGCCGAATGTCGAGTGCTCGCGGC
>JBGSYQ010000102.1:0-4633 GCA_041750795.1 Pirellulales bacterium | reverse complement strand
CAACCGCCGCCGGGCCAGGCCGCGACACCAGCGCGTCGCTCGCGGAATCACACGCCGCACACGCGGACAATTCCGCTACGCGCGGCTGGCCGGCGCTCCGGGCTGACGCTCATCGCCCAGACGACTGCCCTGGGTTTCACGGGCGAAGTCACCGTCGGGTTGTGCGCGGGCGCGCCGCGCGCTGCTACTTGAGCAGCTTGGTGAGCTCGCTTTCCAGGCCCTGCGCTCGGATGTTGCGGTCGACGACGCGTCCTTGCTTGTCGATCAGGATCATCGTCGGCAGCGTTTGAATGCCCATCTCCGTGGCGAAGCGGTTTTCCAAGCCGCCTTCTTCGAACAGTTGGGGCCAGCCCGGATTGTTCGCACGGAGGAAAGCAATCATGTCGTTCTTGTCGTTGTCGAGATTGACGCCGACGACCTCGAACTCCTTGTACTTGCTGCGCAGCTCCTTCAACAGCGGCAGGTCCGCCTTGCACGGTTCGCACCAGGTGGCCCAGTACTGCACCAGCACGGCCTTGCCGCGCAGCTTCGACAGGTCGAACGTGCCGTTGCCGTTGGCGAGTTGACCTTGCAGCGGAATCGGTCGGCCGATGCTGGTCAGTCGCGTTTTGGCGCCCGCCGCTTTCGCGTGCGCCGGCGACTGGGGAAAGTCCTTGACGATGGAGTCGTACCAGGCCAGTGCCTTGTCGTCCTCGCCGGCGAACTCTTGCGAGATCGCCAGCTCCAGCATCGCATCGGCCGAATCGGGATACTTCTTCGCGTCTTTGACGAACGCTTCGAGGTCCTCGATCCACTTGGTCTGAATTTTGGCAAAATCCTGGAGGTTCGGATCGGCCAGCACTCGGTTGTGCTCGGCGGTCATCCAGCGAAACTGGGCGTAGAAGGCCAGTTCCTCGTCCTGTGGATTCTGCTTGAGCTTTTCATCCAGGGATTTCAGCCGCTGGATGCCGTCGGGATAAGTTCCGGTCTGCACGGCGGCGCTGAGCATGTCGGCCAGTTGGCGGATCCACATGCCGCGCATGTTCGCATCCGCCGATTCGGCGGCCAGTTTCTCCAGCAAATCGGCGCGTTGGGTGTTTTCGGCCGGCGTGCTGCTGGCGCTCATGTCGCCCAGGTTGTGCAACTGCTCCATCAATTCCTGAGCCTTGTCGCTGGGCTTTTCGGCAACCTGCATATCGGGGCGCTCGCCGCGCGGCGAGGCAAAGAAGAACGTGCGCGCTTCGGCTTCGGCCACGTCGCCGTCCTCGATTTGCGGCGCGTCGATCAATCGCCAACCGCCGGCGGTGCGCACCAGCGTGCCCACGTTGATGGCCTGGGGCTTGTCGTCGGTGTCGACCATGGCCGCGGCGTTTTCGTAGACGAGCACGTCGGCAGTCGAGTCCTCGGTGCCGGCCGGCACGATGCCCGGCTGGCTGGCGGCGAACGAAACCCACTTGCTCGTCGGCTTGATCGTGGATTGCTGTTTCACCAGCGTGGCAAAGTTGGCCGGCGCCAGTTGCAGCTTCTTGGCCAACTGCTCGGCCTTTTCCTTGCCCAGGCCCAGCGCCTTGAGATCCTTGTCGCTAACCAGCAGGCGGTTGAAGCGCGCCGGATCGCGATCGCGAATCGCGGCGACCAGTTCCGCCGACACCTCTTCCGCTGAGATGTTGGCCCACTGATCGATTTTCTTGTCTTCGTTGGCGTCGATGCCGACCCGCGAGCCGGCCGTGTTCAACCAGCGATACTGGTCGGCCTTCTCGTTGAAGTTCGTGTCGACGTCGCGATACACTTCGATGCCAAACTTGTAATAACACCACTGGTCGACGCGGTTGTCGCCGTTGGTATCCACGAAGCGGCGCAAGATCATCCCCTGCGGATCGCGCACCACCCAACCGCTCGCCTTGCCGAAGCGCTCGGCCTTGATCGTACACCGCTCGACGTCGGCGGCCGCTGGTGTATCGATTTGCACGTCGCTCTGCACCGGTTGAAAGCGCAGGGCATAAGCGGCCGACGGCGCATCGGCCGCCAGGGCGCCGGCGCCCAACAGCACTGTGCAAGCGAGTGAAGCCACGACGGGGGTCATGCGTAAGGTGGTAACCATCGACGAGATTCCTCGAGCCAGGAGTTTCCGAAGGGACAAGGGCGACCCAGCCGACGCCAGGCCGCAGGGATTTTTGAACGGTCGTGCGCCCGTTGTGTGCCAAGCGCGAACGGTCGCGCCGCGAATGCTTCGGTGAATGGAGCGACAGGACGCGCGTCGGCCCGCGCTGGAATTATCTTCGGTCGGCGGCGGCGTCAATGTGAAATTGTTCCGGCTGTATCGGCTGGCTCGATTCTAACCGGCCTCCGACCCGCCGCCGTTGCCGGCAGCGCTCTGCCAGCAGCGGCCGGCCTTCCGCGGTTTCCCGGCCCAACGCCCGCACGAACGCCCGTGGTATACTTTGGGCGAATTGACAGCCGGGCGACAGCACTTAAAATGCGTAATTCTCCTCCGGCGGCACGCCGTCAGGCGGGCGCATAGCTCAGTTGGTTAGAGCGCGTCCCTGATAAGGACGAGGTCCGAAGTTCGAATCTTCGTGCGCCCATTTTCGCAAGTGGCTAGTGGTTTGTGATCAGTGGCTAGTAGATAGCAGATAGCTGCTAGCGGGATGCGGCCAGCGAGCCACGAATCCCTCGCCACTCTTCTCCCCGGGGACGTAGCTCAATTGGGAGAGCACCGGCTTTGCAAGCCGGGGGTTGAGGGTTCGAGCCCCTTCGTCTCCACTTCGCCGCCACGCGGCGACACAGATCAGGTGAGCATTGGAGCAGCAGGGGCGACGGTACGGCACGCATTGCATTTGAGCGCTCGCCGGCAATTCAGCGGCCCTACCGCCCCGCACGGTCTTCCAGGAGTTGCGCTCGCAACGCCGCTCGCTCCCTGTGCATTTCATCGACGCGCGCGATCGACAGTCGCGGATCCTGCATCCTCGCGTCCAGCTCTTTGACCTGCTTGACGATCTTCGCGCGTTCAGCGGGAGTCAGCCTGCTCATGCAGTCCTCCGGGCATCGCCGCACAGTGAAGTTCCAGAGAGCACGATATTGGCATCCTTCCGCCGAACTCGCGTTCCTATCCAAATAATACCCCACGATTCGAGCGTATGGTCCCGTGGCGAACTGCCGACAAACCGTCCGAATTTCGCTCCTGCGTGGCGTGTGTCCGGCCTCGACCGGCCGGTTGACTCTCGCGTTTCACCAGTCCAAGATAGCCACGATGCTGTTTCGCTCTGCCCTCCCGCTGCCGATGCCACGCCCCATGCCAGCCGCACCATGCCGTTGGAGTTTGGGCCGTTGGAGTTTGGTTGCGGGCCTGCTCATGGCCTGCGGCACTGCCACGGTCGCACCATCGCAGGTAGCAAGTCCGCTGTCGCCGACCGAGTCGCTGGCCCACCTGCAAGTCGAGCCGGGGCTGGCGGTCGAACTGGTGGCCTGCGAGCCCGAGGTCATCGACCCGATCGCCGTTCGTTTCGACGAGGACGGCCGGCTGTGGGTCGTCGAGATGCGCGACTATCCGCACGGTCCGGCGGAAGGCCAACCGCCCCTTTCCCGAATCCGCGTGCTCACCGACCTCGACAACGACGGCCGCTACGAAACGGCACGGGTGTTCGCCGACGAGTTGTTGTTCGCCACCGGCATTCAGCCCTGGCGCGGCGGCGTGTTCGTCACCCTTGCGGAAACGGTTCTGTATCTCAAGGACACCACTGGCGATGGCCGCGCCGACCTGCGGGAGCCCTGGTTTCGCGGCTTCACGGCCGAAAATCCGCAACTCCGCGCCAACCATCCGCGGCTCGGGCTCGATGGCCGCATCACGATCTCCAACGGCCTGCGCGGCGGCGCCGTGGTCGACGTACGCCATCCGTCGGACAACGTCGAGCCGCTTTCGATCGGCGGCCGCGATTTCGCCTTCGATCCACGCACGGGCGCATTCGAGGCCATCTCGGGCAACGGGCAGTTTGGCAATGCGGCCGACGACTTCGGCAATCGCTTCGTGTGCAACAATCGCGCGCCCTTGCAACACGTGGTGCTGGAGAACGCATATACCGCGCGCAATCCGTTCCTGGCGGTCGGCTCGGTGGTCAACGACGTGGCGCCGGCCGGCGAACTGTCCCGCGTCTTTCCGCTCACCGCCGCCTGGACCACCTCCAATCTGCACGCCGGCCAGTTCACCGCGGCTTGCGGAGTCACCATCTTTCGCGGCGATGCGCTGGCCGACGAGTTTAGCGGCAATGCCTTCATCTGCGAGCCGACGGGCAGCCTGGTGCATCGTGAGATCGTTGCCCCGCTCGGCGTCACGTTCGCATCGCACGCGGCGTACGAGGGTCGCGAGTTCCTGGCCAGCGACGACCCGTGGTTCCGGCCGGTGAACCTGGAAATCGGCCCCGATGGGGCGCTCTACGTGGTCGACATGTACCGCGCCGTCATCGAGCATCCACAGTTCATGCCCAGCGAATTGCAGTCGCGGCCCGATCTGCGCGACGGGGACGATCGCGGTCGCATCTATCGCGTCGTGCCCGCAGGCCAAAGCACGCCGCGCGTCAGGCCGCGATTGTCGGGGGTGTCGACAGCGGAATTGGTTCCGTTTTTGCGCCACCCGAACGCCTGGTGGCGCGAGACGGCC
>JBGSYQ010000101.1:0-10802 GCA_041750795.1 Pirellulales bacterium | reverse complement strand
TGCTCTTCCGATCTCGACGCGGAGGGGCGGGCCACCGGTGGCGCACGGGACCATGCGGGCCGTGCTTGCGCGGGAGTGTTTCGCCGGGGCACGTTCGGCACGGGCTGGCGGGCGAGACGCGGCCAATTGACATCGCACCGGGGGCTGGTCCAGACTAGTCGCCGGGATACGCATCTTGCATCAAGTCAAAAAAGATTACGCTATGCGCCGTTCAAGCATTCCACTGCTGGTTCACGTGCCTTTGTTTAGTGTGCTGGTGGCCATCAGCGCGCCACGGGTGCTAGCGGATGCGCCGCCACCGGCCGCCGAGGACGTGGCGATCGCTCCGTTTGCGCCGGCGGACGATTTGCTCGCGCAGGTGGATTACTTTGTGGGCCGGATGGACGAAGCGCTGGCCAGCCGGCAGACGTTCGATCTGGCGGCGCAGAGCCGGGTGATGAAAGACGCCAATACATTGGCGGCCCTGGCGCTGGTGCTATCGCTGTACGATCAGGAGTTTCCGCGACGCGCGGCCATGCCCGGCGTGTTGCGCGGCGCGCAGCGGTTGGCCGAAAGCGAAGGCGACTATGAAAAATCGTCGCAGGCGCTGGCTGCCATCAAGCGTGCGCAGGGGGGCGAGATCGATTTGGACGCCAGCGCCAAGTGGGAAAGCGTGGCATCGCTGAGCGTGTTGATGAAGCAAGTTCCGGTGATTCATGCGCGCTTGAATCGCGGCGTGGATCGGCGCCGATTGGCGCGCCAGGCGGCGCAATCGGCAGGAGAATCGGCCACGCTGGCAGCGATTGCGCAGGCCTCGATGGTCGATACGAGTTATGCCGAAACAGCGGCCCAGGCAGACGAATGGCGGCGGCAGTGCGAAGCGATGCGCGATGCTGCGGGGGAGGTGAACGCCGCGATCCACGCGCAGGATTTTGAGCGCGTGTCGGCTGGAATGAAGCGACTGGTGCAAAGCTGTGAGGCCTGTCATGCGACGTTTCGGCGTCCGTAGCAGCCTGTTGAAAAATTCCGTCGTGGCATTTTTCAACCTCGCCAAGTGCAAAGCAAAGCTTCGCACGGCTCGCAGAATTACGACTTACGTCGCTATTTTGTCATCGCATCCATGCGATGTCGCAGCCCGTCGAATCTTTCAACGGGCTGGTAGCGTGCCGGCGGCGCATTTCGCAGCGGCGGACGACGGGCCTTGTCTGTGGGCGTGGAACCGCGCGCGTCGCCTACGATCGCGCAGGTGGGTCGCTGGCCGCAAGGGTTCGCAAGACACCCCGATTGCACCACCCGGCATGCGCGGTCGCCGCCGGCCCGAGTTTTTCCCGTTCCTCAGGCCGCTGGAGGCACTTCGCGCAGCGTAGGGTGGTATGGTTGTTTTGCGGCAAGCATTTGAATCGACCCGCATTGCCCCCCCCGCAAACGACCTACGGCGAGCGCTTTTGACATGCTCATGTTGCACCGGCATCCGGCCCTTCAATTCAATCACCCGTTGCCCTACGGCGCCATCCTGCACGACCACGGCGTGCAGTTCGTGGTGTTCAGCCGCTCGGCGACGTCGATGCGCGTGCTGTTGTACGACCACGTGACGGATCGCGAACCGTCCGAAGTGATCGTGTTCGATCGGGGCACGGATCGCTGGGGCGATATCTGGAGCATCTTCGTGCCCGGCATCGGTCCGGGGCAGCTCTATCACTTTCAGGCGGACGGGCCGTACGACCCGGAACGCGGGCAGCGATTCGATCGATCGGCGCGATTGATCGACCCGTATGCGCGGGCGTTGGCGGGCGAGTTTCTGCCGGCCGACGACGGCATTTTGCGCCCGCCGAAGTGCGTGGTGGTCGACGATCGATTTGACTGGCAGGGCGACCGTCACCTGCGCCGCGAGTTGTCGGAAACGGTGATCTACGAGATGCACGTCCGCGGCTTTACGCGCTCGACCAGCAGCAAGACCGAGGCGCCGGGGACGTACCTGGGGGTGATCGAGAAGATCCCGTACTTGAAGTCGCTGGGCGTGACGGCGGTCGAGTTGATGCCGGTCCACGAGTTTCCGACCAATGGCTTTTGGGGCGAAGCCGACGGCCGGCGCAACTATTGGGGCTACGACTCGATGGCGTTTTTCTCGCCCCACCGCGGTTACGCCGCGAACAAGGAGCCAGGCGGGCAGGTGAACGAATTCAAACAGATGGTCCGCGCGCTGCACCAGGCCGGCATCGAAGTGATACTGGACGTGGTGTTCAACCACACCTGCGAAGGCAACGAGCTGGGGCCCACGCTCAGCTTCAAGGGCCTGGAGAACCAGGTTTATTACATGCTGGAAGGTGGAGGCGGCTATTACAAGAACTATTCCGGTTGCGGCAACACCGTCAACGGCAATCACCCGATCGTCCGCGAGATGATCTTCTTGTGCTTGCGGCACTGGGTCCACAACTATCACGTGGATGGCTTCCGCTTCGATCTGGCTTCGATTCTGAGCCGCGACCGGCGTGGCGAGCTGGTGCCGAATCCGCCGGTGGTCGAGGCCATCGCCGAAGACCCGCTACTGGCCGACAGCAAGATCATCGCCGAAGCGTGGGACGCCTCGGGCGCGTATCAGGTGGGCTCGTTCGGCCAATTGCGGTGGGCCGAGTGGAACGGCCATTATCGCGACGATGTGCGGCGTTTTTGGCGCGGCGATCGGGGAATGACGTCGAACCTGGCCACGCGCCTGGCCGGCTCGAGCGACCTGTACCAGGCCGGCGGGCGTCAGCCTTACCACAGCATCAACTTCGTCACGTCGCACGACGGCTTTTCGCTGAACGACCTGGTCAGTTACGCGGAAAAGCACAACGAGGCCAACGGCGAGGGGAACCGCGACGGCGACAACAACAGTCACAGCTCGAACTACGGCGTCGAAGGCCCCACCCGCAACGCCGCGATCGAGCGCCTGCGGCTGCGGCAAATCAAGAACATGCTGGGCACGCTGTTCGTCAGCCAGGGAGTGCCCATGCTGCTGGCAGGCGACGAGTGCCGTCGTACGCAGCGCGGCAACAACAACGCCTATTGCCAGGACAACACGCTGAGCTGGTTCGATTGGTCCCTGGTCGAAAAGAACGAAGGGCTGGTGCGCTTCGCGCGCGCGATGATCCATTTTCGCCGCAAGCAACCGGCGGTGCGGCGCGAGGAGTTCCCCTGGGGCGAATCTCCACGGCCCGGCGAGCTGGCGGAAGTGATGTGGTTCGGGCCTGACGGCCGGCGCAAGAACTGGGCGTCCGAGACTCCCAGCCTGACCTGCTTCTTCGCCGCCCCGTATGGCGAGACCGGACCGCGCGCGCCGCGCCACGTGCTGGTGATGATGCACGCGGGCCAGGAAGGACG
Organism: Pirellulales bacterium; assembly: GCA_041750795.1. GTDB lineage: Bacteria > Planctomycetota > Planctomycetia > Pirellulales > PALSA-1355 > JTS-RE94. Next base: position 7,463 of record JBGSYQ010000101.1, on the reverse strand, counting down.
CGAGTTCGTCATCCCTTCGTTCCCCAAGCGCATCGCGTGGCGCATCTTCGCCGATACGCAGCAAGACAGTCCGGACGACGTTCATCCCGATCTCGACGGACCGCTGGCGCCGCGCACGGGCCGCGTGCGGCTGGAGCATCACTCGCTGGTGGTGCTGGTGTCGGAGAGCAAGTAGGCGCGCTGAGGTCTGGCCGTGGGAGACGGCCCCGGGAGCTGCGATAGGATATCGAGCGTGTCACGCCGGCTCTTGGTTGGCGAGCGGATTTTAGCGAACGTGGCGCGGCGAAATTGGCATCTTAGAGCTCTCGCAATGCCTCGATGGGATCCATGGCCGATGCCCGCAATGCCGGGTAAAGGCCGAACACAATTCCCACGACGACGGAAATGGCAAATGACAGCGGAATGGACCAGCCGACGATCTCGGGTCGCACGTCGCGCACGACCTCCGGCAGGTTCTGCATGGACGTTGGAAAGGCGCTGGCCAACAGAGATTGTAGCCAGTGCATGATGGGACCGCACGACAGACCGGCCAGCACGCCGAAGAAACCGCCGACGATCGACAGCACGACGGTTTCCACGAGAAATTGTCGCGCGATGTGCCGGCGTTTGGCGCCCACGGCGCGGCGGATGCCGATTTCGCGCGTGCGCTCGGTCACCGTCGCCAGCATGATGTTCATGATGCCAATACCGCCGACGACAAGCGAGATTGCTGCGATGATTCCCATGAAGACCATAAACATGATCCTCGTGGTACGAGCTTGTTCGAGAAGCTCCAGTGGTACAGTAACTCGGAAGTCATCCTCACGATGAAACGATTGCAGGGTCGCTTTGACGACTTCGGCCGTGTCCAACACATGGTCGATGGAGGTGATGCGTAGAGTAATCTGGCTGACTTCCAGCGCCTCGCCTTCGAACGATCCGCTACGGCGTGTAATCACTTGATCTCCGATCCGCGCCCACAGATCGCTGAGCGGGATATAGATGTCGCTCGAAAAGTCCTGGGCCGCAAGCGATCCCCCGATGCCAGCCGACGGGGCGCGCGGCGCGGCCACGCCCACGACAACGTAGTACAAGTTCTCCACTCGAACGGATCGACCGATAGGATCTTCGACCGGGAACAGCCGCAGGGCCGTCTCGGCGGCCAGCACGCACATGTTTCGCTTTCCCTGCACGTCGCCATCGGACAAGAAACGCCCGCGATGCATTTTGAGGTGGTTGATCGCCGCGTATTCGGGAGTGCAGCCCACCAGCCGCCCGTCGACGAAATGGTCTCGGCGGCGGAATTCGCGTTTCAATTCGCGCACCGGCAAGGCCAATGCAATGGTAGGAATTGTTTCCTCAAGCCGCTCGAAGTCCCGCCGCGTGAGGCCATATCTGGCCACGCCGCGCGTCTTGGCGTCGATCGGGTCGTGTCGCGGTTTGATCGAGCGCACGATGATGTTGTCCGCGCCCAAGCTCTCGATCTGCCGTTGGGCGGCCGTCGAGATACCCTGGCCAATCGCCAGTAGCCAAATCACGCTGGCCACGCCGACGAGAATTCCAAGAATCGTCAGCGATGACTGCATCGGATGCAGCCACAGGCTACGTACGCCAAGCCGCCAGGCGACGAGCGACACGGGCCTCATGGTCCGGCGCCTCCTGCGTGGGCAGGCACACGCGGCGCAGCGAATTCATCGGTTTCCGTGCGGGCGGCATCGGTGTGCTTCGAGGCGCTCGCCACGACGCCCTGCGAATCGGCCTTGAGCAAGCGGGGCCGAGGATTCATCGACACTTCGTCCCCTTCGGCGAGGCCATCACGTATGACGGTGAATTTTTCGTTGGAGGAGCCGACGGCAACCTGCCGCAATTCCAAGGTGGAACCTGCGCGGCGCGCACAATAGTAGACGCCATCCCGTTCGACGACGGCCTGAATCGGTACCTGCAACACGTCGTCAAGCGTCTCCACGCGTATCGCCACCTGGGCCGTCATACCAGGGCGAAGTCCACTCGGTGGATGGATCACCTCGACCGTCGTTGCATACTCCTTGACGTTGGCATTGAACCAGTTTTCCTGCGCAGGATACTCGTTGACGCGCGTTACTTTGCCAGCCAAAACCGTGCCGGGCAGCCCTTCGATCTCGATTTTCGCGGGCATGCCCTGCTTTATCCGGTCGATGCGCGATTCGGCAACTTTGGCGACGACTTGCATGCGCGTCGGATCTGGCAGACGGATCACGACCCGTTGTTCGTGGATGACGGTTCCTTGCTTGATCTGATACTCGGCGCCTCCCCAATTGTCCCGTTCGTGGTCGTAGATGATTTGCCCATCGACCGGCGCATTGATCACGCATTTGGCAATTTGCTCGTCCAGTACCTGCAGCTTCTGGAGCTCCAGGACAAGCTTTGCTTCGTCGGACTTGAGTTTTGCTTCGCAGGTCTTCGTCTTCGAATCGAGTTCGGAGATTTTCTTGGGCTTGGTGAACTCCATCAGCGCGTTCAATTTGACCTTGGCCGCCCTCAAGTCCGATTGGGACTTAAGCAGGCCGTATTCCTGGCTCTTCACCTGGACCAGGGGAACGTAGCCACGACGCAACATCCGGCGGAAGTGGGCCACACTTTCCTGGCCGTGCGTCACGGCTTGACTGGCTACCAGGATTTCGCCGTTGAGCTTTTCTCGTTCGGTTTCGAATTCGCCAAATTCGTACTCCTTGCGAGAAATAACGGCGGTCTCCAGATCGTTCTTCGCCTGGGCCGCTGCGGCCTCGGCGCTGCCGACGTTGATGAGCTGCGTCGTCCGCTCCGATTGCAGCGCCGCGTCGTCAAATCGTACGAGAAAGTCGCCTTTCTTGACGATCGTGCCCTCGGGCACGATCTCGATGATCTTGACGCCGTTCGAGCCGGTGTTGCGCGATTGCACTTCGCAGCGTATCAGGACGTTGTTCGAGCTTTCCAGTTCGCCTCGTTCGACGATTTCGTGTTCGAACCGCCCGCGCACAACTGTTTGTACCAGCCCGATTTCCTCGCGCGGCGAGCCCGCAAACGGGTTTGCGTACCACGCCACCGACGCCAGACTGGCGGTGCCGGCAATAGCCAGCGCCAGTACGACCGTTCCTGTGGTAGTGCCGCGCGACCGACCAGGCCGGCGGTTACTGGATTGCCTCGCTTCGCGACATCGCATGCCCCCACCTGCCTATCGAGAATGGACGGGTACAGGCAGCGGCCACGCTCGGAGCGAGCGGCCGCCGCGAGTCGTTTCCGGGTGCTATTGTAAGCCACCGTCCGCCGAATGTCACGACAGACTTCCGGCGTCGGCCGCCTTGTCCCTCGCAGTGCAGCGTCACGAGCCGCGTCCGACTATTGCCTGGCGGCATACCCAACCTTGCACTGGTTTCGCGCTGAACGTCGACGAGCGCTAGCGCCGTGTATGTTGGTTTGCGCTGCCTGCTCGCGCGGTTTGTGCCGGCGCCGTCAAAGTCCTCATGCCGATGCGGAAGTGCTGTTCCTGTCGCAAGTTTCGTAGCGCGCGCCCGCGCGATACTCGATGGACGAGGGACGGTGCAATCGGCCGCACGCGACGCGATGCTCTCAAACGCTACAGGTGTTTCCACGGCTTCGGATTGCAAAGGTGACAACACCGGTTGTCGTTGTCTGTGATACGTCGGCAAATCTCGGATTTCGACTGCGCGACTCATCGCTTTCGGCTCGATATGTACCGAGGATTGAATTGCCGCCGCCCCGAGGTCAACTCGTGAAGTCGCAGGTTCGCATTGCACTGTTGGTAGGGATACTGCTTAGTGGGACATCCATTCCCGCCTCATCAGACGATGGGGCCTCGGTCGCCTGGCGTAGCGAGGTCGCCAGCGCGTGGACGGAATCTTGCCAGCAGGGGCGACCGCTGCTGCTGTTTGTCACCTGCGACAATTGCCGCTTCTGCGACAAGATGAAGCAGGGCACCTACGCCCGTGCCGACGTGGCCGAGATGATCAATCGCTCGTTCGTGCCGCTGGTGGTCGACGGGCGAACCGATTCGCCGCTGGTGAAGGAGCTGAGGGTGAATTACTATCCCAGCACGTTTATCATTTCATCTCAGGCCGTGATCCTGGCGCGGTTCGACGGTTATGTTTCGGCCGAGGATCTTTCGCGGCGCTTGACGACGCTGCAGGTGCCGTCGGTAGTGCCCAACGTGGCGCAAGGACAATAGCCGCGTGATGCAGCGGCTCGTGGGGTAGCAGTCCGTTGAAGAATTCGACGGTCTGCGGCATTGTCAGGATGCACTGGCAACATCGCGAAGCCAACCGGCAGGATTTCTGCCAGGCCTGGGCAGCGCGGATCCACGGCGGCATAATCGTGGCAGGCGGTCGCGTTGGCGCGCCCCGCACACTGCACGAAAGCCGAGAGGACGCTTGTCATGGTCGAGGATCTGTCGCAGCGTCACGAGCCGGTGGGGCACTTGTTGGATGCCGTGCGTGGGCGAGACTGGCGCGAGTTTCGCCTTTCGGACGAGCAAGTGTCCTTCTTTCACGAATACGGCTACTTGTCCGGGGTTCGCCTGCTGGACGAGGCCCAGGTGGAGCAACTGCGCGAGGAGCTCGCCACGCTGGTCGATCCCTCGCATGCCGGCAACGAGTTGTTTTACGAGTATCACTCCAACGAGAGCGCCGACTCGGCGCGGGTGCTGTTTCATGCGCTGGGCGCGTGGCGGATCACTGGGGGCTTTCACGATATCTTGTGGAATCCGGCATTTACAGTGCCGGCCAGCCAACTGCTGGGGGGCGCCGTGCGCTTCTGGCACGATCAACTCTTCTGCAAGCCGGCCGGCCACGGTGGCGTCGTGGCCTGGCACCAGGACTATTCCTATTGGACGCGCACGCGGCCAATGTCGCATCTGACTTGTTGGATCGGCCTGGACGACGCAGCGCGCGATAACGGCTGCCTGCAATACATTCCCGGCAGCCACCGTTGGGAACTGCTGCCCATTACCGGGCTGGCCGGCGACATGGATGCGATTCGAACCGTGCTGTCCGACGAACAGCAGCGAGCATTTCAGCCGGTGGCCGTCGAGTTGAAGAAAGGCGAGTGCTCGTTTCACCATCCGATGATGGTACACGGCTCGTATGAGAACTCGACCGATCGACCGCGGCGGGCCACGGTGATCAACGTGTTTCGCGACGGCGTGTGCTCGTACGCCGACGACGAGTTGTTGGCCGGCGTGCCGGTCATTCCCAAGGGGCAGAAGATGTGCGGCCAGTTCTTTCCGCTGCTGTATGAACCCAACGCTTGACCTTCCCTCCCCAACGCGGGAGACCGCTTGCCTTGGCAAGCCGGGTGAGGGCAAGCCGGCAAACCAACCGATCCATGCAACCAGGACCCATGCCATGACCAAACAACGTGTTCGTCGCCTGCGTTTCGCTCTTCTGCTGATGGCGTTGTTCGCCGCGCGACCGCTCGCAGTCAACGCGGAATCAACCACCGAACTGCTCTGGCCGAACGGCGCGCCGGGCGCCAAGGGGGACAGCGACAACGACAAGCCGACGTTGACCATCAGTCTGCCGCGCGAGAAACGCACCGGCGCGGCGGTCGTCATTTGCCCGGGCGGTGGATACCGGGGACTGGCGATGAGCTATGAAGGGATCGACGTCGGCCAGTGGCTGAACGAACACGGCATTGCCGCCTTCGTGCTGAAGTATCGCCACAAGGGCACCGGCTACGAACATCCGGCGCCGCTCGACGATGCGCAGCGCGCCATCCGCACCGTGCGCGCCCGCGCCAAGGAGTTTGGCGTCGATCCCGACAAGATCGGCATTCTCGGCTTCTCGGCCGGCGGACATCTGGCCTCCAGCGCGGGCACGCATTTTGACAAAGGCAAGCCGGACGCGTCCGACCGGATCGAGCGCGTGAGCTGCCGTCCCGATTTTCTGGTTCTCTGCTATCCGGTGATTTCATTCACCACGCCCTACACGCACGAAGGCTCCAAGAAAAACCTGCTCGGCGAGGACCCGGACGAGAAGCTGGTGGAAAGCATGTCCAGCGAATTGCAAGTGACGGCCGAGACGCCACCGACGTTCCTGTTTCACACCGACGCCGACACAGGCGTGCCGCCTGAGAACAGCGTGTTGTTTTATCTGGCGCTGCGCAAAGCGGGCGTGCCGGCCGAACTGCATATCTACGAGAAAGGCCGCCACGGAGTCGGCTTGGCGCCCAAGTTGCCGAATCTGAAGAGCTGGCCCGATCGCTGCATCGACTGGCTGCGCGGGCGCGGGTTGTTGGGTGTGTAGGATATTGCCCAGCAACGCGTCGTGCTACAATTGTCGCATGGAAACAGAACGAAAAGTTAGCGAGCTCGATGCACAAGCACGCAGTCTCTTGGAGCGTGTTTTTGGTCAGGATCTGGCCAATGAGCCGAACGCCATCGTTGTGCTCAAGAACGTGCATGCGCCATCCGATTCGGCAAATCTCCCCGGCGACATCCCATCCTGGTGCGATGTACTTGATGGACTGTCGGAAGAGGACTTGGACGACGTCAACGCAATGCTGCAAGTTCCAGTGCGATTGTCTCGCTGAGTGTCGACGATGGACCGATGCCTGTTGGACCGATGGTCAGCGCGCGGGCATCACGGTCGACGATAGCGATCTAATCATTGCCGCCACGGCCGATCTAGAAGACCTGACGCTCGTGACTGCGAATGTAAAGCACTTCAGTTGGATTGCCGATTTGCGCATTTTGAATTGGCGCGATCCCTGAGACACGGACTTACAGCCCGTTGAAAAACTCGACGGGCTGCGACACCGCATGGATGCGATATCAAAATAGCGACGTACGTCGAAAACAGACTGCCAAGCTCGACCGCGGCAAACGCAAGCACACTTGCCGGAGCGCGCTGACGACGAGCGTTACTTCGCCGCTTGCTCCGCCGCTTCCACCGTCACTGCCACGGTCTGCGTGACCGGCAGGTCCTGGCCGTTGAATTTGGCGGTGGCTTGCACGCTGAGCGTGTATGTGCCGGGGGCGGTGTCGGGGGCTGCTTCGACGGTGAGCTTGGCTTCGCCTTGTCCTTTGTCGATCGCGGCGTCGGTGACCTTCAGTCCCTTGGCACTGCCGGGCACGGTGGTCTTGAGCTGGACCGCATCGGCATAGTCGTAGAGGCGATTCACGCTCACAGGCAGTTCCAACTTATCGCCCGGTTTGAGCGTCACGGCGGCCGGCGGATTCAAGACGATCGGCGCGGCCGTGACCTTGAGCGTCACCACGGGCGACGGCACGGCGATGTTGATGTTCTTGGGGGCGGCGGCCTTGGTGGCGTTTTCCACTTCCTTGGCCACGGCGGCTTGCACGTCGGTGGCTTGCTTGGCTTTGGCCTCGGCCTCGGTGGCCGCTTTGTCGGCGGCGGCCTTGGCGTCTGCTGCTGCTTTGGCCTGCGCTTCGGCATCGGCCATGGCCTTGTCGGCCGCAGCCTTCGCTTCAGCGGCGGCCTTGGCCTGCGCGG
>JBGSYQ010000100.1:0-2216 GCA_041750795.1 Pirellulales bacterium | reverse complement strand
GCCGAGCGCGCGATCAGCAGGTTCGCCGCGGCGCCGGCCGCCATGGCCGCGGTCGATTGTTTGAGAAACGCGCGGCGCGAGGGGGACGACGTCGCTGGCGGGGTATCGTGATCCGGCATCGGTGGATTCCTTGGAGTGGTAGGACATCATCGCGACAAGTCGCGGGCAGGTTGGGAGCATCCCGATTATAACCAGCCGCGTCAGGCGCCTCCAGACGCCCGTGCGCCTGCTCGGCCCGGCGCTATAGTGGCAAGTCTGCGGCCAATCGACTTGGCGATGCGTGCTGCTGAATTCTTGCAGATTCAGCTACTCTGGCAGATTCAGCTACAAGCAGGCGCCGGTCGGCGAAATCGTCCTACGCCACTGAGCCTAGCGCAGTCGGTCGATGTGCCGCAGGAAGTCGGCGTCGAGCCGATCGAGGTCGTCGCCGAAGGCCGCTTGAAATTCTCGCAAACGCGTTTCGCGGTCATCCCACAATAGCGGCTTCTTCGCGGCCAGCCCTTGCAGGTAGGCCTGGTATTCGCGCGGACGCGTCTGCAACAGAAAGTAGTTCAAGGCCCATGCTTCGGCATAGGCATCGAGCGCCGTGCGGACGTCGCGCAGCCGCGTGTCGTCGGCGATCAGCGTTTTGAGCGATTGCGCTGGGCGCTGCTGCCGATACTCGCGAAACTGGGCCAAGCGGCTGCCGTTGATCGCGCCGATGCCGCGCCAGCCCTTGGCGCTTTGCAGATCGGGCGTTTCGAAGTAGACGGCCAGGCCCTCGCTAACCCACAGCGGGATGTCGGCAAACCGGGTCTGCAAGCCGCTGTTGAAGGCAATCTGGTGCGTGGCCTCGTGGACGATCGTGGCGACGACCTGCTCGGCCTCGGGCCGCGAGAGAACGCGATTGATCTGGGCCGCCGAGCCGCGGCGATCGCTCGCATCGCGCAACGATTCGAGCCCCGTCAGGTCGTACATAGTGATGCGATTGGTGCGCAGGCTGTAGTAGCCCACGATCGACTCGGCGCCGGCGCCCAGTTCGCCCGCGGCATAGTGGGTGTACGCGGCACGCGCGTCGAACACGATGGCCACCAGCGGAAACTCCGGCTCCTCGAGCTTGATACCCTTGCGGGTCCAATAGTTCGTGAAGGCCGCATGCAGCCGTTCGAACAGCGCGCCGCACCACGCCGCATAGGCGCGCGACGTGTTGTGACAGATCAGATAGTGCCGGGTGCGATACACCTCGAAGCCGGCCGGCAGTTCGCTCAACAACTGCGCCGACAACTCGTCCGGCGAGAGAGCCTCGAAGGGCTCGTCGTCCTGGCGCTCGGACTCCAACTCCGCCGGCTCGATCGACCACAGCGAACCGTCGCGGGCCATCAATAGCAAACCGCCGTCCTGCGCCCGCACGATGACCTTGCCCGTCACGGCTTGTTGGCGGCCATCGCGGTGGAATGCCACGTGGTCCAGCGCCGGCGCGATTCCGGCGAGCAGTACGACGAGCAACGCGGATAGTGCGAACCGCATCGGGAGTGCTTATGGGGGCTGGCGGGAATACCGCGAACGAGACCGCGCCCGGTCATCCAGGAGCGTACAGTCCATCATACCATGGCCCGGCAAAGCACCGCTATCGCAGTCGCCCGGCGGCATTTACCGCGAAGATTCTCGCGCTGCACGCCGCGCCACCAGCGCCACCGCGACCGCATACGCCAGGAACAGCAACAGCAGGAACAACGAAATCCCGGCAACCTGGTCATCGACACCGTAATGGATCAATCCGAATATCTGAATGGGCAGCGTGCTGACGCCGGGCGGAACGACCAGGATACTCGCGTCCAATTCGCCGCTGGCAACCGCCAGCGCCACCAGCCAGGCCACCGCCAGCACCGGCCAACGCTGCGGCAGCACGATGCGAAAGAACCGCATCAGCGGCGTTGCCCCCTCGAGCCGCGCACTGCTCAACACGTCGGTCGGAATGGTGCGCAGACCGTACCACAAGATCAACGTCGGCAACGGCAGCGAGCGCACGGTTTGTGCCAACCAGATCGGAGCAATCGAATGATCGTATAGCCAGGCAAGCAGCGGCGCCGGTGCGTTGAACAATTCGATGATCGCCAATCCGACCAGCGGTCCGGGCACGGCCAGGCAGATCGCCACGGTGCTCCATGCCGGCACAGCACGCCAACCGCCGCGTCGCGCGCTCCACGCCAACGGCAACCCGATGGCCACCGCCGCGC
>JBGSYQ010000099.1:0-1671 GCA_041750795.1 Pirellulales bacterium | reverse complement strand
CCCAGGAAGCCTCGCGCCCCGGCTGTGCGGCGTCGATCACGCGCACGCGGGCGCCGTCGCCGGCCAGCTCATAGGCCAGCGACAAGCCGATCACGCCTCCACCCACGATCAACACGTCGGACATGCGCTCACCGCACGTTGCCAAATCTTGCCAAGCTGCCGCAGCGGCCATTCTATCGCCGGCCGGGCGGCTCGACGAGGGTGGGCCGCGCCCCAGCGTGCGGCACGGCGCGCCGGCGCGCACCAACGTGTGCTCCTCGACGCTCTAATCGCTGCCGCGCTGCGCCAACAGACGTCGCAGCAACAGCTCGTCGATCCGCCCGCGGAAGCGCTCTTTGCCGTCGATGACCAGCACCGGGACGCATTCGTCATAGCGTTGGCGCAGGTCCGGGTCGTTGTCGATATCGACCGAATCGAACGCCAGGCCGTATCGGGCCAAAAGCGCCGCCGCGTCGTCGCACAGGTGGCAACCCTGCCGGGTATACAAGACAACCGGGGACGAAGGAGCGTTCATGGCGTGCTGGCACACGGGAATTCCGGCCGAAATCCGGCACTTGGTACGGCAGTTGCCCGCATGGTCGCCGATATTGACTCTTTCCGCAATGCTCGACCAAGACTATCCTCAAACATGGCGGCAATCACGTCCATTCGCACCCGGCACCGACGGCGGCCGGCATGAGCAAGCTCTCGCTCGACAAGTTTCTGGAGTACGTGGGACGCAGCAAGCTGGTCGAGGCCGCACGGCTCGACGAGGTCGTCAGCGATTGGAAACGCCGCGCCACGATCGCCCAATTGGACGACGCCGACCAGTGCGCCGCGCACCTGGTCGAGGCCGGATTGCTCACGCGCTGGCAAGCTCACAAGCTGCTGGAAGGGCGCCACCGAGGCTTCCTGCTGGGCAAGTACAAGCTGCTGGATCATCTGTGCAGCGGCGGCATGAGCAGCGTGTACCTTGCCGAGCACACGCTGATGCGACGGCTGGCGGCCGTCAAAGTGCTGCCCCAGCATCGCCTCAGCGACGCATCGTACGTGGCCCGCTTTCAACTCGAGGGACAATCGACCGCCGCCCTCGATCATCCGAACATCGTGCGAGTGTACGACCTGGATCACGACGGCAAGATCCACTACCTGGTGATGGAGTACATCGAAGGGCGCGACTTGGAGGCCATCGTGGCGCGCCACGGCCCGCTCGACTGCCTGGCGGCGGCCGACTATATCGCCCAGGCGGCGGCCGGCTTGGAGCACGCCCATCAGGCAGGACTGGTACACCGCGACGTCAAGCCGGCCAACTTGCTGGTCGACCCCCAGGGTGTGGTCAAGATTCTGGACATGGGGCTGGCCAAGTTCGCCGGCGCGCCGGCCGCCACGGCGGCGCTGGTCGGCGAGGAGCAGGTGCTGGGCACGGCCGACTATGTCGCCCCGGAACAGACCGTCAATTCCAACACGGTCGACTGCCGAGCGGACATCTATTCGCTGGGCTGCACGCTGTATTTCCTGCTGTCGGGCCATCCCCCTTTTCCGTTCGGCAGCGCGCTGCAGCGGATGGCGGCCCACCAGCACAACAAGCCGCCCAGCGTGGCGCTCGATCGCCCCGACACGCCACAGGCGCTGGTGGCCATTTGCGAGCGGATGATGGCCAAATCGCCGGCCGATCGGTATGCCTCGGCGCGC
>JBGSYQ010000098.1:0-2840 GCA_041750795.1 Pirellulales bacterium | reverse complement strand
GGCCGTGCGCACCGGCGATACGCCCCCCGCGCAGCGGCAAGCCATGCTGCGCCGCCCGCCGCACATCCTGGTCACCACGCCCGAGTCGCTGTACCTGCTGCTCACCTCCGGCAAGAGCCGCGCGCTGTTGGGATCGGTCGAGACGGTGATCGTCGACGAGATTCACGCGCTGGTGCGCGACAAGCGCGGCTCGCACCTGGCGCTGACGCTGGAGCGGCTCGAAGCGCTCAACGCCACGCCGCCGGTGCGCGTGGGACTTTCGGCCACGCAGCGGCCGATGGACGCGATTGCACGATTTCTGGTGGGCACCGAGCGCGTCGACAACCAAGGTGTGCCCGACTGCCAAATCATCGACGGCGGGCACGCTCGGGAATTGGACCTGGCGATCGAAGTGCCGCCTGGTGACCTGTCGGCGGTGTGCTCGCACGAGCAATGGGCCGAGATCTACACGCGGCTCACCGAGTTGATCGCCGCGCATCGCAGCACGCTGATCTTCGTCAACACGCGGCGGCTGGCCGAGCGCGTGGCGCATCACTTGCGCGAGCTGCTGGGCGAGGAAGCGGTGGCGGCGCATCACGGCAGCCTGTCGCGCGAGATTCGCCAATCGGCCGAGACGCGGCTCAAGGCCGGCCAGCTTCGCGCCATCGTCGCCACGGCGTCGCTCGAGATGGGCATCGACATCGGCTACATCGACCTGGTTTGCCAGATTGGCGCGCCGCGCTCGATCGCCACGTTCTTGCAGCGCGTGGGCCGCGCCGGCCATTCGCTGGGCAAGGTGCCCAAGGGACGCCTGTTGCCGCTGACGCGGGACGAGTTGCTCGAATCGCTGGCGCTGGTGCGCGCGGTGCGGCGCGGCAAGCTCGACCGCGTGGAGATTCCCGACGAGCCGCTCGACATCCTCGCGCAGCAGGTCGTGGCCACTGTGGCTTGCGAAGAGTGGGACGAGCAAGCGCTCTATGCGCTGGTCCGCCGGGCGTGGCCATTTCGCGACCTGTCGCGCGAGCACTTTGACGAAGTGCTGGCGCTGTTGAGCGAGGGCCTGACGCCCAACATGCGCCGCGGAGCGTATCTGCATCGCGACAACATCAACGGCAGCCTGCGGGCTCGTCGCGGCGCGCGGCTGGCGGCGCTTACTTCCGGGGGTGCGATTCCCGAAACGGCCCAGTATCGAGTGGTCGCCGAGCCCGAGGGGACGTTCGTCGGCACCGTGGACGAAGACTTCGCGGTCGAGAGCATGGCGGGCGACGTGTTTCTGCTGGGCAATACGTCGTGGCGCGTGCGCAACGTGCGCGGCGGCGAAGTGCGCGTGCAGGACGCCGACGGCGCGCCCCCCAGCATTCCCTTCTGGCTTGGTGAAGGGCCCGGGCGCACGCCCGAGTTCTCGGCCGAGCTCTCCGAATTGCGCACCAGCCTGGCCGAGGTGGTGCGCGCCAGTGGCCGCTTGCAGGGCTCGAACGACCAGCCGGTTTGCATGCCGGACTGGCTGGCCGACGAGTGCGGCGCCGGCGAGCACGCGGCGCGGCAAGCGTTGGCCTACGTCGAGACGCAATTGGCCGCCGTGGGAATGGTGCCCACCCGCGAAGAGATTCTCTTCGAGCGGTTCTTCGACGAATCGGGGGGCATGCAACTGGTGATTCACGCGCCGCTGGGTTCGCGGGTCAATCGCGCCTGGGGCCTGGCGCTGCGCAAGCGGTTTTGCCGCAGCTTCGACTTCGAGCTGCAGGCCAGCGCTGACAACGACGGCATCGTGCTCTCGCTCGGCCCGCAACACAGCGTGCCGATCGAAAACTTGTTCAAGATGCTCAATGCCCGGAACGTGGCGCAACTGTTGGAGCAGGCGCTGTTGGCCGTGCCGCTGTTTCAGGTCCGCTGGCGGTGGAACGTCACGCGGTCGCTGGTGGTGCTGCGGCAGCAGGGAGGCAAGCGCGTGCCGCCGCACATGCAGCGCTTCCGCTCTGACGATCTGCTGGCTGCCGTGTTTCCAGAGACGGTCGGCTGCCTGGAGAATCACTCCGGCGACGTCGAGATTCCCGATCATCCGCTGGTGCGGCAAACGATGCGCGATTGCCTGCACGAAGCCATGGACCTGGACGGGCTGGTGGCGCTATTCGGTCTTGTGGGGCAAGGCGCCGTCAAGTTCGTGGGGCGCGACACGCGCGAACCATCCCCTTTCAGCTACGAATTGCTCAACGCGAATCCGTATACGTTTCTGGACGGCGCGCCGCTGGAAGAGCGCCGCACGCGCGCCGTGGCCACGCGGCGCACACTTTCGACCGACGAGCTGCGCGACCTGGCAACGCTCGACCCGGCGGCCATCGATCGAGTGCGCCGCGATGCCTGGCCGCTGGTGCGCGACGCGGACGAACTGCACGATGCGCTGATGTCGCTGGGTGCGCTGTCCCAGACGGAAGCCGATGACTGGCGCGGCTGGTTCGAGGAACTCGTCCGGCACGGACGCGCCGCCCGCGTCGTAGTTTCGGGAAAGTCTCCGCTGTGGATCGCCGCCGAGCGCTGGCCGCTGGTGCGGGCCGCGTATCCCGATGCGGCCTGTGATCCTCCGGTATCGTTGCCGGCAGAGTTCGAGAAAGAGCACGCCGCGTCCGAGGCCTGGGTGGCGCTGGTTCGCGGTCGGATGCAGTGGGCCGGACCGACCACGGCCGCGCATGTGGCCGAACCGCTGCACCTGGAGTTATCGTCTGTCGAGGCGGCGCTCTCGGCCCTGGAGGGCGAGGGGGCCGTGCTCCGTGGGCAGTTCACGCCGGATGACCCAACCGCCGATAGTGGCGATTCGGCCGCAGCGGCGACGGGCGGCCGACTGAATGAGTGGTGCGACCGCCGAT
>JBGSYQ010000097.1:0-49145 GCA_041750795.1 Pirellulales bacterium | reverse complement strand
GGCAACTCGCGCTCGATGCTGCGGCCTTGCGTTTGGCGATACCGGCGTACGTTGTTCGCCAGGCGGTTGTATAGGATGCCGACCAGCCACGCGTAAAACTCCTCGCTGCCTGCTCCGCGGAACTGGGCGAAGCCACGCTGCGCTTCGGCAAACGTGTCTTGCACGAGGTCCGATGCCCCGACTTTGGCTTTCAGCTTGTCGTCCAGCGCTCGCTTGGCCACCAGCAGCAGGTAGGCGCGCGTGCCCTCCAGCGCCTCACCCAGGGCCGACCGCGACCCGTCGCGTGCCGCCCGCAGCCAAACGTCGACCTGTGCGGCGGCGTGCAAGTCGGCCTCACCGGGCGGCGGCGACAACGAAGCGTCCATCGAGACGGCCTCTATAAGAATGGGAACGGTCGCGAGCCAAAGCGGACAAAGCCGCCACCCGAATAACGCCGGCCAGCGGACTGGCCCGCCAATACCGCCGCGCACCGGCCAAGGAACCCTAACCCGCAGTGGTGCGTGGCTTTTCCTCCCAGGAGGGTAGTCCCCCGGCGGGGAGCCGTCAATAAATTTCCGATTTCTTAGCCCAACGCCGCTCCGCATTGCTCCGCGATCAGTCCTATCCATAAACCGGAGGTGTTGCTGCCGCGGCAGCCGAACTCACTGCCGAGTTCGTGCTGGCCGGTTTGGCAATGCCGGGTGCGATTGGTCCGGCGCGGGGCGCATGCACGCTTCGCGTCGGCTAAATAGTGCGCCATGGCAATGCAAATCACGACAACGGTTATGCTATCTGTGCTCTTCAGCGGGGAGAACACATGCTCAACGAACGCGACGATCTTTCGCAGCTTTTGGAGAGCGCGGCCGAAGGCAACCAGTCAGCCTTTGGCGAACTTCTCAGTCGCAACCGCAGCCGCCTTCAGCACTCGGTGCGTATGCGGATGGATTGCCGCATTCGCGCGAGAGTCGATCCCTTGGATGTAATTCAGGAAGCGTTTGTCGAGGCGTCCCTACGGTTCGGCGAGTACATAAAGAACCCGTCGGTGACATTCTTGGTGTGGTTCCGCTATCTAGGGGCTCAGAGATTGCAAATGTTGCACCGCAATCATCTCGGCGTGCAAGCGCGCGATGCCCGGCGGGAAGTGTCGCTGTGTACCGGCAACTTTTCTGAGGCCGAATCAAAGGTTCTTGCCGTGTAATTGCTGGCGCGTTTAGCGTCGCCAAGCATGGCTGCGTCCAAGGCCGAAATGAAGCTCCAACTGATCGAGGCGCTTGACGCGATGGAACCCATCGATCGAGAGGTAATCGCGCTGCGGCACTTCGAGCAACTCTCCAATGCCGAGACGGCCCAGGTGCTGGGTATCACGTCGACCGCGGCATGTAACCGCTTTCGTCTCGCAGAAGCGTTCCTCCGGTTTTCCGCAAACTCCGCCCAGATACGCGGGAAGAATTGAAATTGTCCAGAATACTTTCGCGACCTTCAAGGCCAATAACGTTGAGGATCACTGCGGTTACTGGCGGTGCGAGATCCGGCAGACTGCCGGTCACTGCGGGGATCGGTCGGCGCAGGGCTGATGATTGCGCGCGTCGGAGTCGTCGCACTCAGGTGGGTCGGATCCTGGCGCGCGATTGGCGTATCGTTTGTGCTCAACCGGTTGGTGGAATTCCCATCACACTGCCGTCCTCGACCATTCGTGGCTCAGTGACAAAGCAACCGGACGGTTTGAGCTCGCTAAAACCTTAACAGTCTGTTGAAAAATGCCGTCGTGACATTTTTCAACCTCGCCAAGTGCGAAGCAAAGCTTCGCACGGCTCGCAAAATAACGACTTACGTCGCCATTTTGATATCGCATCCATGCGATGTCGCAGCCCGTCGAATTTTTCAACGGGCTGTTAAGCCGAAGTCAGTGCGGGGCACAACGCTGCGCAAGAACGAGAGGGATTATGCCGTCAGCGGGGCAGCTGTCGATACGGCGGGCGACTAGGTTCACGACAGGGCGCCCTGCCAGAAGTCCCTGAGGCGGGGCCGACGAATACCATTTTTTCGTTGCCTTCCGACGGCTCGTTCGATTCCGCGCATCGGCATTCATCGCATGCTTTCAACGCCGCCTGCAGGTGTTCCTCGCAGATCGGCTTGACGAGATACATGAACACGTGGTTGTGCTCTGCATTGAGCACCAGATCCGGCTCGCAATGGCTCGAATAGAGAATAATCGGGACCGGCCGGCTCTTGTAAACGACCGCGGCAGCGTCGGACCCGTACATCTCCGGCGTCAGGGTGCCGGTAACAACGACGTCTGGCTCTGTCATCGCGCACTGTTTGATGAGCGATTCGCCATCTTCGGCCACTGCGACCACTTGATGTCCCAAATTGCCGACCATTCGCTGAAGGGATTCGCGCATCCCACGGTCGTCATCGGCAATTGCAACTCGTAAAGAAAAAGACATTGGTTGGACCGATTCAGAAAAAGATGCCGGCGATCGTCCATGTACCCCCACCTTGAATCGACCACCCCCCGGAACAGGTCACGTCTTCCCAATATACCCGATCGGTGTGGAGGGCAGCGACAACTAGTCGACTCTGCACCACCTTGCTACTACTTCCTCAGATCTTCGAACACGCCTTTGGTCTTTTCCACGACCATTTCGACTGCTTGCTTGGCCTTGCCAGTCGCCTGATCTAATTTGCCTGCTCGACGCAGCTTGCCATTGTCGGTGAGCGCCCCTGCCGCCTCCTTGATGGGCCCTTTGATTTTCCGGCCATCGCTCGATCTGAAGCGTGCCTATGATGGCGGCTCACGTATCGCGGCTGACTCGGAGTCATTTGCAGGTCCCTATCACGGCTCGCGTCGGCCCGTCGATGCCGCATTGCCTGCAACTAGCGTGCCTGATCGCGTCTGTTTTTCATCGGTGCTACTGCTCATCGGTGCGTCACTTCGACAAGGTATTCTTCGTCGTGTTTTTCGTCGCGGCAAGGGCCCGCGATACCCGGTAGAGAGCCTTGATTTTGGTTGCCGTTGCCGGGGTTCCCTTCCCCAAAGAAACAACTATCTTCATCTCCGGTGGTGCTACACCGCACAGTCCATGTGCCCATTTGAAACAGGCGACCAGCGCGATCACGAGCAAGCATCTGGCCATCGAGTTTGCTGAGCGGAAAGAGGCAGACGCCGAGCGCTTGGCGACTGTCAACGAGGATGTGGAAGCGCCCTCTACACCTGTAGAAGTGTTCGAACAGCGGGGGAAACGACGCGAGCCAAATGGGACCCGTCACCCGTCGCGTCCGGGTAATCACTGCTCGCCAGTGGAGGCGCACCCGTCAGTGGGCTATCATATAAACGCTCGTTTGCTCTTCATCTGTCTTTCGCCGCACATGTGCAGGGAGAGCTAGGAGTTGGAGGATCACCATGGCGATTTGCGACGAGGGATGTTGAGGCTGCTGCGCGCTAGGCGCGAGCGGCCAAACGAGCGTGACGATCAACCGTTGCGGTCTGAGCTATTCAGCACGGACCAGCTTGAGCAGCATGCAAGAGCTTTGGCCGGTTGGCATGAGGTCGACAAGCGGACCGGACCGGACCGCCTGCTGAGCCGCTTGGAGGAGAACGAAGCGGTTCTGCTCGACGCCCATCAACTGATCGTGGCCACGGTGGCGGCCAACCGGCGAATGTCGCCGGCCGACGAATGGTTGCTGGACAATTTCTACCTCATCGAAGAGCAAATCCGCACCGCCCGCCGCCACCTTCCCAAGAACTACAGCGCGGAGCTCCCGCGGCTGCTTCGAGGACCCTCGATTGGGTTTCCACGGGTGTACGATATCGCGCTGGAGCTGATCGCGCATGTCGACGGCCGGATCAGTGCCGAAAGTCTGGCTTCCGTCGTGGCGGCCTATCAAACCGTCACTCCACTGACCCTCGGAGAGCTGTGGGCCATTCCGATCATGCTGCGCCTGGCGTTGATCGAGAATCTGCGCCGAGTCGCTGCGCGCATGACCGCGGCCCATCTGCACCGAGATGAAGCCAATGCGTGGGCCGATCGGATGATCGAAGCCGTGGAAAGGGACCCTAAAGGCCTGGTGCTCGTCATGGCGGAGTTGTCTCGCGCGGCTCCGGCGATGGACACCGAGTTCGCCGCCGAATTTGCCCGCCGGCTCCAAGAGCAATCGCATGCAATGGCGTTGCCATTGTTGTGGCTCGAACACCGATTGGCCGAGCAAGCCGTCACGGTCGAACAGCTAATGCAGATCGAGGGGCAGCAGCAGGCAGCCGATCAAGTCTCGCTCGCCAACAGCATCAGCAGTCTGCGGTTGGTGGCGGCAATGGATTGGCGCAAGTTCGTCGAATCACTCAGTTTGGTCGAGCAGACCTTGCGCGGTTTTTCGCGGAGCGAGTTGGGCGAATCGGTCAGCGGCTCGCATGACGATCGGCGGGTCATTCCGGCCATGCAAGAGTATTCGGACGTTTACAGCGAAATGGATTTCGCCACGCGTGATCGGTATCGTCATGTCGTCGAACGAGTCGCCAAGCACAGTCGGTTCGCCGAGTGGGAGGTCGCGGCGCAGGCTGTCCACTTGGCCAGGCAGGCCGCCGACGTCAAGGGTATTCGCGAGCGTTCGGCGCACGTCGGCTATTTCTTGGTCGACAGTGGATTGCCTCAACTCGAAGCGGCCGCCCGGGCACGCATCTCGCCAAGCGAGAAACTGCGGCGATCCGCGAAACGACATCCCTTGCTGCTGTATCTAGGGGCGATCGGATTGATCACGCTGGCCGTCACCGCCACAGCGCTATTCCAGGCATGGCGCTTTGGGGCAAGCCTCTGGCTCCTTGCGCCAATGACTCTCCCGGTATTGCTGGCTGCGTCCCATCTCGGCGTAGCCATCGTCAACTGGCTGGTTACGTTGTTCGTGACTCCGAGGGCCCTGCCTCGCATGGACTTTTCCGACGGGATTCCCCGTGAGTGTCGCACGTTGGTGGCCGTACCGACGATGCTGACCAGTCCTCAGGGCGTGAGTGACCTGGTGGAGGCATTGGAGGTCCGTTACCTGGCCAATCGCGATGAGCATCTCCATTTCGGATTGCTGACCGATTGGCGTGACGCCCCTTCCGAAATAGTGCCAGGAGACGAAGTCCTCCTCGAGCAAGCACGGGAAGGGATTGAGGCGCTAAACGAAAAGTACAAAGGCGAACGCAGCGATATTTTCTTCTTGTTTCATCGGCCTCGTCGCTGGAACGAGCAAGAGCAAGTCTGGATGGGTTACGAGCGGAAGCGCGGAAAACTCGCCGATTTGAACGCGTTTCTTCGCGGAGTAGCGCGAGACCGGTTTTCTCTGATTGTTGGAGACACGGGTTCGCTTGGCGAAGTGAAGTATGTCATCACGCTTGACTCAGACACTCAGCTCCCAAGGGAGACCGCCCGTAAGTTAGTTGCCGCCATGGCTCATCCCTTGAACCGGCCTTGTTTCGACAACACGAGGAATCTCCTCCGCGATGGGTACTGCATCTTGCAGCCCCGTGTCGCCTTGAGCTTGCCCAGCGCGCGACGGTCTTGGTTCGTTCGCATCTTCGGCGGCCAGGCCGGCATCGATCCCTACACGGGCGCGGTGTCGGACGTTTACCAGGATTGGTTCCAGGAGGGCTCATTCATTGGCAAGGGTATCTACGATGTGGATGCCTTTGAAAGGCTGTTGCGCGACCGATTTCCGGAAAACCTGATCCTGAGTCATGACCTCTTGGAGGGATGTCACGCCAGGTCTGCGTTGATTAGCGATATCGAGCTGTACGAGGCCTACCCGGCCCAATACAGCGCCGACACCGGCCGCCGGCATCGCTGGATTCGAGGCGACTGGCAAATCGCAATGTGGGCGTTGCCGTGGGCGCCTAACCAACTCCGATCGCTCGTGAGGAACCCGCTTTCGGCGTTGTCTCGCTGGAAGATTTTCGACAACCTGCGGCGCAGCCTGGTGCCCACCGCGTTCATGCTTTTGTTCGGACTGTCCTGGATGGTCCCCGTGTGGCCAGCGTGGTATTGGGCGATGTTGGTCCTGGCGATCATGCTGTTGCCGGTTGTCCTGCGTGTCGTCGTTGAGTTGATCGAGCGGCCGGTGGAACTTTCGTGGCGGCTGCATCTGCGCGACACCTTGCGGTCATTGGGTCGCAACACGGCGCAAGCGGTTTGCACATTGGCCTTCTTGCCGGATGAGGCCTTTTACAGCTTGGACGCGGTGTTGCGCACGCTGACGCGGTTGACCCTGACGAGACGCAATTTGCTCCAATGGCGCACATCAACCGATGCGGAGCAGGGCGCGTGGACAGACCTGGCCGGCGCACTGCGGGCCATGTGGGTCGCGCCTCTCTCTGCGCTCCTTCTGGGAGGCTACATTGCCCGATTTCGTGCCGACGCTCTCCCGGCTTTCGTCCCACTGCTTGGTTTGTGGCTGATGTCTCCGGCAATCGCCTGGTGGCTCAGTCGACCACTGCCGAGCGGCGTGGCTCGACTGAACCAGGACGACACGGAGTTTCTCGAGGAGCTGTCGCGCAAAACCTGGCGGTTCTTCGAGACGTTCTTCGGCCCGGAGGATAACTGGCTTCCGCCCGACAATTATCAGGACTATCCGGTGGCGGTGATTGCCCACAGGACTTCGCCCACGAACGTGGGCCTTGCGCTATTGTCGAACTTGGCCGCTTATGACTTTGGGTTTATTTCGGCCTGTCAATTTGAGGAGCGGACTGCGAAAACCTTTGCGACCATGGAACGATTAGAGCGGTTCCGAGGTCACTTTTTCAACTGGTACGACACCCACACGCTCGAGCCGCTTCATCCCCGCTATGTTTCGACAGTCGATAGTGGAAATCTTGTCGGCCATTTACTCACGCTCCGTGAGGGGCTGCTGCAACTGGCTGACCAGAACATTCTGCCGCCGGTGGCCCTGCATGGGCTGAGCATTACGCTGCGGGTCTTGCACTCAGCGGTACGCACCGCTGGATCGGCCGAGCGTCGTTCGATCGGGCGCGCATCGGGCGATGAAGGGCCGCAACCGCTGCACCGCCTTGAGCAACTTCAGCAAGAGCTTTCGCATACGCCGGCCACGCTCGCAGCCGGTTCTCGTTTGCTCGCGCGTCTGGCCAGCGACGAACACACGGTAATCGCCGAACTGAGAGCGCATCCCAACGAGGAGGTTCGCTGGTGGGCAGGCGCCTTGACGCGGCAAGCCCAGGCTTGGATTGACGAAATAAACCTGCTGGCGCCACTGGTAGCGTTGCCTGAACCGCCGCCCACTCTTTGGCAAAGCACCGCGACGCACGCGGCCGATTCTATGGCTCAATTGCGCACCGCTCTTGAGCGGCTTGATGGCAAGGCAACACTGCGGCACATCGCCCAGCTCGGTTTAGACCTGTCCGTGGTCCTCGATGCAGCTCTGGCGGAGGCAGGCGAGCATCGTGGTTGGCTGGCTCAACTGAAGCAGCGCATCAACGAGGTCAGCGACTATGCCGCGGCACGGATGGCATCCCACGAAAAGCTGGCCCGGACGTGCCTCGAACTTAGCGATGCGGAGTTTGACTTCCTGTTCGACGAGTCTCGACGACTGCTAGCGATTGGCTTCAACGTAGCTGAGCACCGGCGTGACGACAGCTACTACGATCTGCTGGCCTCGGAAGCTCGGCTTGCCAGCTTCGTTGCCATTGCCCAGGGCCAATTACCGCAAGAGCATTGGTTTGCACTGGGTCGCCTGCTGACAGGGTTCGATGGCTCGCCCACGCTCCTTTCCTGGAGTGGCTCGATGTTTGAGTATCTCATGCCGTTGCTGGTCATGCCGAGCTTTGACGGCACGCTCCTCGACCACACGTGCAAGGCGGCCGTTGCGCGACAAATCGCTTACGGCGTAAGCCGCAAGGTTCCCTGGGGGATGTCTGAGTCGGGATACAACCTCACGGATGTTCATTTGAATTATCAATACCGGGCATTCGGCGTGCCCGGCTTGGGCTTCAAACGGGGGCTGGCCGACGATCTGGTGGTTGCGCCTTATGCCTCATTGATGGCGTTGATGGTCGCTCCCCAACCCGCGTGTGCCAATCTGCGACGGATGACCGCGGCCGGCCTTGAAGGCAAGTATGGTTACTACGAGGCCATCGATTACACGCCGGCGCGACTTACGCGCGGGCAATCTTTTGCCATCGTACGGTCGTTCATGGCTCATCACGAAGGGATGGGTTTCGTATCGCTCGCCTATGCATTGCTCGATCGGCCAATGCAGCGACGATTTGAAGCGTACCCGCCGTTTCAGGCCACCACATTGCTCCTGCACGAGCGCATTCCCAAGGCCGGTCCCGTCTATCTACATTCGGTCGAGAACGCTGAAATGCCCTTGCCCACGGTCGGGCCTGAAGTCCGAATGCGCGTCCTCACCACGCCGCACACGCCGATTCCGGAAGTACACCTGCTGTCCAATGGGCGCTACCACGTCATGATCACGAACGCGGGCGGCGGATATAGCCGCTGGAAGGATATCGCGGTGACGCGCTGGCGCGAGGACCTCGCACGGGATGATATGGGCACGTTTTGTTATGTGCGTGACGTCGCGTCCAATGATGTTTGGTCGGTAGGATTTCAACCGACGCTCAAACCCTCTCCAACCTATGAGGCAATTTTCCCACAGTCACGGGCGGAATTTCGGCGACGCGATTTTGAGTTAGAAACGCACACCGAAGTGACCGTTTCGCCCGAAGATGACGTCGAGCTGCGCCGGATAAGCATCACTAACGGTTCCCGGTTCCGACGGACGATTGAACTGACGAGCTACGCAGAAGTGGTCTTGGCCAACGCGGCGGCCGACGCGACCCATCCGGCCTTCAGTAACTTGTTTGTCCAGACGGAGATTATCCGTAACCGCCAGGCAATTCTGTGTACACGCCGGCCCCGTTCGCATCAAGAACATCCGCCCTGGATGTTGCATTTAATGTCTGTGCATGGCACATCATCCGGCGCGACTTCCTATGAAACCGATCGAGCCGTTTTTCTTGGCCGTGGGCGCGACGTTGCCGACCCGCAGGCGATGGCCAGCCCAACGGCCCTCTCGAACAGCGAGGGGTCCGTGCTCGATCCGATCGTGGCGATTCGCTGCACCATTTCCATTGAACCCGAGGAAACGGCCGTCGTCGACGTCGTCTCCGGCGTCGCGGAAACGCGCGAATCGGCAATGGGACTCGTTGAGAAGTACCACGATCGGCATTTGGCTGACCGCTTACTCAACCTGGCCTGGACGCACGGCCAGGTGATCTTGCAGCAACTCAACACGAACGAGGCTGAAGCCCAACTCCACGGGCGTCTGGCGAGTTCGATTATCTATGCCAGCGGCCTGCGACGTGCCAATGCCAGCGTGTT
Source organism: Pirellulales bacterium (assembly GCA_041750795.1). GTDB lineage: Bacteria > Planctomycetota > Planctomycetia > Pirellulales > PALSA-1355 > JTS-RE94. Next base: position 39,795 of record JBGSYQ010000097.1, on the reverse strand, counting down.
GGCCAAGAACGTGCGCGGTCAATCGGGTTTATGGGGACACGGCATCTCTGGCGACTTGCCAGTTGTTCTGCTACGAATTGCCGATCGAAACAAGATCGACTTGGTGCGTCAGCTCATCCATGCTCATGCCTATTGGCGATTTAAAGGATTGTCCGTCGATCTTGTGATTTGGAACGAAGATCAATCGGGATACCGGCAATTGTTACAGGACGATATCTTTGGCCTAATCGGGAGCAGCACCGAGGCTCATGTCGTCGACCGACCAGGCGGGATTTTTGTGCGCCGGCCTGAGCAGATGTCCGACGAGGACCGCATTCTCATGCAAAGTGTGGCCCGAGTCGTATTGACCGATAGTGGCGGCATGCTGGCGGATCAGATCGAGCGGCGAGGCCGCCGTGAGATAAGCATGCCATCGCTTGTCCCGATACGCGGCCACAGGGCCGAAGTTGTCCACAAGCAAGGGTTGCCGTTCCGTGAGCTGATTTACGCGAATGGGCTCGGCGGCTTTACGCCCGACGGTCGCGAATACGTGATCACGACCGGCCGTTCTCTACGGACGCCGGCCCCGTGGGTCAACGTCCTAGCCAACTCTCAGTTCGGCACCGTCGTAACCGAAAGCGGCCTCGGATACACCTGGTTCGAAAATGCCCACGAATTTCGACTCACCCCGTGGTACAACGATCCGGTCACCGATCGTAGCGGCGAATTACTCTATCTTCGAGATCAGGAAAGTGGGCACTTTTGGTCTCCCACACCTCTACCGGCTCCTGGCCACAACGCGTACGTCACCCGCCACGGATTCGGTTACAGTGTCTTTGAGACGGTTGAAGACGGCATAGCGACCGAACTGACGGTGTACGTCGCGATGGACGCGCCGATAAAGTTCCTTTCGCTCAAAGTCCGCAATGCCTCCGAACGAACACGCCGCCTTTCGGCGACCTGTTACGTGGAATGGGTACTGGCGGAATTGCGCCCTCAATCGCTGATGCACGTGGTGACCGAGGTCGATCCTAAGACTGGGGCGTTGTTTGCTCGCAACCCGTTCAACTCGGAGTTTCCTGGCCGGGTTGCGTTTCTCGATTCCAATGAGCCGGCGCGCACAATCACCGGTGACCGCACTGAATTCTTCGGACGCAATGGCACGGCAGCCGAACCATCGGTAATGGGCCGTACGCGACTTTCGGGCAAGGTCGGGCCGGGGTTCGATCCGTGTGGCGCGATGCAATCGGAGTTCGACATTGCGCCAGGGCAGGAACGCGAGATCGTGTTTCTCCTGGGAGCTGCTCCGAGCGTCGAAGAAGCGCGCGGATTGATCCAGCGCTATCGGGGCACTGGGCCGGCGCGCCGAGCCCTGGAAGGCGTGTGGCACTACTGGCAGCGAACGCTTGGCACCGTCTACGTGGAAACCCCCGATCAGGGCCTCAACACTTTGGTAAATGGTTGGCTGCTCTACCAAACCTTAGGCTGCCGCCTTTGGGGACGTAGCGGCTATTACCAGTCAGGCGGCGCGTTCGGGTTTCGTGATCAATTGCAGGACGTCATGGCTTTGGTGCACGCGGAGCCCCGTTTGATGCGCGAACATCTGCTGCGGGCTGCGGCCCGTCAATTTGTCCAAGGTGACGTTCAACACTGGTGGCATCCCCCCAGCGGACGCGGCGTGCGCACCCATTTTTCCGACGACTTCTTGTGGTTGCCCCTGGCTACGTGTCAGTACGTGAAGCAAGTCGGTGACACGGGCGTACTCGACGAGCGGATTCCGTTTATCGATGGCCCCCCAGTGCAACCGGACGAGGAGGCATACTACGACCTGCCCATTCGATCGGATCAATCGGCGACTCTCTATGAGCATTGCGTCCGCGCGATCGAGCACGGTTTGCGGTTCGGCGCTCACGGCCTGCCGCTAATTGGTTGCGGTGACTGGAACGATGGGATGAATCTGGTCGGCGCGCAAGGAAAAGGTGAGAGCGTGTGGTTGGCGTTCTTCCTGGTTCACGTGCTGCAGGAGTTCTCGACGGTTGCCCACTCGCGGGGCGACACGGCATTTTCCGGGAAGTGCGTTGCACATGTCGCGCAATTGAAAGAGAACATCGAGAACAACGCTTGGGACGGCGGGTGGTACCGGCGCGCTTACTTCGACAATGGCGAACCACTTGGCTCGGCCAGCAACCTCGAATGCCAAATCGATTCGATCCCCCAAAGCTGGTCTGTCTTGTCCGGAGCCGGGGACCCGAAGAGAAGTCGACGGGCTATGGAGGCCGTCAACGACCGCCTGGTGCGACGTGAGCACTCTTTGATTCAGTTGTTCGATCCGCCGTTCGACAAGTCGTCATTGGACCCGGGCTATATCAAGGGTTATGTGCCGGGAGTCCGCGAAAATGGTGGCCAATACACGCATGCGGCCATCTGGACCGTGATGGCGTTTGCCGCCCTGGGCGACCGCCGGCGCGCCTGGGAACTGCTGTGGCTAATTAACCCGCTTAGTCACGGGTCGACGCCGGCGGGTATTGCGACCTATAAAGTCGAACCTTATGTCGTGGCAGCCGATGTGTATGCGGTCGCGCCGCACACCGGTCGCGGCGGATGGACGTGGTATACCGGGTCAGCCGGATGGATGTACCGGCTCATCGTCGAGTCGCTGCTTGGCCTGCGGTTGGACGTGGATAAGCTGTCGTTCGTTCCGTGCCTGCCGGACGAGTGGCGGTCCTTCAAATTGCACTATCGTTATCGCGACACGTTTTATCACATCACAATCAAGAACAACGGCGGTCGCGAAGCTACCCGAGTTACGCTCGACGGAGTCGATCAACTCGACAAGGCCATCCATCTGGTCGACGACCGCCAAGAACATTCCGCAGATGTCGAGATCGGATAAACCACGATGCTGCGAACTAGTGCTCTGTCAACGCATGAAATTCGGCTCAACGTGCCACGCGAGATCTGCGATGATCGGCCGATGCGCCGATCCCACGTCGGGTCCGACCCAGCACCTCCGTATGTGCCAGTCGGTCCCGGCAAGAATGTGGTCGATGCGTACTGCCGTAAGTTCCGTGTGGTGCGTGCTGCCGCAACCGAAGCCCGCAATAGAGAATGCGTTCTGATAGCCCGACCAGCACTCTCGATGGATCGTGCTCTCGACTGGCGTATTGAAGTCACCGGCCAGAAGTACCGGACCTGGGAGTGAGTTTGCAATGCGGCTGACTGCGGTCGACTGGTCTCGGCGCAGGTCGCTATTGTGTTGTAGCTGCTTGGCGCCGTCGTGACGGTCGCTAACTGCCGCGAGCAATCCCCAGCGGGGCGTCGCAAAATGAAGATTGAAGCAATGCACGACGCCCGCGGGCGTGTCCAACGCGTAGCACCTCGCCCAACCGAGACCTGGACCAAATGGAGCGGAATCGAGCGTGTCGACGTCGCGGATGGGAAACCGGCTGGCCAGGCACATTCCGGAGCTCGTGTGTACGTGCCAATCGGCCGACGAGAACATCTCGTCGACGTGGGGCGCCCAAACATCCTGCATCACCACGATGCCGGGACGGGCTTCGTTCAACAGCGAACGAAACCGCACGGGATCCAAGTCTCGGCAGTCGCCGTTGCAACTGAGCACCCGAACGGACAGTACGGGCGTCTCCGTCTCGGACTGCACCCTCAACGGCAGGCAAAGGCCCATGATCGGGCCGACGACGATCGCCAGCGCCAAGCCGAACGGCCACACCAGACGCCGAGTGTCGTTCGCCAGGAACAGGGCAAACACGGCCAGTGGCAGCCCCCAGATCCAGCGCGGCGCAAACAGCAGCAACGTCGCGAGCCACCAACGGTCGCTCGCCCAGTATAGCGCTCCAACGGTGGCGAGCAATCCGGCAACGTATAGCCACAGCGCCACCTGTGCCGGCCGCCACCGCGCTCGCTCGATCGAACTTGCAGGCTCCGCCACTACGGTTAAACCCTCAAAACCGCGGCTCGCTCGAGATCGCTTCCGTTGCATGCAGCCGAAAGCAGGACATCGACGGTGCGCTGTGCGGCGCGACCGTCCCACAACTCGGGGATGCAACCCACGGCTCGATCGTCGGCGATCGCCGCCAAGGCCGCTTTGACGATGCGGCCGGAATCCATGCCGACCAGGCGATTCGTCCCTTGCTCGGTCGTGACGGGGCGCTCGGTATTGGATCGCAAGGTCAGGCATGCAACGCCAAGCACGGTTGTTTCCTCTTGAATCCCGCCCGAATCGGTCAACACGACGCGGGCGTGCGCCATGAGCTTGAGAAAGTCAAGGTAGCCCAGCGGGTCGGTCAACTTCAGGTTCGGCATCCGGCGATCGGATTGGCCGGCCAAGGCCTTGCGCGTGCGCGGATGGACCGGAAAGACCACCGGCAATTCGCGCTGCAGTCGTTCGACCGCCGTGAGCAGCTCGCGAAATACCGCCGGCTCGTCGACGTTCGCCGGGCGATGGAGCGTCAATACGGCGTAGCCTCCCGGCGAGACCTGCAACTGCTCCAGGACGGGCGACACTTCACTCTGCTGGCGACAGGCCAGCAACGTGTCGATCATCAGGTTGCCGACAAAGTGAACCCGCTCGGCTGAGATTCCCTCGCGCCGAAGATGCTTCATGGCGCCGCGCTCGCTGACGAACAGCCAGTGGCTGATGGCGTCGGTCAGAATGCGATTAATCTCCTCGGGCATCGACCGGTCGAAGCTGCGCAAACCGGCTTCGATATGAGCGACGGGCACTCCCAGCTTGACCGCCGTGAGCGTGCAAGCCAAAGTCGAGTTGACGTCGCCGACGACCACCACGGCGTCCGGCCGCTGCTGGATCACGATGGGCTCGAACCGCTGCATCACTTCCGCCGTCTGCACGGCGTGCGACGCGGAGCCGACTTGCAGGTTGAAGTCCGGCTTGGGGATTTTGAGCTGGTCGAAGAACAATTGCGACATGCGCTCGTCGTAGTGCTGCCCCGTGTGTACCAGGCACGCGGATACGCCCGCTCGGCGCTCGAACTCCCACATGAGGGGCGCAATCTTCATGAAGTTGGGCCGGGCACCCGCGACCACGAGAAGTTTCATAGGACCGTCAGCTCCGTCATCGGATCGTTGGAGATTGCAAAGTTTTGGCGCACCTCACTGTCAGGCGCGCTGCCGGTTTGCGTGGTTGGCTGACGTCGCCGCCACGCACGCGATTAACGTTTCCACACGTTGCAGTTTACGTAGTCCACATAGCTGGTGATGATCCGTACGATCTTCTTGGATACGTTTTCGCTGGCGTAGTCGTCCGGCGCGGTCAATTCGGACTCGCCCGGCACGAACTGGGTTGTCACCAGGTCGATCGACTGCAGGACGCGTTGGGGATGGAGGCCGGACATGACGAGCGTGGCTTCGTCCATGCCTTCCGGCCGCTCGTGCGTTTCGCGGATGGCGATTGCGGGGAAGCCGAGCAGCGCCGATTCTTCGGTGAGCGTGCCGCTGTCGGAAACGACGGCCAGCGCCTGCTGCTGCAATCGAACGTAGTCGAACAGTCCCAGCGGTTTTAGCAAACGCACCCTGGGATCGAGGTGCTGCGCGCCGTTCATGGCGTCGAGCCGCTGGCGCGTGCGCGGATGCATCGACACGACGAGCGGCTTGTCGTGGCGGTCGGCGACCGCGTTGAGTACTTGCAGCAGGCGCAGGAGCGATTCCGGCGCGTCGACGTTTTCCTCGCGATGCGCGCTGACGACAAAGTAGCCGCGGGGAGAGAGTTCGAGCCGGTTCAGGACGTCGCTGTTCTCGATTTGCGGGCGAAAGAAGTTCAATACTTCGCGCATGGGCGAACCGGTTTTGATGATCGCTTCGGGCCGCAGGCCTTCGGCGATGAGGTAACGGCGAGCGTGTTCCGTATAGGGCAGATTGACGTCGCTCACGTGATCGACGATCTTGCGATTGATTTCCTCGGGCACGCGTGCGTCGAAGCAGCGGTTGCCCGCCTCCATGTGAAAGATCGGGATCTTACGGCGCTTGGCCGCGATTACCGACAGCGCGCTATTCGTATCGCCCAGCACGAGCAGCGCGTCGGGTTGTTCGCATTCCAGTACGGCGTCGCACCTGGCGATGACGTTGGCGATGGTCTGGGCGGGCGTTGCCCCGGCGACCTGGAGAGCATGGTCCGGCTTCCTGATGCGCAATTGCTCGAAAAACACTTCGTTCAGCTCGTAATCGTAGTTCTGGCCGGTATGGACGAGCACGTGCGTGAGCCGTGCATCCAATTCGGCGACGACGCGGCAGAGCTTGATCAACTCAGGCCGCGTTCCGACGATCGTCACAACCTTCAGTTTCCTCATCGTGGTTCTCGTGGGACGTTGTGTTGTCCTTTGTGGGCGCATGCTCGATGCGCGGCTGCGCGAGCAATTCGCCAGATTCCGTTAGTTGAGCGTCCCCGACCAACAGCCCGTTGTCTTGCAACAGGCGGATCGTATCGTCGAGGCTGATGACGCGGTCGGCGGAGCTGAACTCGGACGACATCGCGTGAAGCTTTGTCTTGCGATGGAGCAGTTCCGGCAGCATCGGCAGAATCACGTGGTAGTCGCCGCGCTTGGCCACATGCTGGCACTCTTCTTCGGAGACCATGATCTCGTGAGTCTTCTCTCCCGGCCGGACGCCGATGATCTTGACGGGAATATCACGTTCGCCGATCAGGGCGCGGGCAATGTTAATCACGGTGGCCGACGGTACGATGGGAACGTACGTTTCGCCTCGCTTGCCACCTCGCAGCGCCGCCATTACGGTATCCACGGCGCGATCGATGCTCAGCAGAAAGCGAGTCATGTCCGGCACCGTCACGGTCACGGGACCGCCTGCCAGGATCTGTTCGTGAAACAGCGGGACCACAGAGCCTCGGGAGGCCAACACGTTGCCATAGCGAACGCAGATGAACCGCGTGCCAGGGCACAGGATGTTGGCCGAGATGAAAATGCGCTCCTGCAAAGCCTTGCTCATTCCCATGGCGTTGATCGGCTTGCAAGCCTTGTCCGTGCTGATCCCCACGACGGTTTCGACGGGGAGGTCGTGCTCCTTGATCGCGCGGACGATGTTTGAGGGACCGATACAGTTCGTCAACAGCGCCTGCAAGGGAAAGTATTCGCAACTGGGAACCTGTTTGAGGGCGGCGGCGTTGACGATCACGTCGGCGTCGCGCACGGCTGAGCTCACGTCCGCGTAGCTGCGCACGTCGCCGATGCGAAACTCCAGCACGTTGGCAAAGTTCCGGTAGATTACCTCGTCGGTCGGCGCTCGCTGCTTGAGGTACGAAACCCTCATGGCGTGTTGCTTCGCCTCGTCGCGCGAGAAGACGATCAGCTTCTTTGGTGTGCCGAGCTCTCCGGAGAGCACGCGGCGCACGAACACGTTTCCCATCGACCCGGTGCCGCCGGTGACGAGCACTCGCTTCTGGTGCAAGAGCATGATTTAGTTCCTTTGGTTGTGGTGGAATTCGGCATAGGGCGTTGGGTCCTGGGCCGTCTCGGCGATCATCTCGCGCCAAGCCGGCGACACATATCCCGTCGCATCACGGAAGCGGTCCATGTTCAGGCTGCGATCGCACGCCAGTGTTTCGTCCCGCGTGATTTCGGTCGGCTGACCATAGGCTCGTCGAACGAGTTGGAGTAGTTCGAACTTGCTGATCGGCCGAGAGGCCACCTGGTAAAGCCCCTGCAGCCGCGGATGATCGATGAGGATCATTGCGATGACGCGTGCCAGCTCGTGAGTCGTGAGGCCACTGAAGCGCGCGCGGGCGAAACCGCGGACCGGCTGTCCGTTTTGCGCCAGAAACCATTCCAGAAGCCCGTGGCCAGGGGCTTCCAGTTCTCGTCCGATGATCGAAGTGCGCAGCGTCAGGGCCGCGGTCTCTTCGGGCACGGTTTCCCCCAGGTACTTGGTCATGCCATACAAGTCGTGGGCGTCCGAGGGATCGCTCTCGCAATACATGCCCCGCGTGCCCGCGAAAACGCAATCGGTGCTAATGTGGATCATCCTGCGATGTTGCCTTGCGCAGAGGCTGGCCAGCTTGTGCGGCAGATACGCGTTGACGCCGACGCTGGCGAGCGGATCGCGAGAGGCGGGAACCTGCTTGACGATTCCGGCGCAGTTGACGATCGCATGAGGGGAGGCATTCTCGACGGCCTGTTGCATTTTCCGATCGTCGAGCACGTCGACGTCGGCAAGAATCCGGACGCGGCGATACACGCTGGGATAGCGCGCGGCGAAGTCGGCCGGACGACGGATGGTCGCCGCGACCTCGAAGCCGTGTTGAGGCAGGAGTTGACAGAGCTTGTGCCCCAACATACCGTTGCCACCGATGATGAGCACTCGGATCATGCGGTGACTCGCGATGGGTTGGCGTGCGACGGAGCATAGCTTCCACGACACGGCACGTGGAAATGCGACAGGATCTGCTCGGCGGCTTTTTCCACGGAGAACGTCTGCTCCAGCAATCGCCGGCCGTTGTTTCCCAATTGCTCGCGCAAGTGCGGATTGCGCGTCAGTTGCAGCGCCCCGTCGTGGAACGCCATGTCGTCACCATTGATGCAAGCCAGTCCGGCCCGGTGGCGCGAGAGCAGATCTCCAAGGTCGTTTCCCGGATTGATGCTGGCCAGGATCGGGCGGCAGTGGTACATGTAGCCGAGCATTTTTCCCGGCAGGTTTTGCGTTTTCAGGTGCCGGTCGAGACTGATCAGACCGACGTCGATTTCCGAGAGGATGCCCTGGTATTCACGCTGCGAGACGGCCGAATGCAGCGAAACGTTGGACAGTCTGCGGCGGGCGATTTCCCATTGCAGCCGCGTGAAGTCGCTGCCGTCGCCCAGCAAGAGGAAGTGTACGTGTCGTTCGCCGCGCAAACGGTCGGCGAGCCGCAGGATGTTGTCCATGTCTTGCGCCACGCCGATGTTGCCGCCGTAGAAGAAGATCACTTTGCCGTCGAGGCCCAGACGCCGGCGAAAATCGGTGCTCGGAACGTCGTGCTCCACGAGCGTCGTCCAGTTGTAGAGGACGTTGCAACGGTGCAAGAGATCGGGATGCCGCTGGCGAAAGTACTGTAGATTCGCCGGTGACTGCACGCCGATCACATCGGCTGCGGCGTACTGTGCCCGTTCCTTGCGACGGAAATACCAGCAAGCCGGACCGTCTCTGAGGACCCCTGCGTCGACGGCCCATTGAGGAAAGATGTCGCGCAGGACGAGATAGGCCGGGCAGGCCCATTGTCGCTTGAGTCGCGAGACGACATCGCCAAAGAAGATGCTCGGCGAATAGTAGATGATCAGGTCGGACGGGTGCGCAGCGAAGTACGCCCCGCCCTTGCTCCAGAGGGTTGAGGACAAGCGGGCCTCGTTGACCGCGCGGCGGATTCGGCCGGCCCCTTTGATCTTGCCTGACTTGACGCGCAGCACGGCGATGCCGGCGTCGCGCTCGACGACGCAGTCGGCGGCGAGAGAGTCGTCGGGAACGGCAATGCACGGCCGGTGCCCCAGCCGGCTAAACTCGACGGCCAGATCATGCGCTAGCTTGGCGCTCGACTTCGTGCTCGGCAAATAGCAGTCAACGAGGATTTGAATCCGCATGGCAATTCCGGCGCGCGTCTCGGCAGCATCAGGAATGGTTATTGGTGGTATCGGGTTGATAGATATCGTTGGCGGCGACTCCCTGCGGGATGACTTGCCGCAGGCAGCTTCGCACGATTCGGTCGGCGCCGGCCAACAACCGGGCTATCGGCTGCTCCGGGCGCGCTTTGAATGAAGTGACGTGGAAGTAGTCGCTGCCGTCGGGCGATTCCGGCGAGAAATAGTAGTTCGAGACGCAACAGCGCGTCACGCTGGCGCGCACCGGATTGACCGAGTGCCAGGAATGGCGAGTGGTCTCCATGATGACCAGCCGGTTGAACAAGCTGGGGATTTCCGTGGGCCGGCGAACCGTCGGATCCCACAGCTCCAGGTTGCCGCCCCACTCGGAACTCCAATCGGGCGTGACGTAATACAGCACGTTCACGCGGCGATACTTCGACCGCGCCATGTCGTGGGAGTTGTCGATGTGCGGATTCAGAAACTGCCCGCGCGTCATGGCGCTGATGCCGCCGGCGTACAGCGACCGATCGCCGATCATACCCTGGATGCTCGTGATACGCGCGACGGCGGCGACGACTTCGGGCGATTGAAAGGCGAAGATCGCATCGCGGATCAGCGAATTCATGCCGTCCAGCGCCTTGGACGTGTATTTTCGCTCGCGGAACGACGACATGAGCCGCATTTGAGACAAGGGTGGAAACGACCCGTGGATGCGCTCGGCGTCGGTCTGCGGCAACACGTCGTCAAGCACGGCAAACCGGCTCTTGACGGGGTTCCGATCGCGCGCGAAATCGGCCTGCAATCGGTCGGCATCGCGTTCGATCCGTTCGCAAATCGTACTCACAAGTCGTGCGTGCATGTCCTTACTCTCCAAGGATGGAACAACGGTTTCGTTGTCTGGCAAGTCGCCCTCGAGTCAGGCCGCGAGTAGCCGGCGAATAAACCCCTGACCGTCAACGAGCGGGGGGTGGTTGTTGACGCCGTGGTAAAACCGCTCGACCGCCCGAGCGATGGACCGCGCCGACGTGGGATCGAAGCTCACGTCGGGCTCGACGATATCACGCACATAGTCTCGTTCGGCCGCGACCAGCTTCAGCCCGTGCCCCCGAGCCTCCAATAACGGCAGGCCGAACGACTCATACAGCGCTGGGTAGATCAAGGCGCCGCTGCTGGCGTAGATCTCCTCGATGCGACGTGCCGGCACGTAGCCGACGTTGTCGAGGTTCAGGCCGTGCCGTTGCTTTGCGCCGGCGATCCAACGGTGAAGTCGAGGAAACGCGACCGGCGAGACCGTCAAGCACAAGGACGGGAACCGCCGTTGCTGCGCCAGTAGGATCCAGGCTTCAATCAGCCGTCGATGGTTCTTGTGCGGCTCGCCCGTCGAGACGTAGCAAAAGTCGTGGGTCTTGGCGGCCTTGTGCGACGCAGCGTCGCGCGCGGGATGCGATTCGAGCAATGCTTCCGGTACCAGGGGGGCAATGCGAATGTCGCCGTCGGGGCCCAGCGCGCGGCGCAACAGATCGCGCATGGTCGCCGTCTGCACGATGAACTGGTCGGCATTCTTGCGGAAGTGTCGAAACCACAACCGCTCGACGACGATGCGCAAGCGTTGTCTTCGGGGATAGTCCGCGACGTCCGTGCAGCCCACGATATTGCGATTCTGCACGAACACCGTGACGCGACCGCGGCACTGCTTCATCGGCGGCAAGCTGCCGAAGCAGAGGATGCGCGAATTCGCCGTGGCGACCTGAGACAAGCGGGACTCGGCACGTAAGCGACCGGCGAGTGTCGGCGGAAACGTGCGTGCGATCATTTCGACGGGCAGGCGTTGAGGTATGTCGAACCGATCGTCCAGCAGCAGGTGGCCATGGGCGCCGGCATCCAGTGCGCCCAGCAGCGCGGTCAGCAGCGTTTTGCCGCCTCCCTGGTAGACGTTGGGCGCGTGAATCACCAGCGGATCGGATATCGGGTTGCATCCTTGCAACGTTGTGTCCCCACCGAGCGCGTTGACCGATGAACGATGCCGTCGTGGCATCGATCGACTCCACTATCCATCTCGCAAAACAACGGTCTTCGTCGTCCAGTCGCGCCATCGCGTCGCCGGGGTGCAACCCGGCACCAGGCTCAGCGAACGGCCAACGGCACTCCCTCTCTCAGACTACGCACCGCCAGAATCGACGTCAGTGTCGTCGCTCTCAGCTCGTTCCAAGGAATTGGCGAAGAGCCGCCGCGTGCAATGGTTTGGGCGAACGCTTCCAACTCGGCCCGATGTCCCTTGTCCTGTCGGCCCGACCAGACGACGCGCCGCCTGCCGTTTGACCATTGCGCGACCGAGCAAAAATCATCGATGACGACGACCTGATTGCCGCCGAAGACTTCGATGCGCTCCTTGGGCAGTGCCGCGTCGCCGCCGGACAAGTACGCAATGCTCGTCACCGTGCCGTTGGCGTGCCGCAGCGTCAGCAGGCATCGGTCGTCGGGAACGGGCGGCGCCATCGGTCCGCCGACCGACTCGGCGAAAACTCGCACCGGCACCGAACCGGCCAGATACGTTGCCAGGTCGATCGCGTGACAAGCCTCGCCGATGACGCGACCGCCGCCGCTGACCGCGTGATGCACCCAGTGGTCGGGCGGCAGGGTTCCAGCGTTGAGCCGGATCGAGATCGCCAGCGGCTCGCGAACCTCGGCCAACCGTTTGCGAGCGGAGCGGGCGGCCGTCGAAAAGCGGCGATTGAAACCGACAAGCAGCAGGCCAGCTTGCTCGCCTGCCGCGCCGAGCTCCAGTTCGATCTCATCAAGTTCGGCTTCGTTTAGCGCCAGCGGTTTTTCCACAAAGACGTGTTTGCCTGCGCGGATTGCCGCGATGACTTGCCGCGCATGCTGGTCGTGTCGAGTGGCGATGACCACCGTGTTGATGCGCGGATTGTCGAACACGTCTTGCTCGTCGCTGGTCGCGGCCGCGAATCCCCATCGCTGGCCCGCGTGGACGGCAATGGTTCCGCGCGCACAGCAGAGCGTGTCAAGGGTGACTCCGGCGACGTCGCGAAGCGTCGGCAGCAGCACGGCGCGGGCGAAGTTGCCGGCGCCCACGCAGCCAACTCGACATGCGCCTGACGCGGTGGTTGCCTTGAGTTTCAGCCGATGTGGGCTGATTTCATGGGGTCGCTCGGGATACTCCAGTACGACGGCCTGGAACGGCTCGCGCGCCGATTCGATCAAGTCGTAGGCGGACGACGCCTGCTCGATCGGGAAACGGTGAGAAATCAGGCGACCCAATGGCAACGCTCCGGCGCCGGCCAGGTCCAGCACGGCCTGCATGTTGCGCTGCTGGGTCCATCGAACGTAGCCTGGCGGATAGTCGCACCCCCGCTCTTCGTAAGCGGGATCGTAGCGGCCCGGCCCATAGGAGCAGGATACGATCAGTTCTGCCTCTTTGTAGTAGTACGGCGTGCGCGGCACGTTCATGCCGACGGCTCCGACGACAACTACGCGTCCCTTCCTTCGAACGGCGTCACCGGCAAGTTCGACGGGGCCGTGCGAGGGCGTCGCGGCGGCGATCAGCACGGCATCTGCTCCCAACCCGCGCGTGAGCGAAAGGACGAAGTCCGCGGAGAGCCCAGGCCGAGCCGCTTCGGCTCCCAACGCAATGGCCAGTTGACATTTCGAGTCGTCCGGGTCGGTGCCGATAACTCGTCCACCGGCGGCTCTTGCCAGCGCCACGGCAAGCTGGCCCACCAATCCCAAGCCGATCACGAACACTGTTTCGCCGAGCGCGATCTGCGACAAGCGGACTCCCTGCAGCGCGATGGCGCCCAAGACCGTCAGCGCGGCCTGATCTAGGGGCACATGATCGGGTATCGCGGCACACAAGTGCCGCGGCACGCAGACCACTTCGGCGTGCGAGCCGTTCGACGCGACTCGATCACCGGGCTTGAACTCCTGCACTCCGGCTCCACACGCCAGCACGATCCCGGCCGAGCAATACCCCAGGCTGAGCGGCTGGTCCAATCGATCGCGAATGCTGCGAACCGTTGGGCGCAGGCCGTCGTGACGAATCTGCCGCAGCACCTTGACTACTTGATCGGGCCGCTGTCGCGCGCGACTGACCAGCGATTGTTTCGCCTGTTCGCGCGCCGCGCGTTCCGTGCCCGCCGAGATGACGGATGCGCGATTGGCAATGAGCACGTGCCCGGCATGGACGGCGGGTGCCGGTGCGGAGTCGACACGCAGCTTTCCGTCGCGATGGTTGAGAATCACGTGCTGCATGAACTGACGCTTCCGTTTTGAGGCCCAGTGCGAAGACATTCAAGCGGCCGAAGCAAGATGGTGAACTCCAAGCAGCCTGTTGAAAAATGCCGTCGTGACATTGTTCAACCTCGCCAAGTGCGAAGCAAAGCTTCACACGGCTCGCAAAATAACGACTTGCGTCGCTATTCTGTCACCGCATCCATGCGATGTCGCAGCATGTTGAATTCTTCAACAGGCTGCTAGAGCGACAACGGGTGGTTGCCATACCGGTATTCGCGCAAGACAGTACTCCGGCCGACGACTATTTCGAGTGGCTGGTACCTCGCTACCAACTCAATCGGGGCGCATTGATACCCGCGAGCACTGAATCCACCAATGCCATACCAATGCTCTGCACCAAGTTTTTACGGCGCCCTAATACAATTCGATCAGGAGGAGGGAGTGACAAGACCAGGGCGCATGATGTCTTTGAATCAGAATTGCACTGCCGTTAGCTCAGATCGAGACTACGGGAGTGCTGCACCCGCAATCCGCAGGTACGCCGCGGCGATCGTCTCGGGGAGAAACGAGGCCCGTAGCGAGGTCAGTTGCTCGCTTGGCACCACGATCGGCAAGCGCTCGATCAGTTGCACGGTGCGCAAGACGTTGTCCTCGATGCTATGTTCATGGCAGCGCAAGTTGAGCGCCGCCGGATAATTCGCCAGGTGTTCGAGCGTGCAGTCCCGGTCGTGGTTGATCAGGTTGATGATCGGCTTGCCCGTGCCGATGTACTCGACAATTTTGCTGGGCAACTGGTGCGACGTGGAATTGCCGATATTCACCAGCAGATCGGCGTTGTGCAGCGCGGAGGCAACCGTGGCGCGGTCGACCTCGCCGTGGAGGAAGAGATGCGTGCCGATCAAATCGCGGTACGGTTCGAACACGTGACTGCAATCCCTCACGCCGCCGAAGAAGTGGAGTTGAGGAGACGGACCTTGCGACGCGCCATCGACCAACCGGCGCAGCAGCTTGAGTAGATAAGCGGGACTGCGGATATCGTTGTAGACACGACCGCAATAGACCATGCGAATCGCATCGCTTTTGTCCCTCGCGGGCCAGGCATTGTCGGGTTCGGGCGACGCCGGCGGCAAAGAATGCAGCGGCGGAATGATCGAGACCTTGTCGGCCGAAACGTCGAAGGCACGCTCGTATTGCTCCCAGGCGCCACGGGTCGTCAAGGCGACGTGGTCGGCTTGGCGCAGCACAGCCGCTTCCGCGCGATGATTGAGCCGTCCGTACAGCCGGTGATTGTTCAGCGGGATATCGTGCAGCAGCGCGAACGGATCGCCGATGTCGACGATCCACCGCACGCCGGGGTTGCGTCGTTTGAGCGCCAACCCGACCATATGGCATGAAAACGGCAGCGACACGGTGATCAATGCGTCGTAGCGATGGGCGCGCATCAACCGCCGCGCCGCGCGCCATGCCGGCAGCACGAACGAGCACTGTGCATCGGGCCAATACAGGGGCTTCCACAGAGTGTAGTAGGCGGCCGACGCCGCTCCTGCCAGCGGTCGCACAAGCGATGGTGTGGTGCGCTGGTGGGGCGACTTGGCGTCCAGCCGGTCGCTCTTCTCGGGGCGAGCAAACTTCTGTCGCAACGTGGCCGTCAGGCTGCTACCGACGCGTACTACGTGAACAGAACCCGGATCCTCGCGAGCCAGACCGGGCTTCCATCCACAGACGACGTCGAGTTGGTGCCCTTTCTGAGCCAGTTGCTCGGCAATCGCTCCCCAACGAAAGGCGCGCGGTGATCTGGCCGGAGGAAACTCGTGAATGACGATCAGGAATCTCATGTTTCCATCACCTGCGAGGTGTCGTCGTGGCGCCGGCTGACATAGGCCAGCATGCCATAGATGGTTCCAAAGCTCATCGGTATTTCTTCCGCCCGAAAGCCCATCATCACGACATAAGCGACGAACACGGTCGTTAGTGCAACTAAGCCCGCCGTGTGCGTCTGTGTCTGTGAAAGTCGGGCGGCGACGACGCTTCTGAGCGGAGCGAGCAAAAACACGATCAGCAGCGCCAGCCCCACGTATCCGGTCGAGTAGAGCGTGGCGAGATAGGCACTCAGAAAGCTGACGGTCACCGTGCTGCCGAGCGTCACCGTCAGCAGCAGGTTGGCATTGCCGAAGCCAACCCCCAGCAGCGGGAACGGCGTCCGCGCTACGTATTCATAGATGTAATCGCGATTGCTGACCTCGACGCCATCGCTCAGGATGGGCCGCAATCGATCGGCTAAGACCCCCAGCAGGTCGGTGCTGCCGCCGTCGTTGGCAACGGCCACGTACTTGAAGAGGACGGCGGCAAGACCGAGGGCAACTCCCGCTTGCACGACGCGCGTCATGCTGAGATATCGGAACGGCCAGACCAATACCATCGCTACGGCGAAGCCGGCCATCGACCCGACGATTGCCGCGAGGCTGCCGGTCAAAAACAGTGTCGAACCGATCAGCGCCGCGCGAACCGACACCACGCGGTCCCGGCCGAAGAAGTTCAAGAAGAACGGCAGCACGAGCCAGCTTGCTAAATCTCCCGGTTCCTGGAACGTGCCCACGGCTCGGTGGAATGCGTAGGTATAGACGCCGGCCTGCTCGGCGCCGCTGGTGCCCAAACGCGTTTTGGGCGGGACCGGCAGGCCGTATTGCTGCGCCGCGTAGACGTAGATGGCATATCCGGCGACGGCCGCCGCCACCACCAGCGTACGATTGACGACGACTTCCAGGCCACCGCGAGTCAGCAACCAATAGACCAGGTAGATTTGGGCGCCGACGGCCGCCAGCGAAACGAAGCGCAAAGCAACGAACACCGGATACGGCGTAGTGCCGTGATACGGCATCAGCGGCGCATACTCACCGCCAATCGAGTTTGCCAGCGTTACGATGGCGCCCCAGGCCAACAACACTAGCAGAGCTCCCAGGCCGGCAACCCGCACGGGGCGCGCTTCCAGCAGGAGCAGCGCAACGAAGCCGACCGTCGCGCATTGCGCGATCCAGGGCAGCGGTACTCCGCGCAGTGCGTACCCTTGCAGCGTCTCGCCTACCAGCGAGCACGTGTACACCCGAAGCGCGGTGCGAGTCAGCAGGTCGTCAGGCAAAGTGGACATCGCTGGTGATAATCCGGGGACGCTCGTGGTCACGCTCGGCAGCGACGATCGCTGCGCTGAGACTTGCGTGTGCCGCCTCGACGATTCCGTATCCCGCGCTGAACGGAATGCGCTGGCGACGCGGTTGCCCCGAGCCGTCGGGCCACGCCTCGCATAGCGGCAGAGCGCGGTCGGCAACATCCGTGACGACGATCGCTTGTGGTTCCCATTCCACGATACGATAAACCGGTCGACCGTATCCCCGGTGCATGCCGGCAAAACCTTGGTGTCCGAAGCAGAGACACTCGGCACGCGCTCGATCGTGCAACTCGAATAGCCCCCGATCGATTCGGCCCGGCTCGCCAGCGCGAATCGGCTGCGGGGCCCAGTGCGCCGTCACGGATCGATAGCGAGTGCGCATTGGAGGGTCGGGCGTGTACAGGTAAGAACCCGGATCGACAAACACGTCGTGCTCGTCGATCGACAGTTCCAGGGCGAGTTGGTCGTTGTGCGCGTGGGCGGCTGGTCCGCAATGCTTCCGCGGGCCGCAGCGCACCGCCAGATAGATGCGCGGAGAACGCCAAATGTATAAGCCGAAATCGGGGTACGCGATTCGCTGCACGTCGTTCACGCTGACGGTATCGGGCAGTGCGATGCGGTACACGTATCGAAGCCAGCGGTTGCTTTCCGCCAGGTTCCGCCGGAGCTTGTGCCACTGTTCTCCGTCGCCATTGCGCGGCCCGATGTTTTGATGGTGCGATGCCGCGGAAGGGCGACCCGCCCATTCGACGCCGCCAGCGAGGCCGCGCACCAGCGCGGTTTCAATCCTGTTGGCTCCACCGAATTGGCCAAAGTCACGGCGATCGATCAAGCCGGCAAACGCAGCCACGAGTGAACTGTGATCCAGATGGTTTTCGACCCAATAGGTGTCGCGGTCGGGCAACTCGCCGTAGTTCGCCAGGTTCGCATAGCGTGCTCGCGCCACGCCCGTCATTGCCGGAGAGTAGGCCGGTTGGAGATTGAGAAAGCGTCCGCTGTCGTTGTCGCCGACCTGGTGAATTCGACCGGTTGGCTTGGTCACGTGCAGCGTGAATTGGGCCATCCGTTCGAGCCGCTCGAAGTACCAGGGAGGAAACGGGGAGTCGTTCCCGCCCGCGGGAAGCGGGTAGCACGGCAGCGGTACGGGCGCAAGACCGGGTCGGCGGCCCACCAGGCGGTGGTCGTACCGCTGGCAGGCGTCGCGGCGTCTTGGCCACAGAGCCAGCACCAGCGCCGTGCCGTAGGCGACCATTTCGGCCGACAGGCGATGGTAGCTCGTCGACGCTTCGAAGTTCGAGCCATCGGCGGCGAACTGGCGTCCGACTTCCAAGATCAGCTCTTGGATGGCAAACGCCAGCCAGGCATCCACCGTGGCGCTGCGCGGCAAGTAGGCCGCTATGAACAGCAAGCCCACGACGTTGGCCAGGTAGTGGTTGCCGCGCCAGGTGTGATCCCAATCCAGGTTCTGGACGACGTGCCGACCGTGCGTTTCGATGCTGTCGACAAATGTCGCCTCGAACTGCGAGTCCCAGGTCGCTCCCGCACTGCGCAGCCAGTCGTAAGCCACCAGCCAGTTGGCCGCGCGAATGCCGACGTCCATGCTGGAAAACCAGTTGACGCCGAACTGCGGCGGATTCGTGGCGATGAAATCGAGCACCTGGTTGCGAAACTCGCGGGCGTAGACGTCGGGGTCGCAGAATCCCTCGATCCCGGACGCTGCCAGCGCATGCGCCCACGCCAGTCGCGGCAGGTGCTGCATGCGCGCAAGCTCCCAGGGCACTTTGATATCGGCGCCCCGCGCGTGGCCGAAGCGAATGTCGCGATACCAGGTCGCCTCATTCCAGCGGTAGCCCGACTTGAAATCGAGGTGCCAGTCGATCGGCGTGTAATCGGCATCGACGAGATGCCACGTCTGCCGGGCGCGTTCCAGGTTGGCCGAGTTGATTCGACCGCGCAGCCAGTGCCCGTCGCGATCGGCGCGCACCTGCGGTCCGCTTTCGTAGCGCTGCCCGGAAAGCCCTCGGCAAGGCATTCCGTGCCGCACGCGCACCCAGCCCGAGCCTAGCAGGTCGAAGCGATGGTCGAGGAAGTGGTCGGACGTTTCTTGCAGCGCGGCCAACTCGGTTTCGGCGAGCGGAGTTGCAATGCTGGGCCAATACGACTGCAAGGACGGCTCGCAGGGCGCCTGGCAGTACGTCGGGGATTGCAGGTCCGCGCGCCGGCGGCGCCGCTCGGCGATCGTGCGAGTTGTTCGCATCATCGCGCGCCGCAGCACGGTTTGCGGCGAGTTCGAGCACAGCGTGTGGAGCAGGCGCCGTATTCGCATTGGCATACCTATCGCGTGGAGGCGCTGGCGTTAGCCGGCAACGGATGCCACGCCAAAAGCATCCGTGCCCTGGCGTAGATCAACACGTTCAACGTTCCCGTGGCGGCGCACAACGCCATCGCGGCGCCTGGTGCATGGAACCGTGGAATGAGCACAAGGTTCATTCCCATGCTCAACGCGAACGCGGCGCAGCCCAGGACCAACAGCACCGCGAAGTCTTCGTATCGATAGAGCAGGTTGACATAAGGACTGCACGCCAGGCCGATCACGGTCGAGACGCAGAGCACGCGGAAGACGGTGACCGTACCGGTATACTTTCCGCCGTCGACGAGCGGAATGAACCATTCCGACGCCCAGGCCGCCAGCAAAACGAACGGCACAACTGCGTATACCGCACGCCGGTATTTCGCGAAGACAGCTTTCAATTCTTCGGTCCGCGTGGCTTTTTGCGTCAGCGGCAGCAAAACCGAGTGGACGGCGGCCAGCAACAGCGCGAGCAATGCATGGTAGCGAAATGCGGCACCGTAGGTCGCCAACTCGAAGGAGCTGTCCAGCCACTTGAGCATCAGCACGTCGACGCGCGCCAACCCTGCCATCGCCAGGACGTATCCCACCATCAGCGCGTATCCACCGGTGGCGATCTGTCGCCCGATGGCCCAAGCCCTTGCGGGCCGACCCAGGCGGCTGCGATCGAGGATTGTCGCCAGCGCCACGACCGCCACCAGCGCCACACAACTTGCCTGGAGCAACACCACTTCCCAGGCCTTAGTGTCGGCGCGCTCGAGCGCGATGAGCGCCACTAGCGCGGACGAAAACAACAGCGTGCGCGCCAGTTCGACCAGCGAGAAGGCCCGAAACTTCAACTCGCGCTGGAAGGCGGTCTTGGCGAACGCCAGCAGATGGCCGGCGATTGCCGAAGCGGAAATCAATACGACGAGCAGCGTGCTTCCGTTCCAAAAGCCACACAACGCCGCGAGCATCGCGGCCAGCAGGCCGAATTGCAACGTCAAGAACGGCAAGGTCGCCCCCGCCAGCCCCAGCCGCGCGTAGCCGACGACGTAAATCCGGTTGAGATTGTCGCCGACCCCTTCGACCATCAGCCCGGAAACGGCCAGAGCCAACGTCAGGCTGGCGTACTCATTTGCCGACAGGTACCGAATGAGCAGCAATCCGGCGATACCCCACACTGCTTTTGCGGCGAAGTCGCACACGAACACGAGCGCGACGGGCGCCAGGTGCCTGGGAGCGACCGCTGCCGAGGTCGGTCGCTTTGGCAATAGCGGCGCTCGGCGCGGCGGAGTCTGTACGCTAGCCACGGTTGCCGTCGCATTCGTTGTGAGGGTGGTATGCAAATAAATCGCCGTAGTCGACGTGGCGCGACTCCAGCTCGCGCATCGTCATGTTCCGAGTCCGGTGATTGTCGACGTGGCGGAATCGATAGTTCGGGTTATACGAAAGTAGTAAGCGGGGGACGTCCAGCGGCGCGTAACCGAAGCTGCCGGCCGTCTCGCGATTCAGCTCGACCAGGATGGATGGCTTGAATGCTCGCACGAGTCGCTCGGCGCCGCGCAGTACGGCCAGCTCGGAGCCTTCCGCGTCGATCTTGATCGTGTCGAGACGCGACAACGTTTCTCCCAGCACGTCGTCCAGCCGGCGCACCGGAACGGTCGCCTGGACATTGTCGACCCAGTCCTGGTTCTTGAGCGATGCGTGGCCGTGCATCGTGGATTCGAGTGGGGCGTGCAACACGGCCTGTCCAGGTGCATCCGAAAGCGCACAATCGAAGACCCGAATCATGCCGGCCCGGCTCAAGTCGACGTTGCGTCGCAATCGAGCGAGCGTTGTTGGATTGGGCTCGAAGGCGAAAACGCGACCCTCCTCACCGACGCGCTGGCCGGCGCCGAGCGAGTAGTAACCCAGATTGGCGCCTACGTCGACGAACACGGAGCCGCGCCTGAGCGAGTTAAAGACGGTGCGGCTGCTGAGAATGTCGAACGCATGGAAATAGATCGAGCGGCAGAACCATTCGTCCATGCGCAGTTCCATGGTCACACCAGGCGCAACCTCAAAGGCGCCATCGGCGGGGATGGCGCCGATGCGGTTGGCGAGCTCGGCGACTCTTCCCTTGCCGCGGCAGGTGGGATTCACCCTGTTCAGGGCGCGCAACGCGCGGTGCAGCATCGTGAGACTCTTCATGCGGCGCGGACCGCTTCGACGTGGCCAATCCAACCGGGATGGGGAACAAACGCCAACATCGCATCGCCGCTGCGCGACTCGAGAAACGCTTCGCCTGCGACAGTGCCGCGATCCGAATGCACCGCAATCTTCGAGAACTCCGGTTTGCCCGTGGTCGGCAATCCCGCGGTGGCTTCGCGAAACAGTTTGAGGTTCTCGACGTCGAAGCCCATCAGCCGCGCCGTAACCAGGTCGACCGCCCACGGATTCTGGCCGGCGACAAGGCAACCGCTGTGCTTTGGCGAGGGCTTGAGCGGGCCATCGTTCTCGCCGCCCACGATACCGTCCACGACGCAGAACATGCGCCGCTGCGCGGTCTCGTGCAGTTGGCCGTTCCGGTCGGCGTGAAAGACGACGTGGGCCAGATCGGCCGCCATCCGCCAGGCTGAATCGTTGCCGTGCCAGTTGCCGGAGTCGCAAACCACGGCTTCTCGCGACACGCGCCGAAACGGCTTGATCGTTTGCCGATAGGCGGTCCACGCAGCCTTGTACAGCAGGTCGCCCCACACGGTTTGCCGCGCCAGCGCCTTGTCGAACAGCCAGCGCTGGACGCCGATCACGGCGGCGTCTGCCGGTAACACTCGCGGCGGGAGCTGATCTCCACCTGTTTGCGGTGTTCCCAGGCGATAATGGATCAGGTAATTCTTGTCTGTATTGATCCCGACCAGGCCCTTGAGATTCAACGTGACGCCCACTTTCTTGTGGACCTTCATTTTGGGCACGGAAAGGATCGTATCGGCGTCGAGAATCGTGCGGGCGACGCAATACTCTTGCACCTCGCCGGTGTGGTGCCGGATGGTTTGCGAACGATCGAAATCGGCGCCGTAGTAATTGGCGCTGTCCAGGCCGTAAAAACGGCTCTTGCTCCCGAGGTTGACGATCACGCTGCCCGCCGGATCGCCGGCCAGCCCTTGGCGATTGCGAGAATAGCCGGGTTGATCGGGATCGATGAGCGTGTAGTTGCGCAGATCGTAGCACTCGATTTCGAAGCCGAATCGATCGCGATAGAACTGTTGGATTGTGTCGAGTCGTTGGGCCGCCATGAGCTGCGTCCAATTGCAGTCCATCTGCGGCGCATCGGCCACCACCAGTCGACCCGTTCCGCGAAGCGCGATGAACGCATAGTCGATCAGGGCGCGGATGACCGACGGATGCGTGACGGTCGCGAACAGATCGCCACCACCGGCATGCCGGCTGCAGACGAAGTTGGGCTTCACCACGACCGTCTCGCCGGGACGGATCAAGTGCCCCAGTGGGTTCCATTGCCTGGTGCCGTAGCGCTCGCGGTCGAAACCCAACCGAAGAAACAACTCGCGCAGCAGGCGATAGGGCAAGTTTGGCTGCGCGCACCGCTGGCGAAACGCCAGCTCCGGAAAGTCCGTATCGGGATGGAACGGCGGATCGGAATTGTAAGTGGCCTGCGTGATTCCGACGGCAACGTGTTCCACGGAGTGCGCCTTTCGTCAAGGGGCGGTGGCGCAATCGCGCCCCAACCGTTTTTGTCACGCAGCCAGCGCGGGGTCGGCGCCGTGCCGCGACTCGTTTAGATCGCAGACGATCCATTTGAATTTTCCGGAGCTCGTCCGCTCGAACCGCGCCATCTGCTCAAACGTGCAGCACGTCTTGGGGCCGAGCAGCCGGCCAAATTCCTGGCGAATTCGCACCAACTCTCGATCGACCGCCCCTTGCGACGCGCCGGCGCAGACCGTGTATCTCACGACCACTTCGTCGAGTTTCGCCTGGTACAACTGGACCTCGTGGATGGCGACCATCCCTTTGAACGGGTAGGTGACGATTCCCGGCGCAAGCCAGCCATGCTCCACGCTGTGCAGGTAGTCCTCGACGCGGCCCGCCAACTGCGAAATCACCGGATAGGGTCGCTGGCAGGCGGAACACGGCTCTGCCGCGAACCCCTGCGCGGCGTCGGTCATGCCATAGCGCACGAACCCGTTGACGGTATTGAACAGATTGGTGCCGATGATCTGCCCCGTGGAACGGTCGACCTCGAAGAGCGAATACTGCGGCACCGCATGGTAGCGATGACGGTGCTCGCACCAGGCCGCCAGCACGGTCCGTTCCGCACAGCCGTAGATGGCCATCAACTTCGCTGCAGGGAACGCCGCTTGAATCGCGTCGACTTGCCAGTCGTACACTTCCTCGGAGTGAAAGAACATGGCCTTCGGCTGTGGAAACTTCAGACCGCTGCGCACGACTTCGCGAGCCAGCAAGTAGATGGCGCTTGGGTATCCGTGAAAGAACTCGATGCCGTGTTGCGCGATTTGCTCGGCGTAGTGGCAAACGTGCTCGCGCTGCAAATGGAGAATCGAGCAGCGGATCATGCGCTGGTCCGGGTAGTGCTTCATGATCGTTCCGGAATCAGTCAGCCCGCGGAACTCGGCCCGCCGCGACATGCCCGGCTGATAGCCGACGCGACGCCATAGCGAATAAACAGCGGCCAACTCGCGCATCACGTCGGACCGGGCATGATGGAATCGCAGCGCGTTGCCGGTCGTCCCGGACGTTGCGGCCAATTCGAGCCTTCGCGATCGCCAATCGGTGGCCCGGATTCCAGCGAGATTTCTGCGGAACTCGTCGCGGCTGAGTACCGGCACTTTTGCGGAGAATTCTTCGATGCTGGCGAGCGACGCGACATCGATACAGGATAGGTGTTCGCGATAGAACGAACTTGATGTCTTCAACCTCCGCAACAGCTCGCACAGCGCGTCGAATTGGTACGCGCGCAGTTGCTCTGGCGTCCACGTTTCGGACTGCTCGTAGAACGCGTACCACTCCCAGAATCCACGGCCAAGGCGACTCGTCAGCGGGACGCAGGAAATCACTCGGCGGATGGCCCGCTCCAGAGCAGGATGCTTCTTGACGGCGTTGCCGAGGATGTGAGACATCATGGCCGGAAACCTTGTGCGGAGGGCGCGCTGGGATCGGAAGATAGGCCGCACGGCACCAATCTCGCTAGATGCAAACCATCCCTGTCTGCTCCGGGTGGCGCCGTCGCTCGATTTGTTGGTGAAGGCACGTTGCTAGGCGGCACGTTTCCTTTCACTAGCTTGGCTGTCGGCTGTCGCGGCATGATCGTCGCCAAAGACGCGCAAGCCCGCCAGCGGCACGGACTGGGGATCGCCTGCCCAATGGCGGCCGAAGCGCCGCGCCGCCGCGACCAGCAACTGCCATTTTGCCGACGGGCCCGATTCAGGATCGGCCGACTCCATGCGCAGCCGGCAGCGGCCTTCGGCCGCGGAGCCAAGCGTGAGCTCGACGGCGATAGCGTCCTCGTCGGGATCGTGTTGCGCGCTGGTCGTCCATTCGCACAGGCGCGCCGCTCCCGGGCCTTCCACGCAGAGCTGCAACCGCCGCACCGCTGCCGTATCGCCGACCTGAAGCAGCGCGTTCCAAGTGGCGTCGAACGTCATGCCGCTCAATTGCAAGGGCGTGGGCAATTCGAACGATTCGACGTATAGCCTTTCGCCGAGCACCCGCCGGCCCAGTGCCCATTCGTAGTGACCTACGAGGCGCGCACGCACCAACAGCACGCCCAAAGCGCCGCTTGCGATCCACGCCACAGTGTCCCAACCCACGATCCGGCTCACCGTGGCGATCGTTCCCGTTAGCAGGCAAACGCCGAACATCAGCCGCAAGACCTGGGTCTTCTGGAAGCCGCGATCCAGCAAGCGGTGGTGGATATGGCCGCGGTCGGAACAGGAGATTCCCTGCCGGTTGAGCTTTCTGCGGATCACTGCCAGAGCCGTATCCGCGATCGGCACGGCCATCAGCACGGCCATGATGGTCAAGCTCGACCGGCCGCCCGAGTCGAAACCGGCTTGCAGTGTCAGCATGGCCAGCAAGAGACCGATCACCATACTGCCGGCATCGCCCAGGTAGATCGTCGCCGGTGGCGCGTTGTAAACCAAGAACCCGGCGAGCGCGCCGACCACCGCTACCGCCAACAGGACATTAGCGTCTCCGCCAGTGACGAATCCAATTGCCGCGATCGCAAGCGCAGTACACAGGCCGATCGTAGCCGCCAGGCCATCCATGCCGTCCAACAGGTTCACAGCGTTGATGCAGCCCACGAACCAGATCACGGTTAGCGGAATTCCCCAGTAGCCGACATCCAAGGTCAGCCCGCAAAAGCCGAGCTTGCGCATCCAGAGTCCGGCGCAAAGCAAGGGCAGTACAGCGATCGTCTGTCCCACCAACTTCCAACGAGGACGCAGAGTGCGAGCATCGTCAACGGCGCCGAGCAAGCACAGCATCCCGAGCGCAAGAAATGCCAGCGGAAGCTGCGCCGGCTGGGGATCCAGCGATGAGGTCCAAACAAGCGATGCCACGGTCACGACGAAGCCGCCGAGAACGGCAATGCCGCCCAACAGTGGGACGGGCGTCTTCTGCAACTTTCGCTGGCCATCGGGTCGGTCGACCAGCCCGATGGTTCTCGCGAGCCAGCGCGCCAGCGGCGTGAGGCAGAGCGTGGTCAACCACGCAACTGCAAAGCTGAGAGCAACGACGCCGACGCCCAGCTTCCCGCCTGCGGACAAACCGAATGTCTCGAGCGTCATCGGTCGTGTGCTCCGTTAGTCATCGTGTTTCTGAAACGAATTTACTCAATATCCCCGGCGGCGCCGCGCCTCACCGGCTCTCGGTGGGCTCTGGCGCCCGCGAAGTACCCGACTGTGCGACGCGCCCTCGGACGGCTTGGGCCATCAGTTCCTCTACCTGTTGATTTTCCGGCTGGCGGCGGATGCACCAGCGCAGTTGCTCTTCCGCGTCGGCAAATTGGCGACGACCCAGCAGGAGCGCACCCAGCGCGTATCGCGACCTGAAGTCGCTCGGATTCGCTTCGGCGGCGCGCTGCAGGCAATGAAGCACCTGGTCTGGTTCATTCAGCCGGCGGTAGACGTCGCCCAGATTGTGCCACAACTCCACGACTCCGTCGTCGCTGCGTGCGGTTGCTTCCGCGTGGCCCAACTGCGCGTAGTGCTCCAGTAGCGGCGCCAGTTCCGCGTCCGACATGCCGTCGGCCACGTAGCGGTCGAGCAGCAGCCGCGCGACGGGCAACCGCGGCTGAAACTGCTCGACAACGAACCTCACTGGAATCCGGCTGCGCACCAGCAGGTCCGACAGCGCGATTTGCACCACGCGATCCTTCGTCAGCGCAGCACGCCAATAGCCGACCGCTGCGTCCAGGTCGCCGGTGAGTGCCGCGTCGCTGCCGGCAGCCAGCAGGATTTCGCCGGAGTGCGGCCGTACTTTTAACGCCTGCGCGATGCAGAGAGATTTGGCGGCCCCCGGCGCCCCATCCAGGAAGCACAGTTCGCCCAGGTAGACGTAGGCCTCTCCCTGCAACGGGCAAAACTGCAACGCTCGCCGCGCGTGCCACGAGGCCGCCTCCAAATCGCGGCGCCCGTCCCCAACCGCGCGCGACAACCATTCGTCGAGCGCCGCGCGGTTGCCGAAACGAGATCGAACGGCCGCATCGCGAATCTGGCTCAACGGCATCGCGTTTTCGGCCGACTGCTGCATTTGATCGAACCGGCGCAAGCAAGCTTGCGACAGCCGCAAGTGCGCCCGAGCATCGCCTGGCGTCCAATGGATCACTTGCCGCAAGTTGTCAAACACCGATTGATCCGGCGCCGGCGACCTGACGGTCGACGCTTCCCGCACCAGCGCGTACGTCATGTAGCGGTCCCAATGGGGCGCCGCCATCGTCGCGCAAAACCGGTTGCCGATCATCCAGACACCCAGCGGCACGAGGCAGGCGATGGCCGCGGCGCACGTCCAGCGCGACAGCGCGATGGTCCGGCCTGATGCCGGTTCCACCCCTGCCTGACCAAGCTGGTACAGTCGTAGCAAGCAGCCCGCCAGCACGATGGTGATGGCCATCAGCGATGGTATGTACCACACGAAGTCGACCAGCGAGTGCGTCACGCTGGCCGCCAGGCTGGCTGCGACCGCCGCGGCGCACAGGTAGGCACGCTGCGAAGCCGGTCGCCGCAACGTCTCTCGGCACCAGTAGCCGCACAGCGCCACGCCAATGATCAGCAGCACGAGGCCAGGCGCGCCCGCCTCAAGCGCGAGTTGCAACGGCCCGTTTTCGGCATGCGTCAGTTCCAGTTCCACGGGCTCTGAGAAATAGATCGGATAGACGTCGCGATGGCTGCCGATGCCGGAGCCGAGCGGATAGTAATCGCGGCAGCCGCGCCAGCACGCCTCCCAGAGCATGCGCCGGTGTCCGTACCGGTCGAGCGTCGTTATCGATCCGCCCACGAGGTCGCCCATGCGCGTGGCAACCTGTTGATAGCCGTGAATCGTCAGCGCCGCGGCAATGAGTGCCAAGGCCCCGACCAACGCAATCAAGAGCCTCTTGCTCAGCAGCCCGGCGCCCGTCAAGGCGGCAACGAATACCAGCGCGGCGACCGACATGGCCATGACCCCACCGCGCGATAGTGTCATTAGCCCTGCGAACAATACGACTCCCAGCGCCGCCACGGGCAGCGCCGGCGCCAACAGCGACCATTGCCCGCGGCGATTCGCTTCGGCATCGTGCGGCGCGCGGCGGCGTTCGCTCATCGTCCGCTGAACCAGCCAGACCAGCGGCCCAAGACCCAGCGCCAAGACATGTGCGAAGTGGTTCTTGTTTGCAAACGGACCTTTCACGGCATCGTACGTATCGCGGAACGGATGCTGATAGATCCACAAGAACTTTCCATTGCCGGCAACGTACTGGGCGATCGCCGCGGCAGCCAGCAGGCTGACCGAGACGGCCAGCCAGCGCAGAATCATTTCTACGTCTTCCACTCGGCGGATGCGTTGCTCGGTGACGACGAGCAGCAAGCCGTAGGTTAATAACATGGACAGCGCCGCGACGGTGGCGTCGGGCGTCATCGTCACGCGATTCCACGAGCCGAGGCCGACGGACGTTTCGCTGCCTGCTTGCCAAAGCGGTAGCAACTCGGCCATGCGCGGCGAGAGGTTGCCCAGGAGGGAACCTGGCAGCGGCGTCAATTGCAGGAGAACAAGTGCGACCGCCGCCGCCAGCATGAACTCAACCGGCGATCGCGTCCAGGACGGACCGCCGCGCCGCAACATTTGCCGCGCTGCCCAGGCCACCGCCACCAGCACCGCCAACGCGGCCAGGACAAATTGTCCCAGTGGGTGCCGCCCACCCATAAACCATGGCGCTGCCAGAATGACGGCCGACAAACCCAAGTCGACGAGCGACAGCAGGAGCGTCTCCGCAGAGGTGCCGGTCCGTGCCGGTGGAAGTGTGCGGGCTGAGAAACAATCGTGCGACAGCATGCTTCGGCCTTCTTAGGCAACTCGGCGGGGAAATGTTTGGGACACGCGATCGCTCTCGGGCGGTGTATCGTCCGCATCGCCTTCGCTTGCGTCGATTTCGTCGGAAACGGCCTCGCCCTCGCCGTAACCGTAGGCGGCGCCGTAGCCATACCCGGCGCCGTAACCATAAGCATCGTCGCCACTCTCGGCAGAGATGCGATTGGCGACGATACCGAGCAACTTCACGCCGACGGCCGTTAGCGATTCGACGGCGCGAATCACCAGGCGTCGCCGATTCTTGCCTGGCTGCACGACGAAAATCACGCCGTCGACGAGTCGACCCAGGATGGACGTGTCGCTGGCCACCAGCGTCGGCGGACTGTCGATCAGTACCTGGTCGTAGTTCGTCTCAGCCCAGGCCAGCAGGTCGGCCATGCGCGGACTGGATAACAACTCGGAGGGGTTGGGCCGGCGCGGTCCAGCGGGCAGCACGTCGAAACCCGACAAACCGGTCGGGCACACATACTGACCAACGATCTCGCGCAGCGGAACGGACGCCACCAGAACGTCGGACAGACCGCCTCGCCCTTTCATTCCCATGCGCGTCGAAAATCCGGGCCGCCGCATGTCGGCATCGATGACAAGGATTCGTTTGCCGGAGTGGACGCTGGCGACGGCCAGGTTGGACAACACGGTTGTCTTGCCATCCTGCGGTTCGGCACTGGTAACGACGATCCGCGATGCATCGTGACTGCCAAAGGCCAGCGTCGTGCGCAAGGTGCGGAATGCCTCGGTCTCCGCGCTGTCGGGAGCAATGTGCGTGCAAATCGCCTCCAGTCCCACTCCCGGCAGCTCCCGCATCTTGCGGACGACGGCCAGGAGTGGCGCCCCCAGTTGCGATCGAAGCTCCTCCGGTGAACGCCAGCGATCGTCCAGCACGTCGAGCACGTAGACCAGCGCCAGCCCCAGCCCCAGGCCGCCAGCTACGCTGAACACGACGATCAGGGAGGCTTTCGGCCAGACGGCGCGCTTCGGCAGCACCGGTTCGCTGACCACCGCCGTGCGAATGTCGCCGTGATTCTGTTTGAGATCGATGCTGGCGATCTTGTTCAACAGCACGTCGCGAAACTCGTGCAGGAATTTCAAGTCGTGCTCCAGGATTTGCAAGCGTTCCATTTCGCCTGTATAGGCTACGGCTTCGGTCCTGGCGGCTTCGAAGTTGGCGTGAAGGGCACGCTCGTGCTCCCAGGTTTCTTTCAAACGCTGGCGGACCATTTGCGAAAGCACCTGGCCGAGTTGTCCGTCGCGCAGTTGGTGCATGCGCTGTCCGACGCGAGTTCGATACTCGGCGAGGTACTGGCGCGTGACCCTGACTCGGTCGACGGTTTCCACGACACGCGGATGCAGCGGACCGTAGTAGTTTCGCAACGTCGACAGTTGGGCTTCATCCTCCAGCAAGCTCTTCTCCATGTTGGATTGCGCGACGGCGTCGCGGCTGCTGAAGCCCAGGCCGGACAACAGCACCTCGCGGCCGACGGACGCCTCCAGCGCCAGGAAGTGCTGCTGCAGGTCCTCGCCGTTGCGCACGGCCGAGTCGACGGCCGCCATGGTGGCCTGCAGTTCCAGCCGTTTCTGCTGGACTCCGATGAGCGCTTCGTTCAGCGCGACGACGCGCTGCACCATGGGGTGCACGACTTTGCTGTCGCTGCGAATGCCCAGGTCGCCGCCCTTGCGCCGGGCTTGCGATACCTCTTCTTGCTTGAGCGCAAGCTGCTGTTCCAGTTGCGCCTTGTCCTTGGTGAGCGCCGTAATGATCTCGCCGGCGGTTCCCCGGTGCGTGGCTTCCATGAAATCGAAGTACGATTTCAACACGGCATTGATCACCGCGACCGACGCGTGCGCGCTCTGCGAGCGATACGACACTTCGATGATGTTAGTTTGTCGTGCCGTGATCGCCGTCAGGTTGGCGCGAAGGGAGTTGGCCCAATTGTCTCGGTTGTGTGGATCCAGATCGACGCAGTCTGCGGGCTCTAGTTGCGCCAGCGCCCCCTCCAGCACGGCGGTACTGTGGAAGAGCCGTTCGTAGGTCGGCATCAAGCCCTGCCGCATTCCCTCGGGAGTCATCGACGTGCTGCTGACATCGGTACCGGTTTGCAGCACCAGCAGCGAGGCCCTGGCTTCGTACAGCCGCCCGGTCGTCGCATAATACAAGCCGCCCAGCGACAGGCACGCGGCCAACGACGCGATAACGACGCCTCGCCAGTGGCGCACGACGCGCGCGAACTGCATGACCGCATGCGCGACGTGTGTGGCTCGCTGCGGGGGCGGTGCGTCTGTTGCGGGAGCTCCCGTGGTCATGCCGATTTACCAGAGGAAAGGAATGATCGCAGTAATCGAGTAGGGAGCGACCGTGCGTATCGAGTCGGTGAGCAGCGTCGTGGGAGTAGCTTCCACGCTCACGACGTCATCGGGCCCAAGACGCAAGTTGCCCTTGCCGAATCGCTTTGCTTCGCGGATGCTGACGACGATCACGGCGGGATGGCTCTCACCCGGCGAGTACCGCGTAATGTGAATTTTGTCGGCCCACTGCGTGCTGGTACCGCCCGCCAACGCCAGCGCATCCAGCAAGTGGAGCTCTTTGTTGGCAGGCAACTCGAACCGGCCGGGCTTACTTACCAACCCGATCACGTCGATCGATTGCGGCTCGCGTCGCTGCACCATCACGACGTCGCCGTCCTGCACGTAGTGATCGCTGCGGTCTTGCCTGGCCGCCTCGATCAGGTCAACGTGGTACGAGACGGGTCGGACCATGGTCGCCGGTTGGTGGAAGCCAGCCGGTGTGACCCCGCCGGCGCCGGGCCTCTGCGGAGGCTGGACGGTGATCGATCGGCGAATTTGTACGGAAGTGCTCGCTTCGTCGCCCAGGCCGCCGGCGGCAACCAGCGCGGCCAACAGCGAGCTGGAGCTGCGCGGTAGTTCGTAGACGCCGGGGCTTTCCACGGCGCCGACGACCGTCACTTTGTTGACGCGCTTCTGCCTCATCACGACCGTTACCGTCGGATTGCGAAACACGTTGCGTTCGATGGCGGCCGCGGCGATTGTCTGTTCTGCCCAGGCAGGCTCAACGCCTGCCAAGGGAACTCTTCCCACCAAGGGGACGTTGGCCAGGCCATCCTCGCCCACGCGCACCAACAGCGAGCTCATGTCTTCCGACGCATAGCCGGTCTCGATGTTCACGTCGAGCACGTCGCCCCGTTCGATCACGTTGCTGCTGACCGACGCCGTTGCCAATCGCGACAGGTCGACCGATTGCACGTTGGCTGTGGCGGGAACCAGCAACTCCGGCGGCATCTGCGTAGCGCGATAGATTCGACCGCGCGCACAACCGGTGACGGCAAGGCACGCGACGGTCGCCGCCACGATCAGCGTGGCTGCTCTCATCCCATTAACTCGACGCGTGGTCGACGTCATCGGTGAACCTGATCGGATGCTATTGGCAGAAGCGCGGCAAACCCTGCTTCGCCACAAGGGTCTCTTTGAACTCTCTCGGCATAAACGCGGACGCCCGCCAATCGACCGGACTCGGCCGCCGTTAGCGTTGCACAAGACGGGTCGGTGCGAGCACTGAAGGGACGTAGACTCGCGGCTTAGCCCGGCGTTGGCGAACGTCGAAGACCGCGCCTTGCGGCAGTGTGCGAACGTCACTGCCGCAAAGTGAATTCCTGCGACTGCGATTCCTGCAACTCGAAAAGACGTGACGCAACGACCGAGGTGATGTGAATCTGTTGCTGCAAGAGACGCGGTCGTTCGAAGCGGCGAGATACTATCCAAAGGCACCCGCGCGCGAAAGGTCAAATCATCGCGCTCCGTGTATTCGTAGAGTGGCCGTCACGATTGGCCAAACGGTGCGTGATTGAAACGCACTACTCACCAGCGCGCGGCGAAGTGGTATTAACGCGCCATGCGAGAGCGACTGGCGAAACGGCGCAGGCTACCCGTCCGTCGAACTTTATGGTCGTGGCGTTCTGCACCACGTGCAAAGTACCGACCAAGGCTCCGCACGGAGAGCGCAAAGCACCGACTTGCGTCGCTGTTGCGCCAGCGAATTCTTGCGATGCAGCAGCCCGTCGAATTCCTCAACGGGCTGCTAACTGCCTTTTTTGTTGGCGTTGCTAACGGCGATCGGCACGGCGATGGCCGTGCCAATCAGGCCGGCCAGGATGAGTGTGGGAATCACGAAGCGACGCGCGCCGTTTTGGCCACGGACGGTATCGCCTCCGGCGACAATCAGCGCGGCGCGGTGCGCCGAGGGGGGCGCGGCTCCCGAGGCCCAGACGCGCCAAGTGACTTGGCTGTGCGATGCTTCAATCTGGTAGACGCCGCCGCGCAGTCCGGCGAGACTGAACCAGCCGTCGGAGTCGGTCATGGTCGCGCCGACCTGCCGCTGCTGCTGAGATACAAAGACGTGTACGTGCGCCAGCGGCGCGCCGTCCTGATTTGTCACCTGTCCATGAAGGCAGCCCGCGGCGTCCAGGGCCACGTCGAGCACTTGAGTGAGCTCCAACGGCTGACGCGAACTCGCGGGATCGTGCGGTTCGAAGTGGACTGGTGCGGCCAGTGCCACTCGCGGCAACAGCATTCCTAAGCTGGCCAAGAGCGCGACGGCATGACACCAGGTTCTCGTGACGTTCATATCGTCCTCACTCGTCGAGGTTACTCGTGCGCCAGATTTCGATCTGACAGTCGTCGGAAAGTATCGGCAACCTACAAATCGCGGAATAGGAATTGTCGTGCTTCTCGTAAGATCTACGACAAACGATCACGCTGAATCCGCTGTGCGCTCGTACGTGTCATCCATACCGATCAGCGCACTGCGTCTATTTGCACCCATCGATTGCGGTGCTGCTAATGCGCAAAGCCCATGCCCCAAATCGATTGGGTGTGGGCTTTCCAATGAGCGCTGTGAACGCGACGCAACGTCACGGAGCAGTGAGTTAGCAGCCCGTTGAAGGAGTTAGCAGGCTGCGACGTCGCATGGCGAGGTTGAAAAACGCCACGACGGCATTTGTCAAGAAGCTGTTAGCTCCCTGAGCCGTTCTGTTGGCCAATCACGCCGGCGGCGATGGTTCCGCCCGCGAATGCCGCCAGGGCCAGGGTTGTGGTGCGAGGCGCCCAGGACCATCTTCCTCTACCACTTTGTCCGCGTGTTGCAGCACCGCCAGCGACAAGTAACACGCGTTGGACGGCGTGGGGTGGCGCGGTGTTTTCCGTCCACAGGCGATACTCGCTGCTGCTCTCGGGGGCGACGACGGTATAGTGTCCGCCGCGCAGACCCGCGATAGCGAAGCCTCCGTCCGCATCGGACTCAGTCGCAGCGATGCGGCGCCCGGATGCCCAGACCGTTACTGGCGCTTGGGAAACAGGTTGACCTTCGGGTGCCAGTACTTGCCCCTGCAGGACGCCGCCCGCGGCCAACGCCACGTCCCGGACGGTCGCCTCCGCGGCAGCACCTTGCGGGCCAGGCGCATTTGACTGGTCCGCGGCCACAGCGGCTGTCTGCGGCAATAGCAGCCCGGCGCTTGCCAGAGCCAACGTGGTCATTCTGATCCGCGCGAGAACTTTCATCGGTACTGCTCCCGTAAGTGTCCTGTTGCAGCACGATGTGCTGCCTACCTTGTCGTTGGGCGAAGGAAGCTTTCATTGCTTCGCTCGGCGAAATCATCGATCGGCAGGCGGCGGCCACGCGCTGCCGCCGACGCCACAATCCGCCACGAGTGACTTCGGTGCTCCTTGCCGCAAAGCATCATGAATCCTCCGTTCGTGCAAAAAGTTGCCGTAGTCGTAGCATCTTTTCCACCGGCTTCGTGTCGCTGGTGAATTACTATCAGCGCGCGGTCGCGCCTGAGCACGATGGAGGCGCCGCGTGATTCGAATAGATCAGGCGCGGGATGGCGCGTTTGCTCGGGCGACCGTCGGCCGCGTGCGGCACCAGGGCGGACCTGCTGTGCGCGGCTACTGCGACTCGGAAAGAGGGCGGCGAATCACCCACGACTTGAAGTGATTTGCCATGCGGCGATCCACTCCCGGCAATCGACGTTCGAGGCGCTCGCTCAACAGTTCCGGAGGCGTGCGAGCATGAATATCTGCCAGAAAGGCAACGAGCTCCTCGCGTGCTTCCGGGGGTCCGTGAAGCATGAAATGCACCCAGGCCCAGGCGCCTCGATAGCTCGCTTCGTCCATGTCGTTCAGTTGGCGGATCGCTTCTAATTGGACCAACCTCGGCGTTGTCCCGAGACGAGCGTTCCATTTCAGTTTGTTGAGATAGTCTTTGCGAAACGGGCGCAGTGCCGGCACAACTTCGAAGTACTCGGCCAAGCCCTCGTCGAGCCACAGCGGGACCATCGGCAGCGAGGCATGGAGTAACGCGTGTGTGGTCTCGTGCCGAACGTCGACGGCCAGCTCGGCGCTGCGATAGGCAAAGACCTGGCCCGGCCCCGCCCCCTTGAGGAAGAGCGCCCGGCGGTTTGGGACTTGCGGCAGACGCGCTTGCAGGTATTTGCGATACGCGCTCTTGTCGGCGAACAGGTTCAGTTCAACCCGTTCCCGGGCAGGCTCGACGCCGAGCATTCGCGTCAGGTCGCTTTGCAACTGTTCCAATGGACCAAAGAGTCCCTCATAGTCGTCGAGCGCGAAGTCAGCCCGGCACGTGATGCGTCCCGCGGTACGAGCATCGACCCAACCGTCGGTGTTTCTCTGTGCATAGACTGGGGCGCGACAAACCAGGGGCAGTACGGCCACGACGATGAAGGGCAGCAATGCGCGTCGTGCAATTGGCCCATCGAGTATCATCAACCCGCCCTTTTCCGGCCGAGCCACCCGCCGAACCGGCTGGTTCTTGCTTGCGTGCAACCGGCGACCACTGGATGGCCCGCGGCCACAGCCGCCGGATTTCTGCAGCACAGATCCAGGGCAGTTTCGCGGCCTGCCAATGCGACGACCCGGTCGAATGCCTTGCGAAGCAACGGACGTCGCGACTTTGCTCCATGGGCATCGCTGGCGACAAAATGAACGAGTCGTCGCTCGACGAGCCATTCCGAAAATTTCTGGCAGTCTGGTCCGAACGCACCCGACAGGCTGCCGGCGGTGATTTGCATCAAACAGCCGGCGTCCACCAGCGGACGTACGACGCCAGTCTGCGCCAGGATTCCGAAGTTTCGTTCCGGATGCGACAGAATGCCCACCACGCCAATGGCCGTCAAATCTGCCAGCAGCCGATCGATCGGAAAATAGATCTCGTGCGGAAGCTCGAGCAATACGTGTCGACGATGATCGGCCAACGACAATACTTCTCCGCGGCTAATGCGCGCCGCCAGGTCCGCTTCGATCCGCACGTCGGCCCCGGGCAACACCCTTAGCGGAACTTGATGCTGATCGAGAAACCCTTGCAGCTCACACGTGCGGGCACGGATGGTGGTCGCCTGGTTATGAACAAAACTGCCCAATTGATGTGGCGTTGCGATGATGGTGCCGATGCCATCGGCCACAGCCATCTGCGCCATGGCCAGCGTCTCATCCCAAGTCGTTGCCCCATCGTCGATGCCTGGAATGAGATGACAATGGATATCGACGAACGCTGGCATTTCGAGCACGAATGCATCCCCAGCCATCGTAAGGATCGCCTGGGTCCACCACTTACCGCGAGGGCGGCTTCCCGTTGGCAACTTGCGCCGGAAGACTAGTGTGCTGCCAGATGACTGTCAATCTCGATGATATGGCAATCGCCGCCAACGGATCGACGATTGCCAACAGTATGACGACGTCCAGGCTCTCTACTCTTTGGGACTAGGAGCAGCCCCTGTCCGTCGGTGGGCACGTTTTCCCGCGGGCGTCTGTCGATCAGTCGGTGCCCGGCCGGCATCGCCTGTACCAACAGGGCGTCGGCGATCCCGACCTCGGCCAGGATGCCGCGCATGGCGTCTTGTTGCGCTTTGGGATGCGTACGCCAGTTCGCAGGGTTCGGCCAGGATCTCGCTGGCTTTGACCCGACGTAGCTCTTTGATGCGGTCGCGGAGTTTCATGTCGATTCTCTGGACGGACTGTGTCTAGTGCGGCGGTGCCGGGGGTGGAAAACCATCTGTGTCGTGCGAAAAAAGTACCTAATATCCCGGGGGTCATTCCAACGCATGCGCCGTGCGGATTTTGAATTCTTTCTCCTTTGCCGTTTGCCCGTAACCCCCCGATCGCCAGCGATACTTCCAAAAGCCTGGCTCGTTCGCGTTGACCATCGCGTAGTATTGCCCCACGTCTTCCTTGATGAGGTTGGCATCGGCGACGTGCGTGTAGGTCGTGAGCACGCCTGCGGGTGTCTTGATGGTGACGTTGATGACGTCCGGGTCGATCAACTCGCCCGTGCCAGCGTCCGTGAACGCGGCCGAGACCTTCACGCGATCGCCGAGGTCATAAATGTTGAACGGCATCAGCAGGCCTCGTCCCAGATATCTACCGCGAACACGGGCGTGTCGTCGCTGTCGACGCACCAGAGTCGAACACCAGGTTTTGAACAGCGGGGACGAACAGCGATGGAGCTGGCACGGGGTTGAAGTCGCCGCCAGGCGTTGTCCAGGCGTTTGCGCCGTTGTAGACGTTCCACGTTGCCCCGAGCTCCGTCCAGTTGATGGATCGTAAACGTCTCGCCCGTGAATACGTCGCCACCGTCCGCAGTGATCGTGAACACGGCACTCGTGATGCTTGCACCGATGAGCTGCGTGAGATCGAACCGCAGGATCGCCTGAAACAACGTCTGCGACGATTTGCCGATGTTGCGGGTGCCGATAGGTACGCGCCTTCCAGGCCGAAGTTGTTGTTGGCGACGCTGGCATCGGCGATGTACGTGTCGCGATGCAACAGGTCGGCTTCGTCAGGCTGCAGTAATGTCCGGACGTCGACCTCAAGGGCCGCACAATCAATGTCCGCAGTACGCTGATCGCGATCAACGGCAAGCTGTCCCAGGCCGAGCCGAAGACTCCCAAGAGCCGCCGGCGCGTCGATTTGCCGCTGTTTGTCGTCGCCGCCCTGACGAAACATCGGGCCCAATCGGTGCGCGATGGTTTTGCAAAACAGCCCTGGGTCTTCTGCAATTCCAGCGGCGGCCCGTTGCGGCGCACCCACTTTCACGTCAATCACTTCAAGCCGCTGCTCGACACGGCCGATCTGCCGGCCATCCGCTTCCACGACCTGCGGCACACATCGGCCACGCTCCTGCTCGCCGCCGGAGCGCATCCCAAGGCGGTCCAGGAACGTCTCGGCCACTCACAGATCGGCATCACGCTCGATGACGTACTCTCACGTCGTGCCGACGCTCCAGCTCGATGCGGCAGGCAAGTGTGATGCGATGATGCATCTAGTGCGAAAGCCGCCCAAGTCTCGGCATCGTGCGTAACTCAGCCCGTCAGCCAATCAGCACGCACTTCGTTTCATCCTAAACTCCCGAACGTGACCTGGTCGACTCTTCCGTCGGCTACAATATGACGCACGTCGATCGGTCGTGTTGGTGCTGCTGTCTACGGTGAAGCAACGAAGATTTCCAAGTTTTCACTCCAATCGCTGTCGGGCGAATATGAGAAAGAAACGCGTGGTCGTCAACGACCTAATGCAACGTGGCTATGTCTATTACCTGACGGAACCCGTCGGCCAAGCGTTTCATCCAGGTTTTCGCCCGGAGCTCACACCCAAAGAAATGCTCGAGCTGGGCGTATTCGGCGGCAAGTACATGACCGATTGCACCAAGGAGTTCCCTGCCGACTGGTTTGAGAACGCCAAATTGTGCCGCGAACGGCACGATCCGAATTTGAACTACTTCCTAGTGAATGCCTCGCAGCCGCTGTCGCTGTGGCGCGCGAAGGGCTGGATCTACGACGAAGACCCGCGAGGCTGGTTTCAGTGGTACTGTCGCTACTTCATGGGCCGGCGGTGTGTCGACGACGAGCGCCAAATCAAGCGGTGGCTGGCCGTCCGCCGCCACGTCGCACAAATCAAGAAGCACTGCCGCCGAGGCGATTTGCAGTGCCGGCCGAAACAGCGGCAGGCCTTGCTGCATTGGGCTTACGACTCGCGCAAGCTGTGATGGCTTTTTGCGGCATTGCTCTTGCCACTGAAGGGACTATTTGATGAATCGTCCAAGCTGCTACCGCTCGCTCAATTCGCGATGGCAATCCAACTGCGGTACACCTACGCCACACTCCTGCTCGCCGCCGGCGTTCATCCCACGTTCTTGCAAGAACGGCTGGGCCACTCGCAGATCGGCATCACGCTCGACACCTATTCCCACGTTGTGCCGACGATGCAACTCGAGGCTGCCAGGAAGTTAGATGTGCTCCTGCGGCCTTCTCGCTCGCCACCCTCTTCAGCAACTCTGCTAGCCGTGGCGTATTCGACTCGCACTACTTTGCACCGGCCAGCAACTCTTCAAGGGCCGCAAGATCCACCGGTTTGACGATATGGAAGTTGAACCCCGCTTCCTGCGAAAGCCGTCTGTCCTCGTCGTTTCCCCAGCCGGTTAGGGCAATCAGCAGCACGTCTTGCCCCCATGGTTGCTGGCGAATTCGGCGGGCCACGTCGTAGCCGTTCAGTTTGGGTAGGCCTATATCCAGCAGCACAATTTCCGGGTGAAACGCCTCGGCAACCTCCAGCGCCTCCAGGCCGTCGTTGGCAGTACGCACTTCATTTCCTTTGAGGCGTAAGAACATCGCCATGGTGGTAGCCGAATCCTTGTTGTCGTCGACCACGAGAATGCGCCCCGGGCTCAGGCGTTTCAGGTCGGCCTCGTCACCACTTGGCGACTCGGTTGGGGGCTGAATCGCCAGCGGCAGACGAACGATGAATTCGCTCCCCTGATTGGCGCCTTTGCTGCGGGCCTCGATGCTGCCGTCGTGCATTTCGACCAGCCGCCGCACTAA
>JBGSYQ010000096.1:0-19689 GCA_041750795.1 Pirellulales bacterium | reverse complement strand
TGCCGCCTGGCTGGCCGCGCAAGACGAGGTGGACGCCGCGCAGCTCGGCATCATGGGCATCAGCCTGGGCGGCATCACCAGCGCCTTGGCGTCGGGCGTCGAACCGCGATTTCAGAAGATCTGCCTGATCCTGGCCGGAGGAGACATGGGCGAGGTGGCTTGGACGAGCAACGAACTAGCGCCGTTGCGCAAGCGCTGGATCGAAGGTGGCGGCACGAAGGAACAGTTGTTCGCGCTGTTTCGGCCGGTCGATCCGATCACGTACGCCAGACCGCTGCCGGGCCGCGAAATTTTGATGCTCAACGCGCGGCACGACGAAGTGGTGCCCCCCGCCTGCACCGAGGCTTTGTGGCGCGCTTATGGCGAGCCGCCCATCATCTGGTGGAACGCGGGCCACTATAGCGCGGCGCGCTATCTGTTCGACGGCATGGCCGAGGCCGTCAAGTTCTTCCAGCCAGAGGGGAATAGCGCGGCTCAGAGCACCGCGAAATAGTTTTCCACGGCAAAGTCCATCGAGTCGTTCGACAGTTCCATCGGTCGACCCTCGTAGAGGCACAAGTTGCGGGCCTGCGTCAGCAGATCGCGAGGATGACAACACCGCATGCGGCGTGCCAGCGGGCGATAGTGCGTTTCCAGCAGATACGTGACCACGTTGTCGTCGTAGACGAAGCCCAAACTCGGCGCCATCATTTTGAACAGATCGCGGAATTCTTCCTCCGTCGGATCGACGACTTCGATCTTGTACGGAATGCGGCGCAGAAACGCGTCGTCCACCAGGTCGCGCGGCTCGAGGTTGGTGGAGAAAATGACGAGCTGATCGAATGGCACTTCGATCTTCTTGCCGTTGGCCAGGTTCAAGTAGTCGTACCGCTTTTCCAGCGGCACGATCCAGCGATTCAACAGTTCGTCGGTGCTCATCCGCTGGCGGCCGAAGTCGTCGATGACCAGCGTGCCGCAATTGCTCTTCAATTGCATGGGGGCCTCGCTGATGCCGGTGGACGTGTTGAGCGTCACCTCCAGGTTGGACATGGTCAATTCGCCACCCACCACCACCGTCGGACGGCGAATGCGAATCCAGCGGCGATCGATTTGATTCTCATCCAGCAGACCGCTGCCCGGGTCCAAGGGGATCTCCTCGTGGGCGTTGGGGTCGTACAGCCGAATGATCTCGCCGTCGACGCCGATGGCGCGGGGGATCCAAATCGTCTGGCCGAAAGCCTTGGTCACGCGCTCGGCGATGCTGGTTTTGCCGTTGCCCGGCGCGCCGAACAGAAACAAACCGCGGCCCGAATTGATCGCCGGTCCCAGCCGGCGCAGCATCGACTTGTTGATCAACAGGTCGGAGAACGCCCGCTCGAGGTCTTCGGTGGTCGGGTGTTGCGCGGTGAGCGACTGCATCGCCACGGCGGAAATATAGTCCTTAAGCGCCACTGGCGCCGCGCCAAAGTACGTGCAGTGCTCGCTCAAGCGGCGGGCGCGTTCGCGCCCCATGTCCGTCAACTGATAAAGATAGTCGTTCATGGGCGCCGAGCCTTTGTGAACGACAAGCTGATCGCTCTTCATGTCGCGCAGCAGCGTCTCGATCGTTCCGAACGGCAGCCGGATATGATCGCTGACGCCGCGGCCGACCGTATCGCCGCGTGACAGCAGCAGCTTGAGGATCAGCCCTTCAACGCCGCTGATCGTCAGCCCGGCCTCGGCGATCGTGCGCGGCTCGAGCGGCACGAAAGGGTCCTTGGCGACTCCGTCACGCGTTTTCGCTGTCAGGCGTGACGCGGCTTCGGCAGCATGGTCGCCGCCGTCGGCCACGCCGTGAACTCGTTTGAGCAGTTGGGCGAGTTTCTCGTCCTCGGTACCGTCCGGTTCCTTCCCGTCAACGGCGGCGTGTCGCGGTTGCGAAGCCGCGATCGCGGCCCAAGGGTCTTCGCCGGGCAGCCCACTCTGCCCCGCCAGGCGCGCCAAAAGATCGTCGTGCGAAGTGTCCGGCATGAGGACGTTCCCGTCTCTGCAAAAAGGAGTGGAGCCTGCGGCCGCGGGTATGGCTCGGACCACATCAGGAGGGCGGTGGCGCTGTTGACAGGGCCTCCTGTGAAGCGTGCTGTCGCCTGCCGGCGGTCACGCGCAAACCTAGATCGCAACAGGGCGTCCGTCAAATCGGACCCGTGCCGGAGAAGTTCGCCGGCTGATGCCGACACCTCCGCGGTTCGGGCCTGATGGCGCGTATTCCCCCCGCAGACAAATCCGCCAGCGCGCGGTACAATCGTGCGGATTGCAACAATTGAAGCGCGTAAGCGGCGCGCGGGCTCTTTCACAGCGAAGGCACATGAGTCATGTCGAGTGATCGCAAGTCGGATCCCTTTGCGGCGCGCCAGAGGTTCGAAACCGGACAGGGAACGGCCAGCCTATACAGTCTCTCAAAACTGGAAGCAGCCGGCCTGGCCAACATCGCCGCCCTGCCCTTCTCCATCCGCATCCTGCTCGAATCGGCGCTGCGCAACTGCAACGGCTATGCGGTCCGCGAAGACGACGTGAAGCACCTGGCCGCTTGGAACGCCGCCAAGCCGGCACAAGTCGAAATTCCGTTCCATCCCACGCGCGTGCTGCTGCAAGACTTCACCGGCGTGCCGGCCGTGGTCGATCTGGCCGCCATGCGAGCCGCCATGCAGCGATTAGGCGGCGATCCGACCAGGATCAACCCGCTGATCCCGGTCGACCTGGTCATCGATCACTCGGTGCAGGTCGACGCGTTCAATAGCTCCACGGCGCTAGCGGCCAATGTCGATCTGGAATACCAGCGAAACCGCGAGCGATACGAATTCTTGCGCTGGGGACAAGGGGCGTTTGCCAATTTCCGCGCAGTGCCGCCGTCGGTCGGCATCGTACACCAGGTCAACTTGGAATACCTGGCCAAGGGCGTGTTTCTGCGCGGCGATGACAGGGACCCTGTGGCCGTGCCCGATACGCTGGTGGGCACCGACAGCCATACCACGATGATCAACGGCCTGGGCGTGCTGGGTTGGGGCGTCGGGGGCATCGAGGCTGAAGCCGTGATGCTCGGACAGCCGTTGTACATGCTCATGCCCGAAGTGGTGGGCTTCAAGCTGACCGGCCAGCTACCAGCCGGCGCCACGGCCACCGACCTGGTGCTGACGGTGACCCAGATCTTGCGTAAGGAAGGGGTCGTCGGCAAGTTCGTCGAGTTCTTCGGGCCGGGCGTTTCCACGATGAAGCTGGCCGACCGCGCGACGATCGGCAACATGGCGCCCGAATACGGCGCCACGATGGGTTTCTTCCCGGTCGACGCCGAGACGCTGGAATACTATCGGCGCACCGGCCGTTCGCCGGCCGAAGTTGAACTGATCGAGCGCTATACCAAGGAGCAGCAGTTGTTCCGCACCGACGACGGTCCGGAGCCGACGTTCACCAAGGTCGTAACGCTCGACATGGGCACGGTCGAGCCGAGCCTGGCCGGACCCAAGCGTCCGCAGGATCGCGTGCCGCTGGCTTCGATGAAAGTGTCGTTCCGCAAGTCGCTTTCGGCGCCGGTGGCCGAGCGCGGCTTCGCGCTGGATGAAGCCGGTCTGCAGCGCAAGGCCGAAGTGGTCGACAATGGTTCGTGCTCGACGATCGGTCATGGCGCGGTCGTGATCGCCGCCATTACCAGTTGCACCAACACCAGCAATCCCTCGGTGATGATGGCCGCCGGACTGCTGGCGAAAAAAGCAGCCGAGAAGGGCCTCAAGCCCAAGCCCTACGTCAAGACCAGCCTCGCGCCGGGATCGCGCGTGGTTACCGACTACTTCGACAAGTCCGGGCTCACCAAAGCGCTCGAGGCCGTAGGCTTCTACACGGTCGGCTACGGATGCACCACTTGCATCGGCAACAGCGGCCCCTTGCCCGAGCCGGTGGCCAAGGCCGTCACCGACGGCGACCTGGTTGCCGCGGCCGTGTTGAGCGGCAATCGCAATTTCGAGGGGCGCGTCAACCCGCTGGTGAAGGCCAACTACCTGGCCAGCCCGCCGCTGGTCGTCGCTTATGCCTTGGCCGGCACCACCGATATCGATTTGCTCACCGAGCCATTGGGCAAGGGCAACAACGGGCAGGACGTCTACCTGAAAGACATCTGGCCCACGCCGGCCGAGGTGCAAACGACCATCGACGAGTGCATCTCGCCTGAAATGTTCTCGCGACAGTATGCGAACGTCTTCACCTCGAATGAGAAATGGAACAAACTGCCCACCAGCACCGGCGACCTCTACGACTGGTCTGCCGAGAGCACGTACATCCAAGAGCCGCCGTTTCTGTTGGGACTGCAGCGGGAAGTCGACCCGATCGCCCC
Organism: Pirellulales bacterium; assembly: GCA_041750795.1. Taxonomy (GTDB): domain Bacteria; phylum Planctomycetota; class Planctomycetia; order Pirellulales; family PALSA-1355; genus JTS-RE94. The sequence goes on along the minus strand of JBGSYQ010000096.1, from coordinate 15,350 downwards.
GCTGGGCGGAGCACGCGTGCTGGCCATGCTGGGCGATTCGGTAACCACCGACCACATTTCTCCGGCCGGATCAATCGCCGCCAAGAGTCCTGCCGGCAAGTATCTGGTCGAGCAGGGCGTCGACGTGCGCGATTTCAACAGCTACGGAGCGCGGCGTGGCAACGACCGCGTGATGACGCGAGGCACGTTTGCGAACATTCGCATTCGTAACCACTTGGCGCCGGGCACCGAAGGAGGCGTCACGCGCCATCTGCCCGATGGCGAAGTATTGAGCATCTATGACGCGGCCATGAAGTACAAGAGCGAAGGTGTGCCGCTGGTGGTGCTGGCCGGCGCCGAGTATGGCACTGGCAGCAGCCGAGATTGGGCCGCCAAGGGAACGATGCTATTGGGCGTGCGCGCCGTCATCGCCGCCAGCTTCGAGCGCATTCACCGCAGCAACCTGGTGGGCATGGGCGTGCTGCCGCTGCAATTCGCCGCCGGAGAGACTTGGGAATCGCTGGGCCTTACCGGCGAAGAGACGTACGACTTTCCCGGTCTGAACGATCAATTACAGCCCGGCCAATCGCTCGAAGTCGTCGCCAAGGCGGCCGACGGATCGACCAGCAAGTTTACGGCGCTGTTGCGCATCGATACGCCAGTGGAACTCGACTACTATCGCAACGGCGGCATCCTGCAAACCGTGCTGCGCAAGCTGCTGGAAGTGTAGCGTGTCGCCACTTCGCCGTCACTTTTGCCCGGCCAGTTCCTTGCCGACCAGTTCCAGGTTTTCCTGGTAGAAGGCCACGGCTTCCGAAGGGTTGAGATTGAACAGCGTGCGGCCTTCGGTGCGCCACTTGCCGCGTTCGATCCGGAAGACGGCCGTGGCCGCGCGCAGGTTGCTGACGGCTTCCACGTCTTCCATGCCGCCGCCCAGCGTGGCCTCGAATCCGATCGTCACGCCGACGAACGCGGAAATCTCGCCGCTGCGGCGATTGCGCGCATAAACGACGTCATCCTCGAAGTCGCAGCGCACCCACTCCAGTCCGCGCGGTTTGCCGCTCTGCGAAGCGAGTTGCAGGAACTTGGCTTCCAGGTGCTCGCGCGTGCGGCGGAAGTCCTTGCGGGCGCGCACCAGGTCGCGCTGGCGAATTCGCGCGCGAACCGGACGCCACGCCAGTGCTACAATAGTTGCGGCGACCGCCAAAACCGCCAGCGCTGGCATCCACCATTCAGCCATTGCCAAGCTCCATAAACGCAGCGGTGCAAGTACTTATCGGATGACCCCATTCTACCTCGATCGATGCGGCAGACAAGCAAATGCCACCCGGAAGTAGCCTGGACGACCCACGGCATGGAAGCCCGGCCAGGCCCTGCGATGACGCCGCGGGCATCCTGGCCCCATGGTTTTGCCTCACCCGAACTGGGACGAACGGGATTGGTGCAGGCCCCCTGGGGTCTATTCAATAGTGCCTTGTCTGCTATGATAGCTCCCTGTCTTGACCAACCGTGGCAGAAACGCGTGATTCAGCCGGCATCGTCAAGCAGGGGAAACTGGTCCAGGAGTTCTGTAGATGGCTAACGGCAAGATCAAGAAGCTGGTTCACGATAAGGGATTCGGATTCATCCAAGGCGATTCCGGCGAAGACGTGTTCTTCCACCACTCGAGCGTCGCCAACAGCGGCTTCGACGACCTCAGCGAAGGTCAACAGGTCGAGTACACGGTCGAGCAGGGGCAAAATCCCAAGGGCAAGGGCCCCCGGGCCGCGTCCGTGACGCCTGCCTGACGCCACGCTTTCCGGCCCGACCGTTCGCAATTGACGGCTTGGGACAAGAAAGCTCGGCTCGCGCCGCATTCCGCGCTCTGCCTGGAAGAGTCGCCCCGTGCGCGTGCGCGCCCCGCTCAAACGTGGCCCATCCGGCGCCTCGCTCGCCTACGGTGCGCACAAACCCCATCGGAGACTCGACTTGCCATTGCTCGGCGCTCACATGTCGATCGCCGGCGGCTACTACAAAGCCGTCGAGGCGGCGCACGAGTACGGCATGGACACCGTGCAGGTGTTCACCAAGAACAACAACCAGTGGCGCGCCAAGGAACTGACCGACGAGGACGCCGCGTTGTTTCGGTCGGCCTTGAAGCGCCTGAAAATCAAGCGGCCGATCGCGCACGACTCGTATCTGATCAATCTGGCCAGCCCGGACGATGCGCTTTGGGAGAGGTCGATTGAGGCGTTTCGGGTGGAACTGTTGCGAGCCGAACGGCTGGGCATCGGCGGTGTCGTGGCCCATCCGGGCGCTTACGTCAACAGCTCGGAAGACGCCGGCCTCGCCCGCATCATCCAGGCGCTCGACCAAATCCACCACCTGGAGCCGGCGCTCAAGACCTGCACGCTCTTGGAAAACACCGCCGGCCAGGGGACCAATCTGGGCTGGCGGCTGGAGCACCTGGCCGCGATCATCGCCGATGTGACCGATCCCCAACGCCTGGGCGTCTGTATCGACACCTGCCACTTGTTTGCCGCCGGATATCCGTTGGGAACGCCCGACGAGTACGAATCGACGATCGACCAGATAGCGCGCACCGTGGGCTTGCGCCGGGTGAAGGCCTTTCACGTGAACGACAGCAAGCGCGAACTTGGCTCGCGCGTCGATCGCCACGAACACATCGGTCGAGGCAAGCTGGGGCTCGAGCCGTTTCGCCACTTGCTCAACGACCCCCGCTTCGCCAAAACGCCCATGTACCTGGAAACTGCCAAGGAAGAGATCGATGGCGAGCAGATGGACGCCGTCAACATGCGCGTGTTGCGCAGTCTCATTCGGGCGGAATAGGCGTGCCGTGCGGATCGACACGCGGGCTGGCCGTTTCGGCCGCCAATTGCTGCCGCAGTTCATCGTCGGTAAAGTGCTCCAAGCGCTCGGCATTCTCATGCAGATGGCTCCCCTCGAGCCCGCCCGACTCGACGAGATACTGCTCCCACAGGCGGTGTGAGCGCACCAGCGTCTGGGCGCGGCGGCGTCCTTGCTCCGTCAGCGAATACCCTACCGCTCCAAGGATCAGATCGCCCCGGCGGCGCAGCATGAACAGCGCGGCCCGGGTGGACCATCGGCCGGAAAGAAGCGATTGCCGCACGGCAGCGCCGTCGCGAACCGCTCCCTGCGGATGGCGCTCCTCGTCTCGAAACAGCATGGCCAACACGTCCTCGGCCAGAATCGACAGCGACAGCAGGCCGCGGCGTACCAGCTTCATCAATACGCCGTAGCGCGGTGCAAAGAACACGGCAATCGCGAACAACAGCCCGGCAGCCACGGCCATCATGCCGGCCGTGCTCGTGCTGCCATATCCGATCCACCGGGGAACAACCATGGCGCCCACGTGCCCCAACACGGCCGACGCGGCCGCCACTAGGGCGCTGATCGCGATCATGACCGACAGCCGGTCCGTACACAGGTGGGCCGTCGCGGGGGGCACGACGAACATTGCCACCACGAGGATGTTGCCCACGCTCTCGAAGCTGGCCACCGCCGTTACTGCAACCAGCGTCATCAACAGGTAGTGCATCACGCCGGCATGGATCCCCAACGATCTGGCCAGTGCCGGATCGAATGCAGAGATCTTCAGCTCCTTGAAGAACACCACGACCACGAACAAGTTCACCAGCAACACGACCGACAGCACCACCACCACCCGGGGCACCTGCCACGCACCAATCGCGACCGCGTCGAGCGGCGTCAGTTCGATGGCGCCGTAGAGGACACAGTCGGGATCGAGATCGACGCGGTCGGCGGCCTGGACGATCATGACCAGCCCCAGTGCGAACAAGCCTGTGAACACGACGCCCATGGCAGCGCCTTCGTCGACTTTGCCGTAACCCCGAATCCACTCGGTCGACATCGCCGTGAGCACGCCGACTGCCGCGGCGCCCACAAACATCGGCACGCTCTCGCGCGCGCCGGTGATCAGAAACGCGGCCGCCAGCCCGGGCAAGATGGCGTGGCTGATGGCGTCTCCCAGCAGGCTCAGGCGGCGCAATACGAGAAAGTTGCCCACCAGCGATGACGCAACGGCGCACAGCGCTCCGGCCAGCACGATCCAGCCGTCGAACGACCAATTCCAGGTTTCCAGTCCGCTCATCGCGATTTCCCTAGGGGGTGGTCGAGCCGTGTGCCGGGCCTGCTGGTCGATCGAGCGCGTGAGGGCTGGCCACGACCGCGCGGCTGGCGTCTTGTTGGCGCAACAGCGCCTCCAATTCGGCCACCATCTGCGCGTCGAGCACGTGCTCGATCGCGTCGGCATCGCGATCGACTTGCGCCGGCGCCACGTCGGCATAACGAATCAGGAACAGCTCCCACAGCCGGTGCCGATGCGCGGTGCCAGCGGCCTCGCGGCACCCGGCGGGCGTCAGCAGCACGGTGCGGCCTTCCTCGGTCCGCAACAACCCTTGTCGTTCGCCCTGTTGAATCTGCTTCTCCAGTTGCCGGCGAGACCAGGAACGCATCGGCGCTAAATCCTCGATCGCAACCGGCGCCGACGCGCGCGAGTCGTCGCGCAGAGGAGCGTTTCCCGCCGTTTCCAATCGCTCGTAGATGGCACGCAGCAGATGCTGCCGGTGTACTTTCGACTCGAGCCGGCGCCGGCGCACGGCACGTGCGACCAGCCCGCGCGACGGGGCGAAGAACATGCTCACCAGGAACACGCAGGTAGCGACCAGCACGATCATGGCGCCGGACGGCAGGTTGGGCGCCAACGCGCTCAAACTGGCGCCCAACAAGGCGCTGACGGCGCCGATGGCCGCCGAGGCAATCGTCATCACCGACATCCGCTCGGTCCAGAATCGGGCAGCGCAGGCCGGCACCACCAGCAGGGCGATCATCAGAATCAGCCCCACGGCCTGCAATCCAATGATCGTAACGGCCATGACCAGCCCCATGAGAACGACGTCCAGCACTATTACCGGGTAACCGCGCGAGGCGCCGAACGTCTCGTCGAAGCACAACAGCCGCAGCTCTTTGAACAGCAAGAGGCAGACGATCGCGACGGCCAGCCCGGCGGCGCCGATGAGTTGTGCGTCGAGCGGGACCATCGACGCCGTCTTGCCGTAGATGAATCCCGTCAGTCCGGCAGCGTGTCCCGTTTCCATTTGCTGCACAATGCCCAGCACGGCCACCCCCGCGCCGAAGAAAACGCTGAGCACGATCCCCATGGCGGCATCTTCTTTGACGCGCGTCGCGTTGCGAACGAACAGGATGACCGCCAGGCCGACGATTCCGCTGATGGTGGCTCCCGCGAGCAGGACGGCCAGTGATTTTCCGTCGCCGCCGGCAAAGGTCGTGGCGACGAAGGCAATGCCAATGCCCGGCAAGGTCGCGTGGCTGAGGGCATCGCCCATCAGCGATCGTTTGCGCAGCAGCGTGAAGCTGCCAACCGTGCCCGCGGCGCATCCAAGCAGCGTCGTGCCGAGCAACACCAGCCGGGTGTTGTAGTCCTCAAGCAACAGCACTCGCCGCCATTGCGGCCAGGTGGGCCACTCGACCGAGCGATCGGTGATCGTGCCACGGCCGCCGGGTAGAGTCGCCGGGGCCGCGGCGCTGCCGGACAAGGCGACCAACAGCACCGCCAGCACCAGCGCAGTTCGCCCTAGCCGCCGGCGCCGGTTCATGACGCGCGCTCCGCCTGCCGCATGGCCTCGGCCGCCTGATCCAAGAGCGTCAGCTTGCCGCCATAGGTCTTTTGCAGGTTATCTTTCGTGAAGGTCTCGCGCGTTGCTCCGGCGGCCACGATCCGCATGTTCAACAGGATGACGTGATCGAAATAGTCGACGACGGTCTGCAAGTCGTGGTGTACGACAAGAATGGTCTTGCCGGCACGCTTCAGCTCCTGCAACAAGTCGACGATCACGCGCTCGGTGGCGGCGTCGACAGCCGCGAACGGCTCGTCCATCAGGTACAAGTCGGCGTCTTGGGCAAGCGCTCGGGCCAGAAAGGTGCGCTGCTGCTGGCCGCCCGACAGATGGCTGATTTGCCGCTGCGCCAAGTCGGCAATGCCCACGCGCTCGAGCGCCGCCAGCGCGGCGCGGCGATGCTTGCGCCTCACTGGCAGGCACCAGCCGATCTTGCCATACAGGCCCATGGCAACGACGTCGAGCGCGTTGACCGGAAAATCCCAATCGACGCTCTCGCGCTGCGGCACGTAGCCCACGCGATGACGATTCTGCTTGTACGGCTTGCCAAAGATCTGCACGCGACCGGCGGCGCGCGGCACCAGGTCCATGACGGCCTTGATGAGCGTGCTCTTGCCGGCGCCGTTAGGTCCGACGATGCCCACGAGTTGTCCGGCCGGCACGTCCACGCTGATATCCCACAGCACGGGCCGATTGTGATAGGCCACGGTCAGATCGTAGATCGACAGCGGCGGCGCGGCGCCGGCAGGCGCGTCGGCGAACGGCTGGGGCGATGCGATTGGTGACACGGCCATGAACCTGCGCGCAGCTAAGCGCGTTCCCGGGTTTGCGACCTTAGTGGGCGGATAGCTTGCCGTGCAGTCCACGCTCGGGCGCTTCGCCGCCGAGCGATCGCACGACCGTGGTGATATTGTGGTCCATCATGCCGACGTAGGTACCTTCATAGGTACCTTCTTGTCCCATCGCGTCGGAATACAGCTCGCCGCCGATCGCGACTGTGTGGCCACGCGACTGCGCGCCGCGGATGATGGCCTCGATGCTTTTGCGCGGCACGCTGGTCTCCACGAACACCGCTTTGATCTTCTTTCCGACGATGAGGTCGACCAACTCATTAACGCGCTGCAAACCGGCCTCGGACTCGGTCGATATGCCCTGTACTCCCTGCACGTCCAGACCATAGGCGCGCCCAAAGTAGTTAAACGCGTCGTGTGAGGTGATCAAGACTCGCTGATCCGCGGGGATTGTGGCCGCGATGCGCTTGGCGTACTGATCGAGCTCGGCAAGCTGCTCGCGATAGGCTTTGGCGTTCGCCTCATAATCGGCCGCATGCTCCGGATCGTAGTCGGCAAGTGCCGTTGCCACAGCGTCGAGGCACTTGGCCCAGGCGGCGACGTCCATCCACACGTGTGGATCGTAGTGCCCGGCAAGCTGCTGGGGCTCGAGCAAGGATTCTTCGTCGATGAGCTCGGTGACGGCATAAACGGGCTTGGTGCGCGCCATTTTCACCAAGGTATCGGTCATCTTACCTTCGAGCATCAGACCGCAGTAGAACACAACGTCGCCCTGCATGATGGTCTGCACGTCGTCGCGCGTGGCTTTGTAGAGGTGCGGGTCGACTCCTGCCCCCATCAGTTGTTGCACCGCGACACGGTCGCCGCCGACGTTGCGCACCACGTCGGCAACCATCCCCACGGTGGCCACCGCACGAGTTGGTCCCGAGCCATGCTGTTTGGCGGCGGCCTGCGGCGTATGCTCCGTCGACGAGGAAAGATCTGTTGGGTTCGTGCATCCAATCAGCAGCAACAAACCCATCAGGTTGACAATGAGCAACCGCCACTTCATGGGCGAGCATCTTCCTGGAATTGAGAACCGCGCAGCCAGACTTCCGTAGCGTTGGCACTTAATATCGCAATTATGATGATATCGAGTCCTGTTTTCAATAGCACAAATAATAGTTTTGGCTCGCAAAAACAGTGCGACTTTTGGTGACCGCCACCGCGCAGCGATGGTGGCTCGCTGCGAGTGGGACGATTGCTGCGGAGGGGTGCTGACGGCTGTGCCGCGTGGGCTGGCTCGGTATCGGTGGTTGGACGCAATGGTCCGTCACGTTGTGCCGAAGTTGGGTCGTCGTCTACGTTTCTGAAAAGTTGACATCGCGCGTTCCACCGCTAAATTTAATGGATAGGCAAAGGGATTTTTCCGGCCGCACTTACCCCCTCGAACGGACCGTTCCATGGGATTGACCTATTTCAAGCGATTCCGCATGGAAATCGAACTGGCCGGACGGCAGTTCTGCCCGCCCGAAGTGCCGCCTCCCTACCGAATAGAGTCGTGGGACGACGCCCTGCTGGAGGCCCACGCGGAAGCGAAATATCAGAGCTTTCGCGCGGAAATCGATGCCAACGTGTTTCCGTGCCTGGGCGACTGGGCCGGTTGTCACCGGCTGATGCACGAGATTTGCGGCAAACAAGGCTTCCTGCCCTCGGCCACCTGGTTGATCGTTCGCGACACCGGGACCGACGACGCTCCCGAGTATTGCGGCACGATTCAAGGTATCCGCGATTATGCCGGGCTGGGCGCGATTCAAAACCTGGGGGTTACGCCCGAGCATCGCGGGCGCCGCCTTGGCACCTGCCTGCTGAATCAGGCGTTGGCCGGTTTTCAGCAAGCCGGGCTCCATCGCGCGTTTCTGGAGGTCACGGCGCAGAACGTTGACGCCATTCGGCTGTACCAGCGTCTCGGCTTCAGCAAAACGCGGACGGTCTACAAGGCGGTCGAGGTCGCCTACTCCTGAGCCACCTTGGCGTGGTACGATCGAAGCCGTGTCGAACGTGGCCTGCCCCCTTCGTTTCCCTGACAGTCCAGGAGCTTAAGTGACCGCGCCCATTCAATCCCACGTCTATGCCAACGGCCTGGCGCTGGTGGCCGAGCCGATGAAGTCGCTCGAGTCGGCGGCGTTCACGTTTCTGGTACCGGCCGGCTGTGCTTACGAGCCGTTAGTGTCCGCGGGCTTGGGCACGCTCACCTGCGAGTTGGGAATGCGCGGCTGCGGACCGCGCGATAGCCGGCAGTTCGTGCAGGATTTGGAGAATCTGGGCGTCGAACGCGGAGAATCGGTATCGACCAGCCAAACCAGCTACAGCGGGGCAACACTCTCGAAGAATCTGTTTCCCGCGTTGGAAATCTATGCCGACGTGCTGCGGCGACCGCACTTTCCCGAAGATCAACTCGAAGCGGCGCGGCTGATGGTGCTGCAAGAGCTGCGCGGCATTGAAGACGAACCGGGCCAGAAAGTAATGCTCGAACTGCGTCATCATCACTACCCCGACCCGTGGGGCCGTTCGAGCTATGGCACGGTCGAGTCGGTCGAATCGCTCGAACTGGCTCACGTCCGCGAACACTTCGCCCGGCACTTTCATCCCAACGGCACGATCTTGGGCGTGGCCGGCAACGTCGATTGGCAGCGCCTGAAGGATCACGTGGGCCAGCTTTTCGGCGATTGGCAACCGCGCGACGTTCCCGATCCGGTCACCGGCGCCTCGCTGCCGCGCCTGGCGCACGTACACCACGAGTCGAACCAGACGCAGATCGGCATTGCCTATGAAAGCCCGCCGTATCGCCACGAAGACTATTTCCAGGCGTGGGGCGCCGTGGGCGTGTTGAGCGGCGGCATGAGCTCCCGCCTGTTCACCGAAGTGCGCGAAAAGCGCGGCCTCTGTTACAGCGTTTACGCTACCACGCACACCTTGCGCGATCGCGGCGCCGTGTTGTGCTATGCCGGCACCAGCGCCGAGCGAGCCCAAGAGACCCTGGACGTCACGATCGGCGAGCTGGTGCGCGTCGCGCGCGGCATCGAAGCCGGCGAGTTAGCGCGGCTCAAAGCTCGTATCAAGAGCAGCCTGATCATGCAGCAAGAGTCGAGCTCGGCCCGCTCGGGCTCGATTGCTCGCGATTGGTATCACTTGGGGCGCGTGCGCACGCTGGATGAAGTCGGCGCACTGGTCGACGCGCTGACGTGCGAGTCGATCAACGGCTATCTGGCCGCACATCCGCCCGGCGGTTTCACGGTCGTAACGCTTGGTTCCAGCCCCTTGGAGGTGCCCGTTGGAGTTTCGTAGACACACGTTGGCCAATGGCCTGCAAATCGTCGCGGAGTGCAACGACGAGGCACATTCGACCGCGCTGGGATTCTTCGTGCAGAGCGGCGCCCGCGACGAAACCGACGACGTGGCCGGCGTGAGCCATTTTCTCGAGCACATGGTGTTCAAGGGCACGCCCAAACGATCGGCCGACGACGTGAATCGCGAGTTCGACGAGATGGGCGCCCATTACAACGCGTTCACCAGCGAAGAACAAACCGTCTACTACGCGGCCGTGCTGCCGGAATACCAGACGGCGGCGGTCGAACTGTTGGGCGACATCATTCGCCCCAGCTTGCGCGATGACGATTTCACCACCGAGAAGCAGGTGATTGTCGAAGAAATCCGCATGTATCAGGATCAACCGCCGTTTGGCGCCGACGATCGCATCAAGGAGGCGTTCTTTGGTCGCCATCCGCTGGCACGCAGCGTTTTGGGCACGGTGCAAAGCATCACCGATCTGCCGGTCGAAGCCATGCGGGCCTATTTTGAACAGCGCTACTCGCCGGATAACATCGCGCTGGTGGGTTCGGGGCGCATCGATTTCGACGAGCTCATCGGCGCGGCTCAGCGGCTCTGCGGAGGGTGGAAGCCCACCGGCGCCGCGCGCGAGTTGCCGCCCGCCGTGCCGCGCCGCGGATTCGAGTGCCTGAAAAAAGACTCGGCCACGCTGGAGTATGTCCTGGAGCTGTCCGCCGGGCCGAGCGCCACCGACCCGGACCGCTATGCCGCCAAGTTGCTGGGCACCGTCCTGGGTGATGACTCGGGCAGCCGGTTGTACTGGGCGCTGATCGATACCGGACTGGCCGAGCATGCCAGCCTCGGTCATCACGACTACCAGGGGACCGGCATCTTCATGACCTACATGAGCTGCGCGCCCGAATACGCCCAGAGCAATCTCCAGCGGATCGCCGAGGTCTACGCCCAAGCCGAGCGCGACGGTATTACGGAAGCAGAGCTGGCGCAGGCCAAGAACAAAGTGAACTCGCGCGTCGTGCTGAGCAGCGAGCGCCCGCGCGGCCGGCTGTTCACCGTGGGCGCCAACTGGCTGCAGCGCCGCGAGTATCGCACGGTGCAACAGGATTTGCAGGCCATCGACGAGATCACCGTCGCCCAAATCGCCGACGTGCTCAAGCGTTATCCGCTGTCGCAGAACACGACGCTGGCCATCGGACCAATGGCCAAGCTGGCAGCGCCTCATTGACTCCTTCCGGTGGCAAGTCGGATTGAGAGCCGCGCGAGAATGCTCTACAATCCCCGCTTTATTGGACCACTGCACGAGAGAGGAACGTCATGGAGCGTACGCTGATCTTGCTCAAGCCCGACTGTGTGCAACGCCGGCTGTCCGGCCGAATTCTGACCCGCTTCGAGGACAAGGGTTTGAACATCGTGGCCCTGAAGATGATGCGCATCACGCCGGCGCTGGCCAGGCAGCACTATGCCGAGCACGTCGAAAAGGGTTGGTATCCGACCCTGGAGCAATTCATCACCGGCGGGCCCGTCGTGGCCGCCATCATCGAAGGGCTGGAAGCGATTCGCGTCGTGCGCGAGATGCTCGGCGCCACCAGCGGCTTGAAGGCCGCGGCCGGAACCATTCGCGGCGACTTCAGCTCCAGCCGGCAGATGAACCTGGTACACGCCTCCGACGGACCGGACGCAGCCCAACGCGAAATTGCCCTGTACTTCAAGCCCGACGAAATCTGCGACTTTGAGCCGACGATCTCTCCGTGGTTGCGGGCCAGCGACGAGCATTAGCTGCCCGGGATGCGGCCATGGACTTGACTCCTGCGCCATCCACGAATGAGAATTATACCAGTTCTCATCAGTACGGAAGTCGCCCGCGAGCCAAGTACTTATGATCGGCATCACACGACGGCGCGGATTGTTTCTGTATTTCAGCCTGTCGCTGATCCTGGGCGGTTGCCTGCTGGTCGCGTCCTCCTGGGCCAAGCGGCACGGCATGGTCAGTCGCCTGACGGCAGACACTTTTCAATTGAGTGCCTGGTGCCTCTTTCTGGCGCCGATGCTTTACTTCTCCCGCACCAATGCGGGTTCGCCTTCGATCCGGCGCGCTGCGCTATTGAGTTTCCTGGTCATGATCGTGTGGCGCTCGATCGACATTTCGGATGAAATCCCCGCGCTGGATCATTTCCCCATGATCGGCCGCCACAGTCGCTTTCAATCCGGCATGCAACAGGTGTTTACGGTCTTAACCGGAGCATCGTTGTTGTACGTGGTGATGCTGTTTTACGAAGAATTGGCGGCCGGCACGGCTCGCGAGCGCGAGAGCAACTCGCGCTTTCACAACCTGTTCGACAACATGCCGACCGTTTGCTTCACGTTTGATCGCGCGGGACACATCCTGAGCTGGAACCGCACCGCCGAAGTACTCTACGGGTATACCGCCGCCGAGGCCGTTGGCGCAAGTGCCTTGGATATTCTCGTCACGCCCGAGTCGCTCGACGCCACTCGGGACATGATTGACGAAGTTTTTGCGGGACGCTCGGTGTCGGGCACTGAGTGGTATGACCGGGACAAGAGCGGCCAACTCGGTTGCCGGCTCCGCAGCGCCTTTCCACTGTTGCGCGACGATGGCCGCGTGGAATGCGGCGTGAGCATGAGCGTGGATATCACCGATCGGCGCAAGGCCGAGGCGGATCTCGCCCAGAGCCGCCACGAACGCGAGTTGATTGCCGACAATGTTCCCGCGCTGCTGGCCCACATCGACAGCAATCTTCGCTATCGCTTCGTCAACCCTCGCTACTCGGAGTGGTTTGGCAGGCCGGCCGAAGAGATCATTGGAATGCACCCGCGTGACTTGTTGGGCGAGGCGGGCTACGCCAGAGCGCTGCCCCACTTCGACGCCGCCTTGCGCGGCGTGTCGCAAGAGTACGAGAACGTGATCCATCGGAGCGATGGAAGCACCAGCTATACCCACGTAAGCCTCGTACCCGACCATGACGACCAAGGCGAGGTGGTTGGCTTTTACGTAATGGTCAAGGACGTGACGCAGCAGAAGCTGGCGGAGAATGACGCGGAGAACGAACGCATGCTGCTGCGCCGGCTGCTCGACTTGCAGGAGCGGGAACGCCAAACCATAACCCACGACATTCACGATGGCATCGTGCAATTTGTCGTCGGAGCGCAGATGCAGGTTGAAAGCTGCGAAGCAACGCTCGATCCACTGGACCGGGCCACTGCCGCCAAGCTGTCGCAGGCATCCATTCACCTCCGCGAAGCGGTACGCGAAGGCCGCCGGCTCATCAGCGGTCTGCGGCCCCCGATCATCGACGAATCGGGGCTGGTCGCCGCGATCGAGCACCTGATCGGCGACTTGTCGCGGCACGAAGGTTCGAACGTCGAGTTCGAGCACAGCGACATCGATCGAAAGCTGCCGGCATTTCTGGAAACGGCGCTATTCCGCATTGTCCAGGAGGCTCTGACCAATGTCGCTCGCCACAGCGGTTCGCGAAATGCCCTGGTTGAGCTGCGCCGCGCCGGCGAGACGATTCTGCTCGACATCAGCGACGACGGACGAGGCTTCGATCGCGGCACCGTGGCGCCGGGCCGCTTTGGTTTGCGCGGAATCGAGGAGCGTGCGCGGCTTTTCGGAGGTCGTGCTCGCATCGATAGCTCTGCCGGCAAGGGTACGCGTATCCACGTGGAAATGCCGTACGAGCTCAACGACTTTGCATCCCCGCCCCGGTCAGTGGCCGCATTCGCAATAGACAACCTGGCATCTTGAACCGCCGTGTTGCCGAGGCCGGACATGCGGTCCAGTGCCACGCACCCGGCCGGCGCCATCAGGTGCGTGTCATGCTCCGCCACGCAAACGGCCGGCAGGCGTATCGGCCGTTAATTGGGCGTTCATCTCGCGCGTCGCTGCCTCGACGGCCTCCTGCCAGCGGGCATCGCCAAAGCGCGCGGCATATTCGGGTAGCGCGTGCGCGAAGATGATGCCGCGCGAGTTGTTGACGACTGCTCCGAGCCCCTGCGCATCGAACGCCCCGGCCACGTCGCGCGCGGTGCCTCCTTGACTGCCGAAGCCGGGCACGAGGAACCACGTGTGCGGCATGGCCCCGCGCAGTTCGACGGCCTGCTCGGGATAGGTCGCGCCCACCACGGCGCCGACCAGACCATAACCGCACTGCCCGGCCGTTTCGACTGCCAAGCGCTCGACGTGATCGGCCACGTGGCGATACAGCGGGCGGCCGTCAACGACAAGGTCTTGAAACGTCTTGCCGCCAGCATTTGAAGTCTTGACCAACACGAAGACTCCGGCACCGCTGTGCTGCGCCGTATCGACAAACGGCGTCAAGCTGTCGTCGCCCAGATAGGGACTGACGGTCAACGCGTCGACGGCCCACGCGCCGCTGGTGGCATCGCCCAGGTAACCGTCCGCATACGCGGCAGCCGTCGAACCAATATCGTTGCGTTTGCCGTCGAGAACCACCAACAGGTTCTTGCCGCGCGCATACACCATAACGTCCGCCAGCGCAGACATCCCCGCGGGCCCAAGCTGCTCGAAGAAGGCCGCCTGCGGCTTGACGGCCGGCACGAGGTCCGCCACAACGTCGATCACGCCGCGACAAAATGACGCACAGGCAGCGGCTCGATGGCGCAGATCGCCTGCATCGCCGTCCCGCAATCCGCGTGGAAGCTGCTCGTAGCGCGGATCCAGACCGACCAGCACCGGATTGCCGACCCGGCGAACCGCGGCAGCGAGCCGGTCGGCAAAGTGAGCCGTTGCATTTGGCGCCGTCGCGTCAGCTTCGCAATTCCGCACGATAGTACTCTCCCGAGGAACTGGCATTTCACCCCCATTCGCCCGATGGGGCAACGTGTATCGTATCGCGTCGCCGCACTGCCGCCAGTGGCCGACAGCGCATGACAAGGAGTTCTGGCACGTAGCTGGATTCGCACAAGCTGTGTACGTACCTTCCACGCTATGAGGTCAACCGCCACTGCCATATAAAGTTGCCGGTCACAAGCCCACAAGCCACCGTCCGCCAGGTGGCGTTGAAACCACGCAGCCGATCTGCGATATTGACAGGCTCTCCGCCGGTCAGCCAGCCGAGCGGCAAAACCAACAAACCGGGGCGTGGCGCAGTCTGGCTAGCGCGCTTGACTGGGGGTCAAGAGGTCGCAGGTTCAAATCCTGTCGCCCCGACTAACTAAGGTCTTATTTGACCTTGGTTTACACGCAGAGACAATTGCAGTGAGACCGGCGGGTTTGCACTAGAGTTGCACTAACCGCATAAAAAAGACCCCACTCGGTGCAACGAGTGAGGTCTTCGCGAAGCCTTTCGACGTCGCTTTGGTGAATCGTTCATCTCAGACGTTGGAGGGCTTTTTCATGCTCAGTTGCAAACCTTGGTACCGTGATTTTGATGGTTGGTGGTACTGCACCGTCCGCGTGGACGGCAAGCAGCGACAGCGGAAGCTCGTTCAAGGCCGCGACAACGAAGCGACGGCCGAGGACCTGTACCACAAGCTCATGTTGAAGCTGGGGCATTCTCGGTCGAATGCTCTGTCGCTGCCCGCTCTCAGCACG
>JBGSYQ010000095.1:0-24423 GCA_041750795.1 Pirellulales bacterium | reverse complement strand
GACGGGCCGGCGGTGACGATGCCCGGCTTGCCCGCGGCGAGCATGGTTCGCACGCGCTCGATCACCGCGACCGAAGGAACCAGCCGGGCATTGAGCCACAAAGCCGGCAGGTTGTTGTCGATGGGCCCGCCGGACAAGGTTGAATAATCGGCCGCCACGATTTCGCGCAGGTGCGTGCGCACGCGCACCTGGATCGGCTCGCCCAGTGCGGCGACCAGGTCGATCAGGCGATAGCCCCCGCAGCCAATGGCGAACGCCGGCTTGCCGATCGCCACCGGATCGAGTTGAACGACGTGCTGATCCTCGAAGAGCACAATCGGCATGATGGGCGACTCGATCGGTTGGCGAAATCAACAGCGACGCGTGTGCGGCTGACGGAGTGCCCCGTTGCGCCAGCGCGCAGCAGGGGCCGCAGGTCAAGTTTAGCTTACGGCTTGTGCCGAGAAAGAGCGGTTTCGCCGGGAGCGGACGGCGGGTGTGCGGCCGGCGCGTCAGAACTGCGGGATGTGGATCCGCTCGCCCCCCTTCATGGCCGAGATATGGGCGCACAGTCCGGTCATGGTCCAGTTGGCGCTGGTGGCGGCGTTGGGCAGCGGCTCGCGCTGTTCGACGATGGCCGAAATGAACTCGTGGGCCAGGTGCGGGTGCGAGCCGCCGTGGCCGCTGCCCTGGATGAACGACAGGTGCTGCGTTTCATCGCCGTCGTACACGCCCTTGGTGGTGAAGCGGCGGATGCCCTCGGGCAGGCGATCGGCAAAGTCGGGCACTTGCACGCGCTCGGGCGTTTCGCCACGGTGCAGCACGGCCGGCTCGTGCTCGATGCGCGGCCACTCGTACGAAACCTTTTCGGCATAGACGTCGAAGCTTTCAATATATTGCCGGGCCGTTTGGAACAGGCTGCGGGTGACTTCGGCGGCCAGGTCGGAGTCCTTCATGGAGAAGGTAGCGGTTTCGACGGCGAAGGGAGAGCCGTACTTGGCCTTCAGCGTGTCGCTGATGCGGCCCGAGCCGTGGCACACCACGCCATCGGCCATTTTGCCGGGCAGGCACAAGCAAGGGCTGACGCAGTGCGTGGCATAGTGCATCGGGGGGAGGCCCTCCCAGTAACCGGGCCAGCCGGCCATTTCTTGCAAGTGCGAGCCGCGCAGAAACTGCAAGCGGCCCAACTCGCCCGATTCGTAAAGCTGCTTGACGAAGAGAAACTCGCGGCTGTAAACCACGGTTTCCATCATCATATAGATCTTGCCCGTGTCGCGCTGCACCTCGACCAGCGTCTCGCACTCGCCGATGGAGGTGGCCATCGGCACGGTGCAGGCCACGTGCTTGCCGGCCTGCAAACCGGCCAGGCTCTGCGGAGCGTGATCCGGAATGGGCGTGTTGATGTGGATGGCGTCGACCTGCGGATCGGCCAGCACGTCCTCGAACCTGGTGTAGCGCGCGCCGATGCCAAAGGCGTCGCCCATCTGGTGCAGCTTGCTCTCAGAGCGCTGGCAGATGGCGTACATCTCGGCATGCGGATGGTTTTGATAGATGGGAATGAACTCGGCGCCGAAACCCAATCCGATGATCGCCACACGCACCTTTTTGTCGGCCATGATCCCGTCTTCCTGGTGATTGCTGCGCCATGAAATGCGACGAGCGGGGCACGCGGAAAGCCGCCGGCTCGCAAGTGATCTCCGTGCCGGGCATGCTAGCCGGTGCAAGTGCGACCGTCAAGAAAGCGGGGGTGCTGTGCGTCCCGCCGCTTAACAGCCTGTTGAAAAATGCCGTCCTGGCATTTTTCAACCTTGCCAAGTGCGAAGCAAAGCTTCTCACGGCAGCGCAGAATAACGACTTGCGTCGCAATTCTGTCATCGCATCCATGCGATGTAGCAGCCTGTTGAGTGCTTCAACAGGCTGCTACGTTCTATTACCTGTCGCCTTTTCTTCGGCGATCCAGCGCAACTGCTGTTCGATCCAGTCGGCCATGCGCTGGCTGCTGGGCATCATCAGCAGGATAACCAGCGCCAGGCCGAAGCCCAAGCCGAGCGAGATCGGGTTGCCTTCCAACAAATAAGCGACGAGGCAGTAGAACGCCGAGCCTTCGAGCAAGGCGGCGGCGATGATCGCGTTGCTTTGGTACAGGCCGATCAGGACGTCGCTTTCGGAACTGGCCGACGGCGAGCTGGCGCCTTGGTGACCGGGCAGATAAGTGCCGGCCGCGATTTTGGCACGTGCATTCCTGACGATCAACATTGGAACCACTCGGCTGGCGATCAAGCCCAGCGGAGTCCAACCCATGGCCATCACCGAAAGCAAATCGAAACCATCGCCACGCGCCGGCATCCCGCCCCCAGCGCGCAACACCAGCGCAATGGCCGCGAACACTAAAACCCCCGTGGCCAGCGCGCCCAGAATGATGCGCAGCGTCAGCACGTTTGGCCGAAGCTTGTGCGCCAGGTTTTCGTTGCTGAAATCCATAGCGATCGTTCCGCGATCGAAAAGCGCGCGGCGTTGATTGCATCGGCCGGCGCAACGTCGATGGTGTTCATGGCGCCGCCCAAGAGTATAATGCATTTTTTGCGCTCGCAGCGCGGGGGCATCTCCAGCTAGCTGTCCGTTGGAAAATGCCACGATGGATTTGTCAACGGACAGCTAACCTGATCGAGCTTTGGTTTTGTCGACACTCGTTGCATTGCACACAGGCAATGCCACGCTCCACCCGACAATCGCTGGTCGGGGTGGGGATTATTTTTGTGATGCCTGTTACGCGGGCCGCCTGCGGTCCACCCCGCAGCCGGAACAATTCGGCAGGCCGTGAAGTCGTGGGTCGTTCCCGCTGCGGTGGCCTGACTCACGTCACGGTTGGGGCGCTGGTTGGGGCGGAAGCCGGTCTGCGGGCAGAGCGTCGCGAGCCGGCGGCCCGTCACTTGTCATTCATGGCGCAGCGGAAGCTCGGCAAGGAGTTCTGCTGCCGGCCCAACTTCACCTCTGCGACTGTCGCGTCGTGCCCTGGCGGTGGCGTGGGATAAAACCATTGGTCGTAGTACCACGTTGCTGCAATGCGAACCTGGGGGTGTTTGGCTCGAAGGGCATCGATTTCCGCAGGCGTCGCGGAAAGGTTTTGCAGGGAAAGCGTCCTCAGGGAGCGGATGGCGACCATCGGTTCGACATCTCGAGCCAGGATCGCATCGCCCGTCAGTTCCAATTCCGTGAGTTGAAGTTGCTTCAGCCTTGGCAAGTCGTCCACGCTCAATGCACGTTCCGAATACCCGACTTTCTCCGGTATGGGGACGTGAGGCAACTGCGGCAGGGCAAGGATCCGAAGCTTTGGGCATCGCTCCAGCGTTGCCAGGACTTCGGCGGGCGCCGTACGACTCATGTTGACATGCTCCAAATAAGGAAGCCGGGGCAGCAGGTCGAACTCGCGCCGCCAATTCTCGCTCGGTCGAAGGGCGACGTAATAAACATGATGCAACCAGGGCAAGAGATACTCGCTGCCAACCAGGCGGCGCAGCCAGTCCGGCCCGGTGTAACGCTGCCCGGTTGTGATCGCGCGCTGGTGAGAATAGAAGCCGGGGGCGAACGGCGGCTCGGCATGCTGCCGTTCGACGCTCTGAATGCGGACATGGTGCATGGTCCAACCCAGCAGCACGCCGGCGACCGCGACAGCGCCGAGCATGTCGACCAGGCGAAAGCGCAACAGCCCGTCCCGACGCCGCACCCATCGCTCGGTCGCTGCGCCGACCACGCCGACAATTGCCAGCGCCACCAGGACGTCGAGCGCCAGACTCCACGGGTCGAGCATCCAATCGTCGGCCGACAGTGGCCAGTTGTCGTAGTTGCTCCACGAGACACCGAGATTGCGGCGCCCGCCCCAGGAACGAAACGGGCTTTGATATTGTATGAGCGGTGCTGAGATTTCCCGGCTGGCAGCCCCGGTGGGGCTGGACTGGTAGACGAGGAAGCGAGCCAGATACGGCCGGGGCCAGCCGTGTTCGAAAGCTCGCACCGTCACGTGCGCGATGCGCCCATCGGGCAGTCGCTTCAGACGTTTGTCGTAGACGTTTTGGTAATTCGCTTTACTTTGCTCTTGCCAGCGCGTGGTGGAGTCGCGCCGCGGGACGTCGACATATTCTCCCGGCGCGACGATCACGAACACCGCCAGGCCGACCAGGAACGTCACGCACCAGGTGAACGGATGGCAGCGAAGCGGGCGCAGGAGCGTGGAGCGGATGAGAGGCATGCTGGTACCGGCGATGCGTGCCCTGCATTGGTGAAGCACGCTGATAGTGTACCAACAATCGCTCGCACGCAGCGGCCGATCCTGGCGGGTTCATGAATAAAAAACACACGCCCGGGCGACTCGCACCGGGCGTGCATTTCTCGATGAGGTTGCAAAAAGCGCCGAACGCGACGGCTCGGTGCTGCGGCCGGCTACTCCCGACGCGGCGCGGGCTGCGAGGGTACGGGAAGCTCGTCGCTGTCGATTTCAACGTCAGCGGCCGGAGTATTCACGTCTACGTCGGCGCCACGGCGATCGGCGTCGATGTCCGAGCGTTCGCGGCGCTGGACGTTGACGTCGGCATCGCGACCGTCGAGCGTTTGCTCCGTAGCACTGTCGGCGTCGCCCACGATGACGGTCCCCTCCATGCCCTCGTGCAGATCGCACAGGTAACGGTAGGTGCCGGGCTTCTTGAAGCGTGCCGTGTACGTGCCGTCAGGACCGATTTCGCCGGAGTCCCAAGCGCCATCGGCCGACACGACGGTGTGATCGTGCGAGCCACGGTTGACCCAGGCGACCGTCGTGCCCGGCGCCACTTGGATCGTCTTGGGCTCGAAGCTCTCGTCGTGAATGGCCACCGTCAGCGTCGGCGCGCCGGTGCGGCCATAAGCAAAACGATCGCCCGAATCCGCCGGCTCGGCGCGGCCGGTAACCGTGCCGCGATAGCCGGTCGCATAGCGCGGCGGCAGCGGGCGGAACGCGCTTGCGTCGTACGGCTGCCAGCGGTTGCCGCGATAGTACATCCAGGAGGCCTGCGGGGTGTAGTACCACCACTCGTTGTTGTAGTAACGCATTCGCCACGCGTTGGGATCTCCGCGCAGCGCGCCGCGACGTGCCTGGCGGCGCTCGATCCGATCTTCGACGCCCGGGGTGCCGAGTGCTTCGCCCACGGCGCCTGCGCCGCGGCGGAGTGGTCCGCGAATGTCCGGATCGACCACTTGGGCGAATCCATCGTGCGTGCCCGCCAGCAGCGTGGCGGCGGCAAGGGTCAACAAAATGCGCATGTCAATTTCTCCTGTATGAGCTCCCTCGATCCACTTTTCCGCCGGCAGCATGCGGCGGATTCGCATGTGACGCTGCACAAGGCGTGCCGGAGCGAGAATCGTGGCGAAACCCGGGCAGAGCGAGCGCTGCGCGGCCAGCAGCGCACAACCGCATGTCGTCCGATCGACCGCGCAGGTCGGTTGCGCGCCAGGGGGTGTCTATCAACCAGCAGGGCCGACGCTAAGGCGCCAACGACAGTTCCAACACGACGACGAATATCAAAGCGCCAGCAAGATACACTACCATGCGTCGATCCACTTGGTCTGGGACTTGCCCCTTTGTCGGACCCAACCCGAAGTGCGGTCCAAGGCCGTTCCAAAGCCAGAGCCCGAGAATGCTGACGGGCACGCCGGACAGCAGCAGTTGCCACTGGGCCGCGCCGTGACGCAATAGGTCGCCCGCATCCCCAACCCCGCCGAACGAACCGGCGGCAAGGTACAGCCCGTTGGCCAAACAGCAGAGACCAGCAAAGAAGGCGGCGAGATACGCGTAGCGCCGGGCCGTCGAGTGCACGACGACCAACAGCACGAACGGGATCATCGTGCCCCAGATTGCTCCGCCCCAGGCGACGAACAATGGGCGTGGATTGGGCG
Organism: Pirellulales bacterium; assembly: GCA_041750795.1. Taxonomy (GTDB): domain Bacteria; phylum Planctomycetota; class Planctomycetia; order Pirellulales; family PALSA-1355; genus JTS-RE94. Next base: position 18,522 of record JBGSYQ010000095.1, on the reverse strand, counting down.
AGACGTCGGTCCGCGATATAGCCAGTGGATGAAGGACCACGCGTTCGACCGTGCCGCCACTCAGCTTCGCGTGCAGCACGTGTCCAAGTTCGTGAACGGCCATCATTGCCAGCCACGAAAGAGCGACGGTCAGTGCGATGAGCAGCACTTGCCAAAAGCGCGACGACATGGCGGTCAAACAGCCTATGGTGCGAAATGACCCGTAACCTCGGAGATCATACCATTCGAATCTGCGCGATGGCGGTCGGGGGCCGATCGCATCGCTCCGGTCGGGGCAATACGATGCTGGGCTTGAACGTTCAGCCTGGGAGGGGCCCCACGCAGATTCGCCCGTTCGAGTTGGCCGACGAAGAGGCGGTGGTCGCGCTGTGGCAAGAATGTGAATTGACCCGGCCTTGGAACAGGCAGCCTGGCAAGTGCGCGGTTTGGGTTGACGGCGCTATCGTGTGGCTTAAACTTGATAGGTGCGCGAGCCAGCGGAGCGCGCGCACGGCAAGCCGAAGTGGCGGAATGGCAGACGCGCTGGATTCAAAATCCAGTGCCCGCAAGGGCGTGTGGGTTCAAGTCCCACCTTCGGTATTTCTTTTCTCGAGCACGTTGGCGTCGAACGCGCGTGACTCGCCGGCGAGGCTTTGGTCTACAGCGGCGGACTGTGGAAAGTTATGCCGAACGCGTTCGTCAGTCGCCGGACGGTTTGTCATCGGCGAGCTTACGAAGGAGGCGCGTCGTTTCATCATCGAGGTTTTCGCCTGCGGATACTTGCTGCGGGCTGTTTGCTTCGGGGTTCGCGTTTGGATCAGCCTTAATTTCTGCCAGCCGATCCACAATTTCGCTGCGTTCGTGTGAGGTTGTCATCAGTGGATTATACGGCTGCCGATCGGAAGTTCTTTCGAAGTCCGAACCGGCATGACCTGGTCCTTTCGTGCTCAGAGAAATAAAGCTCGGTTGTTGGGTCGGCGGCCGCTGCCTACCAGCCTGTTGAAAAATGCCGTCGTGACATTTTTTAACCTCGCCAAGTGCGAAGCAAAGCTTCACACGGCTCGCAAAATAACGACTTGCGTCGCTATTTTGTCATCGCATCCATGCGATGAAGCAGCCTGTTGAATACTTCAACAGGCTGCTACGCCAGCTTCGACTCGGCCTGTCGACGTTAAACTTTCGCCGCGGCAGGTTGTTTTCCGCTGGTGGCCGGCATGTTGGGTGCGAGGAGAAACACCTGCACCGTGGTGCCCGTGGTGAAGGCATGCACGATGGAGCCGGACGTCGGCTCAATTTCCGCCGCCGCTTCACGAACTTGCCTGCCGGTGATTCGATTGATTTCCTGCCGCAGTGATTCGGAAGAGTTCGCGAAGAGCTGCCGGTGAAACTCCTGCAACTGTGCCGCACCGCCGGCGCTCTTGGCCATCACCTTTTCTGCGGGCGTCAAAGCTTCGTGCAGTGTGATAACCAGCGTGTCTTCGCTGAGGACCACGCTCACCGCAGTCGGCGTGTGACCCGTGCTCGTATGCTGAAAATCGCAAATCGCGCGGGCAATCTGCTCCGCCACGGTTCCACTCTGCTTGTCGTCACAATCATTGCAGTCGAGAGTTGCTGTGATTTTGTCCATAAAGTGAATCTCCTGTGTGTACAAGGCATCATCGTGTGTTAGGCGCGATGAACGGGTGTTTTTGCACAGTGCTCCTCGTCCGCCTGCCGGTGCGAATCGATCCCGGATGCCCGGCCGATGGGTTTGGCCGTAAGCGAGGGGCCGCTGGGACGCTTCTCTGCGAGGGGCTGGTTCGCTGGCCCACAAATCACCTGGCCGAGCGGATCAAACCTCGAACCATGACAGGGACAGTCCCACGTGTTTTCCGCGCCGTTCCAGTGAACGATGCAGCCGAGATGGGGGCAGACCGCTGAGTGATTGTGTAGGTCCCCGTGCTGGTCACGAAAAACGGCCGTCTTCGAGAGGCCATCTCGCATGACCGCGCCGCTGTTCTTGGGGATATCGTCGAGCGACGCAACTTCGCTGCCGCCGAGATAATCCTTCACATATTCCTTCGCGACGTTGGCGTTTTCCCTGACATAGTCCTTCCACGCCATTCCCCAGACTGGCTTTCGTGACGGATCGTAAAGCTTGCTCCAAGCGTTCTCCTTGCCCGGAATCAGGTCGGTCAAGATCATCCCGGCAATGGTGCCATGCGTCATGCCCATGCCAGAGTCCCCGGTTGCAACATACACGTTTTCGTCGCCCGGATTGGGACCAATGAATGCCAAGCCATCGGTGGTCTCCATCACCATTCCGGACCAGCGATATTTGATTTGACCCATCATGGGGAATCGCACACGGGCCCAACTTTCGAGTCGGTCCCATCGCTCAGCCTGATCCTCAGCCTGTCCCGACTTGTGATCCTCGCCGCCGACCACGAGCATGTCCTTGCCATCCGAGGCCGGCTGTGTGCGAATGTAGTGGTAAGGATCTAGCGTGTCCCAATACAGAGCTTTCGGGACCGATGCCGCAGGAATTTCGGCGCTGATGGCATACGTCAAATACGGGGCCTGCTTGGTATGGATCACGAGCAGATCGTTAATCGGCGTATTGGTCGCCACAACGACGGCTTGCGCATGAACCGTACGGCCATTTTTCGTTGTTACCTTGGCCGGCTTGCCACCTTCAATGCTTGAAACATGAGTGCCGCAATGAATTCGCCCGCCAAGCCGCTCAATAGCCGCAGCCAAACCTGCAAAATACTTGAGCGGATGAAACTGGCCCTGACGAGGAAAACGGAGGCAAGGACCGGTGTCAAAGGATGTGAGCGGAGAGCGATCGATGATTTCAAGACCTTGCAGTCCGGCCCGGCGCGCGGCATCCAGTTCGAGGTCGAGCGTCTCGCGCGATTCGCCGGGGGCCAAGAAAAGATAGCCATCCAGGCGTGTGAAGTCGCAGTCGATACTCTCCAGACTGACCACGGACTCAATCTTGTCGATCGCCGCTGAATGGCTTTCTGCTGCCAGGCGAGACCCGACTTCACCGTGAATCTTTTCGACCTCGAAATAGCGGTCGTCAAGGGCGTTGGATAGGTGGGCCGTTGTCCTCTGACTCTGACCGCCGGCGACGGGCCCATCGTCTAAGAGGACAACAGATCGGCCTGCCTGTGCAAGCAAGAAAGCGGTCGTAAGGCCCGCGACACCCGCACCGACAATGCATACGTCCACGACGGTGTCGTCCGTGAGTGGCGCGCGAGCAGATAAACTTGCAGTTGCCATCCACAACGACTGCGTTTTTTCGACGGCCTGGTTCATGCTTTCACTCCTAACTTCAGCTACTTCGGGAATTGGGGGAATGACCGTCTGACGTGCTGACAATCGACATAACTTTTTCGAGTGGGACTCGCCGGTCGAAGCGCGACTTCCCAGAATGCCGTGCTGTTGAAGCGAAGCCCAACAAGACCAAAACGGAAATGAACCAGTAGCCCAGATCGATTTGCCACCACCGCAAGCCGAAGCGGGCCGAGGTGGGGAAGGCGTGGTGGTTGTTGTGCCACCCCTCGCCGAATCCAAGCACGCCAAACAAAAAATTGTTTCGGCTTTGGTCACCCGTTCGGAACGGCTGGCTGCCCCAAAGATGACAGATCGAGTTGATGCTCCACGTCACATGATGGACCAAGAAGATCCGCGCTAGACCGCCCCACAGCAGGCCGGTCACGACGCCCATCCAGGTTCCTGTCAGCAATCCGCCCAGTGCGGCGGGAATCAACACGCCAAGGGCCACCCACAACGGAAACAAACTGCTTGCCGTGCGCAACAGCGCGCTCTGCTGGAGATCTTTGACATAGTGCTGCAGGTTCGGCGGGTCGGGCTGGAAGAACCAGCCCACATGTGCATGCCAGAGACCGCGCAACAGTCCCAGAAAACCTTTGCCCTGCTCGTGCGGCGAATGGGGGTCGTCGCGCATGTCGCTGTGCTGATGGTGGCACCGATGGATCGCAACCCATTTCAGGAGTGGTCCCTCGACGGCCATCGAGCCGAGGACGGCCAGCACAAACTGAACCACCCTGTTGGCCTCAAAGGCCCGATGGGTAAACAGTCGGTGGAAGCCGACAGTGATTCCCATGGCCGTCAGCGCATACATCCCTATCAACAGGCCGCCATCGACCCAACTGAAGCCGCGGCCCCACAGGGACACGACGACGGCCGCGAAGCCAAGAAACGGCAGGATGACCGCGGTGAGGTTCAGCACGCGCACGCGCGTGGAGATCGACGGCTGGACGTCGGAGCGGGATGACAACTCCGCACCAGATCTCAAGACGTTCGTGGATTCGCTCAGATTTAACATTTGAATCATTGCCGATCCGTTGTGTCCGATCCCGTTGCCTTCAGTTTCAACGACTCGGCATCCGCTTTTACTTTGTCCGGATCCACCGTCAGGTTGACGTTGACCTGGTTGCTCCCCGTGCCGGAGCTCGGGCTCGACAGGGCAAACCATCCCCTGTAGAAGCCAAATCCCACCACGCAAAGCGCGATTACAGCCAGCACAGTGATGAGGGTTCTCTTCATGGTCACTCGTTCTCGTTGATATTCGACTCTTTGATCTGCTCGGTCTCGATTGATGGCCGTCCACTACCGTGCAGCAGCCGGGTACTGGTTCGAAGCCAGCACCCGGCGTTTTCGCTGCAGCAGTCACCGGTTGCCTAAAATCCTTAGAGGCTCGCGAAGTCCGGATGCTTGTCGAGACCTTCGACCCGGTTCGCTACGCTCTTGTCCGCGCCTTGAGTGGTCACGCGAATCCTCGTCCCGGGCTTCAGATCGTCGGCGTTGCAGGCCTTCCCGTCCAGGGTCAGCTCGGCGTCTGCAGTCAACGTATGGGAATGCTCCTGGCCTTCCTTGCTTGTCATGACCAGCTTGTTGCCAGTGATGCTGACCACATTGCCGTCGTGCATCGCCGCTTCCGTGTCCCTCGCGGCAATGGTGAGCTTGAACTCGCTATCGGCCTCGCTTCCGTTCGTCGGGTGCCCCGTGATCTTGACTTTGAAGTCGCCCAGAGCAGCTTCGTTCTCGGCCTTGAACGTGATCTTCGCATCCGTATCGCCATGTTTGATCACTGGGCTGGCGGGTTCGACCGTCACGCCCTCGGGAACATCCGCGAATGAAAGCGCGACGTCCTCGTCGAACTCCTCGGCCCGCTCGATGCCGACCGTGGCTTCCATCTGCTCTCCCTGCTGGAGGTTGGACGATAAAACCGGCACGCTCAGATTGAACGTGCCGTCCTGTCCGTAGGTTAGACTCTCGTTGGTCGCTCCGGGCCCTCCCGAAGTGCCCTGGCCGCATCCGGTCAGGGCCAGTGTCATCACTGCCAAACCGGCGAATGAGCTCTTCATGCGTTGTCTCCTCAAGCTAAAGATCGAGATCCGACCGCGGCCGCGGACTTGCGGAATCGGTAGGGATCCCTCGAAAACACAAAGCCGACGTGGCGGAACACGCAAACGCATTCCACCACGTCGGCTTACTTGTAACGGGCCTCCCGGCACGGCCGGGTTGCCCTTCAGTCAGTCATCCGACAAATTCAATTCAGGCGATTCGCGGATACTCGCGCCATCTTCATGGCACGGGACACTATACGCGCCTGCGGCTCCAAAAATAGCCTCCACCGCCGAACAGAACGAACAACACGACGATCAAGATAATTAGCTCAATGCTCATTTTCGTACCCTTTCGTTGATTAAAAACACACGCCGGCTCGTTGATTAAAACACACGCCGGCTTCGGCCACCCAGTTGCATCCGCGTATTCCCACAAGCGTCAGTCATGAAGTTTCTTTGCGGTTCGTTTGACCCTGGCAACCGCCTTGCCGGCGACTTCTTTGACCTTGCCGACTGCCTGGTCGGCCTGGCCCTCGGCGCGAAGCTTGTCGTTGCCGGTCAATACGCCGGCGGCTTCCTTGATTCGGCCTTTGGCCACGTCTGTCTTGCCACCCATGATGAAGTCTCGATTTGCTGGAGTTTGTTGAGAACAGCGAGCGCAAAAAAAGCCGACGTGGCAGAACACCCGGAGGTCTTCCACCACGTCGGCTTACTCGAATGACGGGCCGTCCGGCCAAGGCCGGGTTGCCCTTCAGTTAGTCGTCCGACAATTCAAACTACCGATCCGCCAGCCCGAGTTTAAAACCTCTTGCTGGCTCACTATGTAAGTATACGCTCGCACCGGTGGAAAGCAAAGGCATTGTGATCCCGGGCATCGCAATTGAGGGCGATTTGCAGGAGACCCTTCCGGCAGGGGATGTCCAAGACAACAGCCTGTTGAAAAATGCCGTCGTGGCGTTTTTCAACGTCGCCAAGTGCGAAGCAAAGCTGCGCACGGAAGCGCAAAATAACGACTTACGTCGCTATTCTGTCATCGCATCCATGCGATGTCGCAGGAGCGTCGAATTCTTCAACAGGCTGCCCGTGCTGCGTCAAACCCAAAACTTGGGGTGACGCGGCACGACCGCCGAACACGCAAGTGCGCTATCGCCACGATCACGGCTGCGATGATGGAAGCAGGTCTGGGGATTGGTGCAGTGCGGCAGCGTGATAGCGAGGGCGTGTCGGCCATCGGTTCCTTTTATAGTTACTGGCGCGCCCGCCAGGGTCGCCACGGATCGTTATCTGTTAACACGAGAACGGATAGCGCCAAAACCAGCCCAACGATTCCGCCAGCGACCGGGCTTGCGATGTGTCCTGTTGGGTCCGCTGGTATCGTTGCAACACGAGCAATGGTTCCGAGCGCGATGCCAACTCCGACAGTCCCCACAACTCCGACGGTACGCTGCCATTTTGCGGCCCGCACGATTTGGTACAACCCTAGGCCCGTACCAAAGACTGCCACGACGAACATCAACAGAAAGCAAACCACATTATGGAATACGAAGGCTCCAACCCATGCGGTCAAAGAGAAAATAAGAAAGGCCAGGCAGAACGAAAGCCTCCACCAGCTTCGTGTGTGAACGAAATTCTGCAACGCGGCTTTAGCTCCGCGACCAATCTGCGGGCCGACGAACCGACCGCTGTAGATGATGCGAACCGTCCCATCGGGCATTTCCTGTGCGTCGAGAGACAAGGATTTCCACTTTGTCGAATACCGAAACGTCCGCTTCCAATCGACACCAGGAAAAGTCGCCCCATCAAAAGTGTCGTCCGGTTCGCCAAGCGTGCGCCGAAGTTCGTCGATGGTCTTGATGCCCGCGATGATCCTGCTGACTTCGGCCTGGTCAGCTTCGTCGGGAACTGTGAAATACTTCGAAGACTTCGATTCAGGAAGACGCCCACCGCACGAGAAGCAATAATACATGCGCGCGATTCGTCCATCGCCCACTAGGTCGTACTCATTCAGTTCGGCGTCGAATTTCACGGGATAGGCGGCATCGACGGCGAATCGGTCCGGCATACCGCATTGACACATCTTCACTTCATCGTTTTTCGCCATTTCCGGTAACTCGAAAATTGAACTGATTCGACGGCCGGCCGGTCAATGGCAGCCATTGTGCGAAGAATCTGGGCTTCGGACGACGCGCGTCGACGTAGGGACCGTTGCTGCATTATAACGGCAGCGGCCCAGGGCTCGGCACAGCATGGCTGCGGGTGAAGCTACCCGCCAAGATGCGATGTCGCCACGATCATGGCTGCGATGATGCGGGCGGTCCTGGGGCATTGGTGGCCGCGGGACCGAACTAATCGCCTATCTCTAAAACAGTCTCGATGCCCACAGAACTTGACACTTTGAATTGGTTGCCCAAGTAGTTTGTGGCGAATCCGTCCGACGTGAGTTCTTTGGCGACGCGCGAAAATAGTTCGTTCCGCGACTCGTAAATGGCTTTATACATCCACAGGGGAATGTTCTCCGACGCGACCGAACCGCTTTGAAACTCCCAGTCTAAACATCCACCCTGCTTGCTGCCGATGTGAACGGACTTTGCCCGTAGACGAATGGCTTCACGCAAAAGTACGCTCAGCAAAGGAACCAAATCGACTTCTTGCCTTGCTGCATTTAAGGCAGCCTCAAATATGGTTTCCTTGTCTCCGGGATTAGATGAGGAACACATAAGGTGGTCCCTACAGCAGAATCGTGTACCGCGAGGCGTTGGGCTGCTTCACCGGGCCGTAATGTCGGTGGTCGAGTTTCGTTTCAATCGGGCTCGGACCGCATCCCGCAAACGGCAATAGCAGCCGATACCAATGGCCATCGGAAGGACAAAAGCGAACGGATTATCGCTCACCGACCGCTCAAACAAGACACGAGCGCCAGCCGTTGCGACGATCAATCCAAAGAGTGCTGCATACTCCCACGCTGGAAAGTATCCGAGCCTCTTTCCGGCAAACCACATAAAAGGAATTGCACCAATACACAGAAAAAACGCATAGGCCACGGAATGGCGCGTTTGGAACCATTCAGCCAGCAGCCCGGCAACCATGAACCCACCAATCATTAAGGAGAAACCAATGGCCGAATCCCGCAGCCACTCCCTAATGACGGTCGCGTGATTCATTGTTATGCCCTCAGTCGTGACTGGCTTCCGCAAACAGTACTGCTCGCTGACACGTGCCACGTTCGTTCCTGTCGCCAGTCATTCCGTCCTGCGCCATTCAAATCGAGCCATGTCCAATTCAAACTGCTCATGGTTGGGAACCATCTTCAAGTTGCCATCTTCAGCAGCAACGTGAATCTGCCCTCCTGTGATACAGATTGTATTGCGTTCGGGTTCATAGCGTGCATGATGTTCGTGAATCCAGCCCGGCGCGTCTCCCGTCGTTTCGATGGCTTCGATCTCCCACGAATCCAACTTCAAACGGTAAACAGGAGTTCTGCCCTCTTGCCTCTGTTTTACATAACCGAGGCATCCGACGACGTAGATGCTGTTCGCACAGAGTGTGGCAGTATGAAAATCTGTCGGGGGGAAGATGTCTCGCGGATAGCCGTAGATTTGGAAGTTGCCCTTGCCGTCGTGAATGACGACATCATTGTAAATAAAGAAGTCCGGGTCGTAGTGGTCTTCATGCTCACCTCCGATTTGCACGAACCTCCCGTCTTCGAGCGGAGTGAGCGATGCGCCGAATCGGTCATAGCACCAAACGGCTCCCGGCAGCCTGAATGCGGGGTCGTTGAATTGTTCGCGAGCAGCGTATGCCTTCACGCCCGTTCTGATCATTTCTTTCCAGAACGGAAATACCATCCGTTCCGGATTTTGAACTCCATATCGAGGCAATTTATGCGCTTCATAATCGCTCTGCATGGAACGAAGTTCGCCCCCAGTTTCCATTCCCAATAGCTTCCGCTTCACCTCTTGCGGCGCAAGGTTCAAGTCGTCGCCAGCTCGAAGAAAAAGTTGCAGCACTGGCACGCTTTGGACTTCGCAGATCAACGGCCGTGTCGTCGGGTTCTGGCCACTCTCTCGAATCGACTCCTGTGTCTCCTCAATTGACGCCTTCCACTCAGCTTCTGACATGACTTGCTTCAGTGCTTCAGGCATCGGGACGTCAGATAATGGCATGTCATAGGCGATTTTCTTCAGGGGATACTTAGGTTTGATTCCACGATCAACTCCCAGGCTAAGCAAGAATCGGACGCCGTCCTCAAAATCGTCTTCCACGGCATGGCCGAGAGCCGTTCGATTGAAGTCATCTGTCAATTCGGGGTCCGCGCCGTGGCGAATGAGCAGCATTGCCTTTTCCAAATCCTTCGCGGCAATTGCGAGCATCAGCGCGGTCATTCCGATGTGACCGGGAGCATTTATATCGGTGCCGTTCTTCAGTGCCGCTTCTAGTTCCTTCAGGTTGTCTTGCTCAACGATCCGATGGAAACGGACGGTACTGTCGCTGATGGGTCTTGTCGGTCGAGACATTTGCTTTACGGGCGCTTCTTGGCGAGGGCATCCTGCGGTGCCGAGAGCAATGAGCGGAACCAAAAACGAAAACTTGAACCAGCGGCGTCTAGGGACTTCGCGCATGAACTCATTCTACCCGATCATGCCCACCATCGCCCATGCGGCCTGGGCTTGGGGTAGCCGGGATGTGAACGAAGCAACCCGCTAAGATGCGCTGTCGCCGCGATCATGGCTGCGATGATGCGGGCGGGCTGCGAACGTGTGTCACGGAAACTGGGTGGGGGTACAATCGACGGAATGCCCTCGAGAGTGACGTTAGCCGAGTTTCTGCTTTGGGCACCTGTTGCCCCAATCTGGCTGTACGTGACGTTCGCGGTCGGTTCGAGCAACGGGTGGGGTGGCGAACCAACTGGGTACTTCGTCACGCCGCTGGTGCTCGTCGGAATAACGTGGGCACTTCACCGCCTTGTCCGTGGCCGTCGATGCGCGTGGGCACTGTCGGCCCTGGCCGCGCCAATCCTGGCGTACCTCATTCTGATGGCGATTGCCTGGCTCAACTTCCGATACAGTTGAGCCGCCTAACCTGGACAACATCGGACAGGTTCACGACTAGGCTACAATGACGCCATGAGTGAATCCCCATCAAGATCGTTCGTTGATCCCTATTGCCACGAGTTGGTTTATTGGGCGGGTCTTGAGAAACCTGCTAGGATGCGGGCGATATTGAGATTTGTGACAGATTCAAAATCCAGTGCCCGCAAGGGCGTGTGGGTTCAAGTCCCACCTTCGGTATTTTTATCTTCCCATACCTGGTCGTAGGTCTCGGCGGCGCGGATGGCGGCTAGCAGGTCGTCGCGGGTGCCTTCGGCCGTGCGCTGGCCGTCGCGCAGGGTGATGGTGCGGTCGTTGGCGGTGACCTGCAAGTCTTTCAGGTCATTAGCGCGGCCAAACTTTTCCGTGATCGCGTTGGTGACGGCGATCGCGGCATAGTCGATGTCTCGGGCCATGGAATGGGCCTTTCTGGCGGTGTTAAGGGAGGATGACATGAAGTCTTTCTAGCGGCGCGGGTGCCGCGATTGAGGGCGGACTATTGATTCCGAGGCAGGCAATGGGCTGTAGTGCAACTCCAAGATGACCGCGTTTGGGGGGCTTCCGTTGGTCGCCCCTCGATCATTGGCTAGCTAGGACGCAATAAAAAATCGATGTTGGCGATTTCGCGGATCCCGCGGGGACCCCTTTTTGCCAACGGCATTGCCGGCAGGCTGCTAAGGTTTGACCGAAAAGCAACTTCCTGACTCTCCAACCCCTCACCCTGCCCTCTCCCACAAGGGACGAGGAGATTTGCGGAGAAGTTATTTTTCGGTCGACCCCAAGCCTGTTGGAAAACGCCGTCGAGGCATTTTTCAACAAGCGCCACGTGCGGAGCAAGCTCTGCTGCGGCCGACGGCGGCTGCTCGTCGGTTCGCTGCATACGCAGCAGCGTGCGCCGAGCCTCGGTCTTGTCCCTGGCCGCGGCCGGCATCTTCCGAAGCCGCTCCGGGCGGTGCGAGGTCGTGGTTCGCCGTGTACACGACAGAACGATTGTACAGCGCCACGGCGCGGATGTCTGCGGGGGCGCCGGTCACTTCACGAAGGATTGCGAAAACACGTCGACGCGCCGGCGCTCGCGGTGTCGCACGTCAGGAGTCTCTCGGGGCGAGTGCTGGACCGATCGCGGTCAGCTTGTTCTGTGGATCGAACAGCCGCAGTTGCGTTTTGCTTTCTTCGCTGTCGGCCTGGATGGCACTCTCGTGCGCCGCGGCGATCGCATTCATGACGGACTGCGGACCGGCGGCGTCGGGCAACTCCTGCAGTTGCGCTAGCAGCCATGCTCCGTCGAGGCTCGATGGCAGCTTCCAATATTGCAGGAGGCTGCCCTTGAGCGCGATCTGTTGATCGTCGTTCATCGCGACATCCAGGTTGACGGCGTGTACCTGCAAGCGGCCAAGTTCCGCACGAATGGATTGCAGCAGCATGATTAGTCCCCTATCGGTGTGCCGGCCGTCCGGCGGCGTTGCCAAGCAAGCGAGCCGAGCTCGTCTCGTCATCGCTCCGCGCGCTGGCGGGAGCATCGACTCTGCGTCCCACGTCGCTCGCATGGACCGTCGCCCAGTTGAACCAGCCGCGGAACGTGCCGACCACGACGAGCCCGACGGCAATCGCCAGCACGATCTCCAGCGATGCGCCGACCGCCCGGGGCCATTGTTTCTTGCGCGCGATCAATCGTCAGTCCTCTTGCTGCGCGTGCATTGTGCCGCGGCGGCACATTCCGGCACGTCGCTGGGCGCCCCGACGGCCGGGAACGCTCGTTCGGTTTGGGTCAGCAGCCTGTTGAATACTTCAACAGCTAGTACTTGGGAACGTTCTTCACGGTCAGTCGATCCACCACTCGCCGAATGCCGGAGATGCCGCTGGCGGCCTGCACCGCGGTGTGCTTTTGCTGCGGATACTGCACCGTGCCCGTCAAGGTGACTTCCCCCTTGATGGTGCCAACGGCGATGCGACAGGGCGGCCCCAGGCCTCGCCCGGCAATCTTTCCCTCGACCTGACGCGTGATGGTCTTGTCTTGTACGGGTGTAATGGGCATGGCTGACGCTCCCGGATTGAGGTGGTTTCGTTACGATGAATTCTGACGGCCCGCGGCGGCCCGCGGCGGCCCGTTGGTGATCGCTCGCGCATGGATCGGCTCGAAGTTGTGGCCGCAATCGCAAACAATTCGGCGAGCCGGAATCTGACGCTTGCACTTGGGGCAAGGCTTCAGCCACGACTTTCGCGCCGACGACTTGCTCGGTTCGATGCCGGCCGCCTTGCGCGCGGCTTTGGTAACGGAGTCGGCACGTGCCACGGCACACTGCGGATGCTCGCCCGTGCTCGAATAGGAAGCTTTGCCGCACACCGGACATAAGCCGCGCGGCGGACTCGATGGCACAACGACGGGCTTCTTCTCACTCATGGTGTCTTCTCCCTCGAACGAAAACCGACAGGTTGCAGCGCGAACACGGAACCGAACTTCGTCGTCATTCGAAAAACGCCGTCCTGGCATTCTTCAACCAGCGCCAAGTGCGGAGCAAAGCTGCACGCGGCTCACAAAGCAACGACTTGCGTCGCTGCAGTGCCATCGCCATCCGTGTCATGGCCTGCCGTGACATCGCCATCCCGGCGACGTCTCAGCACGTCGAACGCTTCAAGGGGCTGTTAGTCGTCCGACGACTTCCGCGGCGGCACCGATTCGAATTCGCTGCGCCTGGCTCGCACGGTGCGAAACGGCATGCCGTCCGGGCGCTCGTACCGCTCGGCGCGCAGAAACCAAAAGGCCAATCCACCCGTATTGTGGTAAGCGCCCGGCGTTGGCGAGTGCGGTTCGCGCGCGGCGCGAACTCCCAGCGAGCCTTTCTTGCCCGTCTTCTGCCAGCCACGTTGCTCCATGATCATGCGCACCACGACGCCGACGGCCTGCCGCAGGCGCTTGGTGCGGCGAGGATGCTCGGACGCCAGGAACCGATCGACGTCGCTCTGGCACTCCAGTTCGCGCACAACGCCGGCCAATGGAGGCCGGTTGTGATGGATCTCCGCTTCTTCCATTCGCCGTTGACGGTCTGGGGCGTTAAAGAACGCCAGAACCGCATCGAACGGTTGGTCGGGGTCGTTCAGAACGTCCGCAAACGTTCGTCCCTGGCGGTCCTCCAGAAAGCGTTGTCGCGTGATCCGCACGTCAGTATTGGTAATGGACATCGGAACCCTGCCAAGTGGACATTCAAATTTAGCACCTACAAGTATTGTAGGTTAATACGCAACTTGTTTCAAGAGCGCCATTTACGAATTTCAACTAGGCGCCACATGTCGCCACGTGGGGACTTTGGGATGGCCCAACGCTTCGCCCGGACGCCTGTGGTGCTCCGCATTGGCCCCGCAAGAATGCTCCACGACAAACGGGCCGCAGGACGTACCGCGTCCGCCTCGGAGGGACCTGTCGGGCGACTATTTTGACAAGCAGATCTTCGAAGGCCAGTTCCGCTTGATCCAGGAAAACGCCATCACGCTGGCAACGGTGGGCATGCTGCTGCCATTCCCGCGTCGCCGTTGTACGAGCGGCTGAAACGGGACGGACGACTGGTGGAGGAAGACCCGAGTCGCAATTTCGTTGGGCAACAGACGACTCGCGACAAGTTGCGCCAAGGCGATTGCGACCTGGTGTGGCGGCTCTACCCGCCCGCCGCTTACCTGGAACGTTACTTCGAGGTATACGAGTCGCCCGAGTATCTCGAGCGCCGCGCGGAAATTTGCCGCAGGGCCCGGCCAGGGGAAGCGATTGCCCACGCTGGGATTGGGACTGGCGCTAATGTGCCGATTGCTGTGGGCGTTGCTGTGGGACGGAACGCTGTTGACGGTCGGAGCCGTCTAACAGTCTGTTGAAACATGCCGTCGTGGCATTTTTCAACAAGCGCCAAGTACGCAAACCGCTGCGTAGCCCACTGGCACTTCCACCGGTTCACGCGCGAACTCACGGCCGGCAGGCTGCGGGCTGATAACACGCTCTGATGGCCGAGGGCTGTCAGTCGCTGTTGGCAGTCACTGCTGGTCCAGGCGCATTGCCGGAGCCAACATGGCTGGGCTGATCGACGGCCGCGATGCTATTTCACACGCGCTATTTGAGTTTGCGGTTGAGCTCGAGCATCTCTTTGCGCAGAGCGCTCCATTCGGCGGTGGGCGAGAGCACGGTGGCGCCGGTCGCGCGCAGCTTGGCGCGGACAACTTCCAGTTTTTCTTCGACGACTCTGCGTTCGGCGGCCTTGGCATCGGTCATGATCGCGCTCCCTGGGGGTTAATCGGCGTAGTGTCTCACCCGGTTGGAATCGCGCCGCAGCAATTCGAGACGGCGCTCCAGTCCGGACCTCTCGCGGGAGAGCTTGGCTCCGCGCATCACCACCTCGGCCGTGTCCGGGTCGTGGGTACGCAGGTTCTTCAGATCAGCCCGGGCCCGCCGGAGCTCCAATTCAAGCTGCGCCAGTCGGCGGAGAATGGCGGCGGGCGACGACGAGGATAATGACGCTGGCGACATTTTGCTGATTGTACCACAGTCGCCAGGACCTTGCCAAAACAACGCGTCAGCCGGCAATCTGCCGCCCCCGACACCCCCTGAAAGAGCCTGGCGGCCCGTTGAAGAATCCAACGGGCCGCGACATCGCAGGGATGCGATGGCAAAATAGCGAAAATAAATCCACCGAGGGATCTCCGAGTCGGCGCCGCTTGGCAAAGTGTGCCCTGCGGCGCAACTCCAGTGCAGGGGAACGGATGCGCGCCAGCCGCGGCGGCCGAGCGGACCGCGCGCCGCGCAGCGCAACGTCATCGACCACCGGCGATTGGTCTAGCTATGCCGGCGTTAAACGCTATAGTTCCATTGGTCGGTTGGACGACGTTTGCGCATTGATTCCCGCGAATCTGCCCCTCTTTCGCCTCTCCCACTTGGCGGGCCACCATTTTCGGCCACTTCCGTTTCGACCCGGAAGCCAGTTCGGTCGGTTTTTTTTGGAGATGCACAAGTGGGTATGAAATTGTACGTCGGCAACCTGAGCTACGACATCGACAACGCGAGCCTGGAGGAGTTGTTTACTCCGTTCGGGTCGGTGCGCAGCGCGCAGGTCATTCAGGACCGCGACACCGGACGCAGCAAAGGCTTTGGGTTCGTCGAAATGGCGGACGACAACGCCGCGCGGACGGCCATCTCGGAACTGAACGAGAAGGATTGCGGCGGGCGTCCGCTCACCGTCAACGAAGCGAAGCCGCGCGAAGATCGCGGATTCGGTGGTGGTGGAGGTGGTGGCGGCGGGCGGCGCAGCAGCTTCAATCGCCGCTAGTTCCGCTGGTTGATTTGAGAGAACACTCGGGCCGGAGGCGCGCAGCCGTGCGTCTCCGGCCTTCTGTTTCCGCCGCGGCCCTCACCACCCAGAAACACCTCCAGGAGCACCTGCCCATGGGCCCACGGAATCGCCACCACAATAGCAAGCGGCAAAAGCCGCGCGCTGCACGGCAGCATCCGGAATTCGTCCGAGCGGCGCCGGTCGCCGTCGAAAAGAAACCGCCGGTCGTCTATGGCAAGCCGTTCGTCGTGTTGGAAGACAACCAGAAAGACACCTTCATCTACAGCGGCGGCAAGTGGGTGCCCCACACCAAAACCATCGCCGAGTGCCGCGAGGATTGCCAGGTCACAGAGCTGGCGCAAAAGATCAACGGCATGACCCGTTATGAGATCTGCTCTCCGCTGGCATAATCCGACCGATCTGGTCGTCCGCAACTTCGGACCATTGAACAGCGAGCCTGCGATGGGAATTCTGACGCGCCGACAGGATGACATGTTTGTCATCACCTCCGATCAGCCCGCGGGCACCTCTGCAAAAACCCGCGCGCCGGCGCGCTTGAACGACGACTACGAAGTGTGGACCGGCACGGGCTGGTCGACCAGCAAAGCCGAGGCCATCAGCTTCGCAACGCTCGACGCCGCCGACGAATACGTCCGCGCGAACTACGCAAAGATCTCCGGCTAGCAGACCTTGGCGCGATCCGGTCGGGCGGCGACTTGCACGGCGATCCGTCGCGAACGGCACATCCACCTGGACGCGGCGACGGTGGTCTGTCAGAATTCGGCACATGCCATTGTTTCTCGCCATTTGCCTGCTGCTGTCGGCCATATGCCCGCGCGTTGCCGCCGACGACGCTTTCGTGACGGGCAACGATAGCGCTCGCGTTCTCCTGCTGTGCGACGACTCGCAACCGGCCGAGTATTGCTGCTTGCGAGCCTCCGGCTCGGCACGCTTGGGCCTGGCGACCCAATCGTGGTGTTCCGGACCGACCGTCGATCGGGACGGCGCGTGCCGGGGCGTCTGTCGGGCGGCGAACGAGCGGCGTGTTGTCGGCCCTCCTTCTGGCCAGACACTGCAATCGCACTGCGTTCGATTGCAGGTTTGAATCGAGCGCCTGCTGAGCGGTTGCGTTCGATCCATTTCCGCCGTGTGGAGCGATTTGGGCGCTTGCGCCCCTGGCGCGCCGCACGTCTTGGCACACGGCACGAAGGAAGCGGTTATGCCCGAAGAAAAACCCTTTGGCGGCAACGAGGTAGGATTCAATGCCGGATGTTTGGGACTGTTATTGGTGGTCGCCCTGTCCATCGGCGCGGCGGTTGCGCTGGATTACGGCGCACGATGGCTGCTCGAACTTTACAATTGACGTCACGAGCGTCCGCGGACCATCCCCCGCTACTGCGGCGGATGGGAACCACGACGAGTGATTTTTGGCGAAGAGCGAGGTTCGACCATGGAGAACATCTCCGCCGACGACCTGCAGGATCGCATCACCACCAAGATGCGCGCCGATTTCTGCACGGTGCGCGTCGATCAAACGGTGGGCGATGCGCTGGAAAGCATCCGCCGCGCGCCGCCCCAGAACCGCGTCATCTATTTCTACGCGGTCGACAAGGACAACCGGTTGTGCGGCGTCATTCCCACGCGACGCCTGCTGCTGAGCGAGTTGAATACGCCGCTGGTCGACATCATGGTGCGCGAGGTGATCACGATTCCACACACCGCCACGATTCTCGATGCCTGCGAGTTCTTCGTCATGCATCGGCTGCTGGCGTTTCCGGTGGTCGACGACGAGCGGCGGGTGGCCGGCATTGTCGACGTCGAGTTGTACACCGACGAGTTAAGCGAGTTGGATCGCAGCCAGCGCAACGACGATCTGTTCCAACTGATCGGCGTCCACCTGGCCGAATCGCAGCAGGCCTCGCCGGTGGCGGCGGTTCGCAGCCGCTTTCCCTGGCTGCTGGCCAATATCGCCGGCGGGATCCTGGCGGCGTTTCTCTCGGGCGTGTTCGAGGCCGAGCTGCAGCAGGTGGTCGCCTTTGCCCTGTTCATTCCCGTGGTGCTGGCACTGTCCGAGAGCGTGAGCATGCAGTCGGTGAGCTTGTCGCTGCAATTGATGCACGGACAACGCCCCACGCTGCGCTCGCTGATTCCGAAGTTGCAGCGCGAATCGCTCACCGGGGCCCTGCTGGGCACGGCCAGCGCCGTGGCCGTCTCGCTGGTGGCCGCGGTGTGGCTGCGCGACGTGCGGGTGGCGGTCTGCCTGCTGCTGGGCATCACGCTGGGAGTCACGGCCTCGGCGATCATCGGCGTGATCATGCCCAACGTGTTTCGCATGAGCAGGCGCGACCCGCAAGTTGCCGCCGGGCCGGTGGCGCTGGCGCTGTCGGACCTGGTCACGCTGTTCGTCTATCTCAACCTGGCGCGGTGGGCCATCGGGTGAACGCCACGGGATGCAGCCGGCGAGCGGCGGTCAAGCCAGTGGCCGCGGCAGGATTTTTCGCCGTTGCCGTTGGCAAAGCATGTTATCCTTTGGCACGTGCGCGCGGAGCGATGATGGCGCAACGGGGCCGCGGCGCTGCGCGCCGTCCAGGCGTGATTCGTAGCGGTGGTGATGCAAGGGGATCGTGACGCGGAAGGGAAACGTCGTGTGGGGAATCGAACTGGTGGTCATGGCGACGATGGTGCTGTTCAACGGCATCTTCGCGTCCTATGAGATTGCCTTGGCTACTGCGTCGCTGGCGCGGTTGCAGACGCTGGCGCGCGACGGGCGCCGCGGCGCAACCGCCGCGC
>JBGSYQ010000094.1:0-4121 GCA_041750795.1 Pirellulales bacterium | reverse complement strand
CAGCCCGCCCCGGCGCCGTCGCTGGCTGCGTCGCACGGGACGACTCCGATACCCAAGGCGCCGCTGTCGGCTTACGCTCCGGCAACGAAGCCCGTCGACGCGCTGCACGCGCACGTCGAGGTCGACGAGATCGCCTGGCCCCAGGATTGTTACGACCTGATCGAACAGGCGCGGCGCGGCTTCGACCATTTTGCCGACCATTTGACCGAACGCCTCACGCACGACGAACGCTCGATCGCCATGGTCGGCTGCACGCCCGGCGACGGACGGACTTTGATCACGCTGGCGCTGGCCAAACACCTGGCGACCCGCGGCATTCACACCGCGATGGTCGACGCCAACCTCGCCAACCCGATGCTGGCGCCAAGCTGCCGGATTACGCCGCAGTGCGGCTGGACCGAAGTGGTCGCCGGTCAGCGGACGCTGGAAGAAGCGCTCATTACGTCGCGCACCGATGGCGTGACGCTGGTGCCCTGCCGCGGCCGCTCGCAAAGCGCCGCGCCGCCGACCGACGCCGTGCGGCTAGCGGCGACCTTCGAAACGCTCAGAGAGCAATACGACCTGGTGCTGCTCGACACGGGGGCGCTCAACACGCCCGCGGCACTGCAGAGCTTCGCCGACTTGGCTCAAACCGTCCGCCTCGACGCGGTGTACCTGGTACGCGACGCACGGTGTACGACCGTCGACGAGCTGACCGGCATTTGCTCGGCGTTGCAGCAAGCCCACCTGGCGGTGGCCGGCATCATCGAAAACTTCGTCGCGCCGGCGGAACTGCGCCCTTCGCGGCTGCCCATTTCCATGCCCAACTTTGCGAGCCGGCTGCTGGCGCTGCGCGGCTAGCAGCCCGTTGAAGGTGACACTTCATGTACAAGAACTACTGGCAATTGCACTCGCGGCCCTTCGATCACGGCATCGATCCGCGGTTCTATTATCCGAGCGAGGCCCATCAAGGCGCATTGCTCAAGCTGCGCTACGTCATCGAGAACGAGCGCGGCGCCGGCATGCTGGCCGGCAGTGCGGGCTCGGGCAAGACGATGGTCGTCAACGCGCTCAAACGGCAACTGGGCGAGACGTTCAGCCCGTTCGTACACGTGGTGTTTCCTCAAATGTCGGCGCGCGAACTGCTGGCCTATCTGGCCGGCGAAATGGGCGCGGCGACCGGTCCCAGCAACACCATGACCATCGATGAGAGCATTCGCCGCCTGGAGCACTTTCTGGGCGAGAACGCGCGTCGCGGCCACAACGCAGTGGTGGTCATCGACGAGGCGCATCTGCTGCTGGAGTGCGAGGCGCTCGACACATTGCGGCTATTGACCAACCTCGAAGGAGCGGGCAAACCCGCGCTGACCATGATCCTGGTCGGACAGCCGCAATTGCTGCCAGCGCTCGAGCGGTTGCCGGGACTGGAAGCGCGGCTGGGCGTGAAGTGCTTGTTGCGGCCGTTCAACCTGGAAGAAACCGTCAGCTACGTCGCCCACCGCATGACGGCGGCCGGGGCCACGCAGGAAATCTTCACCTCCGAAGCACTCTCGGCCCTGTACGAGCTGACCGGAGGCAATCCGCGGCGGATCAACCGCCTGTGTGATTTGGCGCTGCTGATCGGCTATGCCGAGGAGCAGGTGCGCATCAACGCTCCGCAGATCGAAGCGGTGTCGAACGAGCTGGTGGCTGTGGTCCCGGAATAGCCGCCACGGATTGCTGCGCCATCAGGTTGTTGAAAAACGCCGTCGTGGCATCTTTCAACCTCGCCAAGTTTGAAGCAAGGCTTCCCACGGCTCGCGGAATAACGACTTACGTCGCATTCTGTCATCGCATCCGTGCGATGTCGCAGCCTGTTGAATTCTTCAACAGGCTGCCATGCTAAAATCGCCGGCGTGAATTCGGCGTCTCGATGGTCCACGCTTCTGGAAGCAACTGCGGCAACCGCCCTTTGCGCTGCGCTGTTGGTGGCCACTTCGGCGCCGCTGGCCATGGTTTGGGACGAGGGCGACACCATCGTTCGCGCCCAGCAGGCCGCCGCCTATGCCGGCATGACACCGGCTGACGCTGCCGATGATCGCCAGGCACGCGCCGCTTGGCCCTACACCACGGTGCGCGAGGGACATCCGCCGCTGGCCGGCCTGCTGATCGCCGCTGGGCAACGCATCGCTCCTGCCTGGCTCGATCCACTCACCCGAGCGCGGCTGGGCCCCCTGGTGTTCTTTGCGGTGGCCGCAGGCGCGATGTACTATCGCCTGCTGCGCGACTATCGCGTGCGCGCCGTAAGCATCATGGCCGTCGTGGCGCTGGTAACCATGCCGCGCGTGTTTGCGCATGCCCACTACGCCACGCTCGACGGGCCGGTGACGGCGGCCTGGGTGCTGGCGTGGGCCACGTTCGCGCCGGCATGTCGCAGTTGGCGTGCGATCCCCTTGTTCGGCATTGCGCTGGGACTGGTGCTGGCTTCCAAGTTCACCGGCTGGCTGGCCGTGGTGCCACTGGCGGCCTGGGCCGCCTTGGTTCGCGACCGCCGCGCCGCGTTGGCGTTGATCGCCGGCGGGACGATCGCCCTGCTGGTGTTCGTGCTGCTGAATCCTCCCCTGTGGCACGAGCCGTGGACCGGGCTGCGCACGTTCTGGGACTTGAATCTGCACCGCGCAAATCAGCCGAAGCTCAACGTCACCACGCTGTTCTTTGGCCGCATGTACGATCTGGACCATCCCCTGCCCTGGTACAACTCGCTGGTGTGGACGTTCATCACCGTGACGCCCATCGTGGCGCTGTTGGGCGTGCTGGGCATCGTTGCCACTTTGCGGCGCTGGCGCAGCGACCCGGCTGGCGTGCTGTTGGTGTGCAATTGGGCGACGCTGGTCATCGTGCGCGCCCTGCCGATCGCGCCGCCCCACGACGCCGAGCGGCTGATGCTGCCGAGCTTCGCGTTCTTTGCGGCGCTGGCCGGCGTGGGGCTCGGTCGTGGGCTGTACCGAGATACCCTGCTGGTGCCCGACAAGATTCCCGCCCAGGGCTGGGCAAAGGTCGCCATGGCGCTGGCGATTGCCGCGGCCATCTTCGACACGTGGAGCTACTTTCCGCACAATCTGTCGTATTACAGCCGCGTGGTCGGCGGACTGCGCGGCGCCGCGGCACTGGGGCTCGAACCGACTTACTACTGGGACGCGCTGGACCGCACGGCGCTCGACTGGCTGGACGAACATACGCAGGGCGATGAAAAGGTCGCCTTTGGAGCAGCGCCGCCGCGCAATCTCGAGTTGCTCAAACGCTGGGGGCGCTTGCGGCGCGTGCCCGGCGATCCGGGCCGCTTCCGCTGGTACGTCATCCAGCGCCGCCCCAGTGCCCACACGCCGGCCGACCGCTGGTTGATCGAGCATGAGCAGCCCGCCTTCCAGCGCAGCGTGTCGGGCGTTGCCCTGTTGGACGTGTATGCGTTCGCGCAGCACGAGCGCGCCAAGCGCGCCGTGGAGCGACCATTCAGCGACTAACGATCAGGCGAGGTCGGCCATCGTGGCATACAAGTCCAGATCGGCGCGGTCGCCCAGGATCGTAAACAACGCGCGAATCTGCTCCAGCCCGGTGGCAATCGTGAATCGCGAGTCGCGGCCAAAGCTCTTGGCGCCCAGGATGTAGAAGTCGGGCTCGGGGGTCAGCAAGGCGCGCGGATCGAGTGCGGCCCCGCTCCCCAAATCCGCCAGCATCGGCGCCATGCCGGCCGGCGCTTCGCACGCGGGGCAGGAAGCGACGTGCAACTCGCGGTGCAAGCTGGCGTCCGGCCGGTAGCCGACATTGGCAACGATGCGATCGAACTCGAACTCGCCGGCGTGCTTGCCTGCTAATCGCACGACGAAGCGGTCGAGATCCGCATGCCAAGTCACCCCTTCGACATGGGTGCCGCTGTAGAACGTGACGTGATTGGCGTCGTCGGCCGCCAGGCGATTGGCCAGTGCGGCCATGCGCTGTCGCTCCGGCAACGTGTTGTCCACCGGTGGCTCGACCGGCTGCGGCAATTGCTCATTGCACGCCCGCCGAGTGACCCACGTGAGCCACGTGTCGGGTGATTGCCCGGCCAGCGCGGCCAATGCCACCACGCTGGCCGCGGCTGAATCGCCGTCGCCCACCAGCAGCGT
>JBGSYQ010000093.1:0-8757 GCA_041750795.1 Pirellulales bacterium | reverse complement strand
CTTGCGTGAGTAGCGTGCGGACGTTCTGGCCGACTTCGGTCTTGCCGCAATAGGCCGTCACCTGCCCGTCCTCGGCAATGTGCAGCCAGGCGCCCAACTCTTGCGGCGCGCTGTCGCCCCCGCGCGCACGACCGCCGCGCGGCGCCTGCGCATCGGCGCGACCCACCAGCAGGCAGACGACGATCCCGCCTCCCAGCGCCTTGAGAAACTCGCGCCGCTGCACGTGGAAGTCGTAGCGCGGCGCCTCAAACAATTCATACCGCTCCGGCTCGATCTCGATCTCGTCGAGATAATCATTGAGCAACTCGGCGGTGGGCAGGTGATCGTTGCGCTGGTGCATCACGCGCCTCCTTTCATCGCGGCCGCCGCTCGCGCCACCGCCTGCACGATCCGCGGGTAGGTACAGCAGCGGCAGATATTGCCGTTTAGCGCCTTGACGATCTCATCGCGCGACGGCGACGCGTTCTCCGTCAGAAGCGCCACACCCGCCATGATCATCCCCGGCGTGCAATAGCCACACTGCAATGCCTCGACGTCGAGAAACGCCTGTTGCAGCGGGTGGAGCACGTCGTCCCGTTCGAGCGACTCGATGGTGGTGATATGCTTGCCGGCGCACTGGCTCGGCAACGTGATGCACGCGCGAACCGGCTCGCCATCGACAAGCACGGTGCAGGCGCCGCAGCTTCCCTCGCCACAGCCATACTTCGCGCCGGTGAGCCCCAACTGGTCCCGCAGCACCCACAGCAACCGCTCCTGTGGGCCGCCGGCCACCATGTGCTTCCGCCCATTCACCAAAAGCTCGATGGACTCGGCCATGATCAGCTCCTCCACCATCGGATCGCGGGGACGCCGGTACGTTATAACGCGCCGCCGGTACGGGTGAAAACTTTTGCTAGCCAACGACCATCGCGGCAACGGTGTGACTATAATCCCAGGCTCGGCAGCGCCCTCGATGATCGAATCGCGCTGAACCACTCCCACGGGGAACCTGTCCTATGAAACCCTCCGCCCGCGCATTCGGATCGCTATTGTCGGTTTGCCTGCTGGCATCGCACGTCGCAGCGGCCGATCAGCCCTTGCCTCCGATGCTCAATCTGGCCTCGACCGGCAAGGATCCCGAGCGGATCGACTTTGACACGCTGCCGATCGTCGCCGGAGAGCAGGCCGTGGTTTCGCGTGGAGACTCCACCTGGAATTTTCGGCTGCACAACTACCTGGCGCACTTTGACGGCAAGTTCTGGTGCATGTGGAGTCACGGACCGGTGGTGGAGGACAATCCCACGCAGCACGTGCGCTATGCCACCAGCCACGACGGGCTCTCCTGGAGCGAAGCCCGGCAAATCATGGGACCGTCTCCGCGCGCGGGTTTTCGCTACATTGCCCGCGGTTTCTGGATTCGCGACGGGCGTTTGCTGGCGCTGGCCAGCCACGACGAGGCCTTCAACGAGCAGGGGCGCGTCCACTTCTTCGGCAAGAGTTTGCAACTGCTGGCCTATGCTTGGGACGCACCCTCCAACCAGTGGCAGCCTTTGGGTGTGGCCTTTGACGATGGCATCAACAACTTTCCGCCCCAGCAATTGCCCGATGGAAACTGGGGCATGCTGCGGCGCGATCACCAGCGCCACGTATCCATGTTGATCGGCGGCCTGGAGTCGCCCCTGTCGTGGAAGGCCGTGCCCGTGGCGGCCAGCAGCGCGGCGGACGGCTTTCGTCCGGAGGAGCCCGATTGGTGGACGCTCCCCGACGGACGGCTGCTGGGATTGTTTCGAGACAACGGCAAGTCGCACCGCTTCTATCGGGCCGTCTCGGCCGACAATGGCCGCACCTGGTCGACCCCCCAGCGGACGAACTTTCCAGACGCCACCAGCAAGTTCTTCTGTCTGCGGACGTCCGGCGGCTATTACGCATTGGTGTCGAACGCCAACCCGGCACGGCGCAACCCGTTGTGCATCTCGCTGTCCGACGACGGGCTGACGTTTGCGCGCATGGCGCGGCTTCCGATTCCGGCGGAGCCGGCCGACGACAAGGCCGCCCCGTCGCGCCTCGGCTCGACCCGGTACGATTCGCTGCAGTATCCGCACGCCATCGAGCACGACGGCCATCTGCTGGTGGCTTACTCGCGGCAGAAGCAAGCCATCGAAGTCGTGAAGATTCCGCTGGCTGAGCTCGACCGTTTGCGCACCGCCCCGTGACCCCATGAACCGTCGTCGCTGAATTCGCAAGAATTCGGATTCACACCGGCTCACCCCACGAATTCAGCTACCCCGCGTGCCACGCCGTCCGACGCTTTCCCCGCGCGCCAATCCACTGATAAGATGACCAGCCAGGCACTCACTTCATCCAGGTTGTCAAACGCAAGGAATACTTCGTGACTCGACTGCTCGAAGGCGTGCGGGTGTTGGATTTCGGGCGGTTCATCGCCGCCCCCTATTGCGCGATGATGCTCGCCGATTTCGGCGCCGACGTCATTCGCATCGAGCGGCGCGACGGCGGCGAGGATCGTCGCGTGGGCCCGGTGACCGCCAGCGGCGAAGGCGGGCTGTTCCTCAACCTCAACCGCAACAAGCGCGGCATGACGCTCGACCTGGCGCATCCGGGCTCCGGCGAGATCGTCGAGCGCCTGGTCCGCTCGGCCGACGTAGTGATCGTCAACATGCCGCTCGACGCGCTCCGGAAGCTGGGGCTCGACTACGAATCGCTGAGCCGCATGCGCAAGGACATTATCTTGGTCATGGCTTCCGCCTTCGGTCCCACCGGCCCGTACGCCGCGCGGCTGGGCTTCGACGGCATCGCGCAGGCGACCAGCGGCGCGATGAGCTTGACCGGCTTTCCCGAGGCCCCGGTCCGCTCGATCGTCCCCTGGGCAGATTATGGCACGGCGCTGCACGCGGCGTTCGGCGCGATGGCCGCGCTGTTGCATCGCGCACAGACAGGCCACGGGCAACTCATCGACGTCTCGCTCTTGTCCACCAGCATCATGTTCATGCTGCCGCTGTTGGCTGAGCAGGCAACTCGCGACACGCGCCGCCAACGCCAAGGCAACACCTCCTACTGGGCCGCGCCCAGCGACGCCTATCGCACGCGTGATGGCTGGATCATGGTACCCACGGTCGGCAGCCACATGTTTCGCCGCTGGGCGAAGCTGATGGGCCGCGAAGACCTGCTCGACGACCCGCGCCTGCAAGACGATTTGGGACGCGGAGACAACCACGCCGTGATCGACGAAGTCATGACCGCCTGGTGCGCCGCCCGGACCACGTCCGAGGCCGTGGCGCAACTCGAAGCCGCGCAAATCCCCTGCGGGCCGGTCAATGAACCGGCCGACGTGCTAACCGATCCGCAAGTCGTTGCGCGCCAACTGCTCACGCCGGTCCCGTGGACCGACGGCCAGCCCCCCGTGCCGCTAGTCCCACCCGCCGTCCGCTTGAGCGCCACCCCCGGCAAAATACAAACCCGAGCACCCCATCTAGGCGAGCACACCGACGCCGTCCTGGGCGAACTGGGGTTCTCGGGGGAAGAGATTGCGGCGTTGCACGTGCAGGGTGTGGTGTGAGTGTCCCACGATACCCGTCCCGAAGCTGGTTGCGCCGTGAAAAAATACTACTTGCCTGTGGAGCGGGGTTCGATGAGACCATAAGCTGTTGAGGTATTATATTCGCCGAGCATCGTGTGGCGAGGTATCACGACATGGCGGCGACGCTCGATTACACGTATCGCTATCCCTTCGCCTCGACGATCGGCGTGACGAACGGAGAGTTCGGTCTGAGCCTGGCGACCTGCGACGCCCGGCATCGCCATCCGCACTTTTTTAGCGGACGACTGCGCGAGCCGCGCGTCGTGGCCGACTTGTTGCTCGTGCTGAGCGACGTGGTGCGGACGCATTATTTTTTGCCGCGACCGGCGAATCTCGATCCGGTCGTTACCAGCAGCCCCGAAATGCTGCGGTTCGAAGGCTTCAGCGGGTGTTGTGGTGTTTACGCGCGCGTCGATCTGCCGGTTGAGGCGTTTGATTGCGAAATACAAGGGCGAGGCTCAACCAACGTTGATTTCAACGGCGACATGCGTGCATCGCTCGGCCGGTTGCGAGATGCCGATCATGCCAAGCTTGCCGTCGGCCGTGAGGGCATCGAATTGGATGTTGCCGGCGAGACAGTGGTTGAAAAGAAAGTGAAGCTGCCGGTTCGCTGGATCAAGGGATTCAGCGAAGTGCAGGCCTATCAACCCTGTATGAAGGTGCGGGTTGAAGTTTCAGCGACGGCGGCCAGGCAGTTCGTGCGCCGGTTACCGCGTGGTGCCGGACCAAAACGGGTCTCGTACGTTGTGCAGAACGCCGGTTCGCTACGGCTCACGCAATTGAAATCGAGCGGTGCGATTGCTTTCGAGGGGACCAACCGCATCCGCGCGCTCGAGCCGCTGCTCACCACCGCGCACACTCTGCGGATCTGGGCGGATGACGAGTCTGGCGTCAGCGGCTGGGAAGTGCTTTCTACGACCGGTCGCTTTTTCTTGATGCTTAGCCCACGGCTCTACCGCGGTTTTTCGGGCGAAGGCCAGGTTCTGGAGAAGCTGGCAGGCCGGCGATGGCAGGAGGCGCTTCCCTATGTGCAGTCGCACCTTGCCTGGCAATCGCAGATCGATGTCTCCGCGCTGGCACGCAAGATAGGACTGAGCGAATGCGAAGTCCATGACTCACTGGCGGTCCTCGGGTCGCGCGGCCTGGCGGGGTTCGACGTGAGCGCAGGACGTTACTTTCATCGCGAGATGCCGTTTGATCTCGCACAAGTCGAAACGTTGCAACCGCGGCTGAAGGATGCTCGCAGATTGCTAATGAGCAATGCCGCTTCGATCATTGTCGAACTCGGCAATGGTGCGTTTGATGTCGGGGTTGCGGGTACGGGGACTACTCATCACGTGCGACTGCGGCCTGACGGCGATCGCTGCACATGCCCGTGGTTCAGCAGGCACCAGGGCCAGCGAGGCCCTTGTAAGCACGTGCTTGCGGCCCAGATGCTCGTCGGCGCCGACGAGGAAGACCAGATATGACTCCTCAGGAATTCGAACGGTTGTTGAAGCCCGGCGGCTCGAGTGTCATGTATACGGCGGCCGACGGGATGCGACTGGCCGAAGCGCTGGCAGGGCTGGATGAGCGCCAGCGCCAGAAATTATCCACGACGGCGAAAGCCACATGGCGCGAACTAACCTCCGGCCCGTATTCTCGGGATAAGTACGAATTCGCCGGGCTCGGAGTGCTGGGTGTTGGATCGCTTGCCGATGCGCGCAAAGTCGCAGTAGAGTACTTGTCGTTTCAAGAAGCTGCCGCGATCAAGCTATTGATTGATCGTCGCCCCGAATGGATTGATGAATGGGTGCGCCACAAGCTTGAGGACGACTATCCTCGGCTGAGTTGGAGGCTCATGCGGGCACTCATCAATGCTGGTGTTTGTCGCAAACCCGAAACGCCAGGCTATGCCGCATCGATGTCCGGGAGCCTGATGGTAAACTTCAATTCTCAGGTGCCCCTCAGCGAACGGCTGATGAACGATCCCGACTTGCTGCCGGACGTGTGGCGGTTCTTCGAGCAGGACGTTTGTCCGTTTCACGACGGGAGCGAATGGATCCCGGCGTTGTGCGAGCTATCAAGCCAAGGCATTATCGACCGCCAGCGTCTACTTGATGCCACGCTCGATTCACTGTTTCACGACGTGAGCAACGCTGCTCGCGGCGGCTACGTGCGGTTCTACCGCAGCCTCCGGGCGACTCCCGAGGAGCGGGCCGCGCGGCAGCCAGTCTTCCTGGAGTTGCTGTCGCATCGTTCGTCGTCGGTGGTCAAGTTTGCGCTCGACGAATTGACACGGCTAGACAAACAGAACTCGCTTGATGGAGAGGCATTTCTCGCTTCTGGCGGTTCTGTGTTCGCGCTCAAGCCGAAGAGCCAACCAGTGGCCGCTTTGAAACTGGCCGCGAGCGTCGCAAATCGAAACACTGAGCTCATCCCGAGCGCAATCAGTTTCGTCTCGGAGGGGCTGATGCATGACTCAGCAGATGTACAAGGGCAGACTCTCAGCTTGCTGGAACGCTGGCAGGACCGGTTGCATCAGGACCATCTGGTCGAGATTCGCGAACGGTCGTTGGGCTTGGCCGCTACGACGCGCAAACAGGCAGAGACTCTGCTCGCGTCCGCAGGCAGTCAAACTGCTTCTCAGCCGAACGTAGCTGATCCTCCCGGCGTTGACCGGGTGCATTGGCTCTCACTCGTAGCAGGCCTGGACACACACTGGCGAAGGCTTGCCGGCGTCGACGACGTGCTGGAGGCGATCGAATGCAATCGATTGCCACCACCGCTGGAATTTCGCTTGCTTGACGTGCCAGTGCTCACCGGCACAGAGCCGGTCCATCCCATTCAATCGGTAGACGAGTTGCTGGACGCGACGGCGCACTCCATTGAAATTGTCGAGTCGGCGGATGAGATTGAGCGCATCCTCGACGGAATCAGCCGGCTGTGTGATCAACGACCGGCTGATTTTGAATTGCGTGCTGCGCCGATCATCGCGCGCTTGGAGGGCGGGCCAGCACGGGACGCATTGCGAGGATTGCTTGATCCATATTGGGTGCCGGAATTCGTAAGGCGGGTAGTTCGGTGTTGGCTAACTCGCCAGCCATACAATCCAGTTATTGCCGACCAGATGCCGCACTCTTTTCAACACCTTGATTATATCCATGCATTCATCGACGCGCGGGCCGAAGAAATCGCGCGGCGAGTGCAACTGGATCGACCCGCGCCAATGCTTTCGGCTCCGACGCACCAATCTGGTTGGCTTGAACCGTGTGAGTTTGTTCGCCGTTTGAAGCAGTTCGGCACATTCGACGAGTTTCCTGTTGCAGATGTGATTCAAGCGTTGCTGCGCCTTGCGCCCGACAATCGGACTCGCGCGCTGGCGGACGCGCGCGAGCTGGCCGGGGACGTCGGCCGGGCTGTGCGGTGGGCACTGGGAGGTGACGATGGGCCGGTGCCAGAGGATCGAGATTGGTTTGCGGTCTGGCTGGCCGCAGGTCGAGCGCGGAATCCATACGGAGAACTGAAGGAGCTCGCGTCTCTGTTGCCGAACGGCGACGCGGCGTTGGCCATATATCCTGCCAAGTACGACTGGCAGCCGGTTCAAGTCAACGACCATCTAACTCACTATCGGCCGGGTGGCGCTGTCGATTTGCAGATGCAAGTGAACTCACCAGACACTCGCTCGCCCGAGTTGTCTCTTTGGCCAACAGTGGCGTTGTGCCAATTGTTGCACGGGCCGAAGTGGGGCTTTACGGTCTCCTGGGCCCCCTCCTGGAAAGCACAATGGCTGACATCGATTTGGCCGCTTAACTGCGAATCGCGTCTGGCGGCCGGCGCCGCAGTGCTTTGCCAGCGAGTCAATGCGCCCGCTTCGTCGCTGGAGCCGAACTACATCTATCTCATGCCGCTGTTGGAGCCCGATAGGCCATGGTCGGAATTGGCCTACCTCGCGTGCTGGATTGCGCTGATAAGCAAGGATGCAGACTCACGAGGCCTGGGAATCGATTGCATGGTTCAAGCGATCGACGATGGTCGGGCCACCGCTGATCAAGCGGCAGATGTACTGGTGCGATTGCTTCCCGGTGGGTGGGTTAAACTCAATCGCGTCGCCAACACGCTTGAGGAAATCGCACTAGTCTCTCCACACCACACTTGGTGGACCGCCAACCTTCTGCAAGGATTTCTAGCCCGCCTTACGGAGTTTCCAAGAGACGGTCACCACTTGTTGACACTTCTTCTAGAGCTGTTGTCCGACCTTGGGCTGCCGCTGGCGCCGCAAACCACAAAACGCCTCAACTCTATCAGGGGTGGCGGCAAGGCGGCTATTCTGATTCGTCACTTGCTGAAACTACCGAATACCGGCAAGAGTGAAAAGTTGACTTCTGCGCTCCAGCGGGCCCTCGACGGTCGGATCGCACGTGCAATTCGGTGGTCCCAACCGTCCGCCGATTCTCGAAACCGCACCGGCAGAGGTTGAAACCGGACGCCCAGATTGCGCTTCGCCGTCGTGTCGTTTCTGGAGCGGTTGCATACTTTGCGCCGTTGGTGGAGTCCCCCATTTCAACTGGGATCGCATATTAGCGCTGAGTGGTAGCTGGCTGAACTCATGCAAATCCAGCCGGTTTTGCCATGCCCCCTGCGATCTCCCAAGTACTGTACATTAAACCACCACACGCGTATAATGCTTGTAGCGAATTCGCCGGCCAATCGCCGGCGAGGAGGCACTGCAACGATGTCGCTTTCCAACCGCCAAATTGCAAACCTGCTGGACGAGATTGCCCATTGGCGGCAGCTTCGCGGTGACAATCCGTTTCGGGTGGCCGCCTATCGCCGCGCGGCCGTCTCGGTGCGCAATTGCGATGAGTCTTTGGCGGTGATCTTTGCGCGCGACGGGCTGGCGGGCTTGCGGCAGTTGTCCGGTGTCGGGGCCTCACTGGGACGTCGCCTGTCCGAAATCGTCCGCACCGGACGCTCGCGCCTGTTGGACCGGCTGAAAAACAGCGGGCCGACCGATTTGCTGACCACGCTGCCCAACGTCGGCCCGCGGCTGGCCCAGCGCATCGAATCGTCGCTGGGCACCTCGTCGCTCGACGAGCTGTTGCGCGCGGCCCGCAACGGGCGGCTGCGCCGCGTGGCCGGCTTGGGGCGCAAGCGCGTCGAGGCCATTCGCGAGAGCTTGGCCTCGCGGCTGGGCGCCGAGC
>JBGSYQ010000092.1:0-6470 GCA_041750795.1 Pirellulales bacterium | reverse complement strand
ACAAGTGGTCCGAAAAGCTTCTCTCTTCACCTCGTAAGCCGACTGCGTCAGTGGCCACCCATGTCCGGTAGGACTATCGTGCAGTATACAGATTTGCAGACAATCACCAAGCGAAAGTCAGCCACCCCGTGGGAGAGGGGGAGGGGATTATGGCTTAGTCCAGTTCAGGACGTGGCCTGACAGGTTGCGATCCACAGGGCCTCCCGTCTGTGGGAGGCAGGCCACGGCCAAACCTACCTGGCAGCCTTCTGGAAGGAGAGTGGCGTGACGCTGATCGGCAGTTCTTCCGCGTGATCATCATCGAACTGAATGGGCGCGCTGGCCAACAGAATCGCACGATGTAGTGTCAGGGAGGCAGACCGGTGCGGCACGTAGTCAGCCGAGCGATGCAAGCAAATGACACGCCCTGCTGTGTCGCGAACGTTTTGCTCGGAGCAACAGCTTCTGTGTGTGCTCCGGTGTCGTCTGCATGACTTTGAAGCCACAAAGGTCTTCTCCGCCGCCAGCACTTCAGCAAAACCTCCGTGTGCATTGGTTGTGCGAGACTCGTCGCCTAGTCCTAGACATTCCCTGTCGAATCACTCAAAATGAGCATGGTTGCTTAACAAGAGAACTTTGCGCTAGCGATGAAGTTGGCCCCAAATATGCTACTGTGAAGGTCGCCGTTGAGTAGTCAGTAATGCCGAACAAGGCGTTGCAGCAGTCCCCCGCCGCTCAAGCTTGTTCGGGTTTGCATTCCCCTGTGCGGGCGGCTACTGAACTTTGACGCTAGGCGGGACGCGGCGTTCGCCAGGAGTGGTGCTTGATGACGCTGACGGTCCATCCACCGAAGCCGCTGACTCCCGATGATCGGCTGGGGCACATTCCGTATGCGTTCCGGCATACGAGCACGACGCTCGGCTGGCATGGGCTTCGGGTCGAACACGACACACGGCAGCCCGCGAGCGACTTCGTCCACCCGCCCCTCGAATGTCTGTGGCTCGTCCTCACAGGCAAGATCTTTCCGGAGCGTACCGATCACCGTTGCGATGATGCCCGGTACAACGGGGACGGCTTGCCGCACGCAGTGAATCTGCTGCCGCCCGGCGTCGAGAGCCGGTGGCGGTGGCGTAACACGTTCGACTTCACCGACTCGACCCACTACCAGTTATCCCCGGCCTTGGTCGCCAAAGTGGCTGAAGAGGCATTCGATCTCGACCCGGCCCGCGTTCATTTTCCGGTTCGCTACTACGACCGATCCAGCCCCGAGGTGATCGACACGCTGACGGCCCTTCGCCACGAGCTGCTCACCGGTGGGCCAGGCGGGCGGCTGTGTGCCGAGTCGCTGGCGAACGTGCTGGTCGTCCAACTGATTCGACAGATGTCCAACAGGCAGGGTTCGGACGGGGTCCGCGGGTCGGGTGGCCGTCTGGCGCGACATGCGTTGCTGGCAGTCGAAGAGTACATCTACGCCCACCTCGACCAAAACATCGCCCTGGCGGACCTTGCCGATGTCGCCCAGCTGAGCGAATTCCACTTCGCCCGGCTGTTCAAGCAGGCGACCGGCCTGCCGCCCCATCAGTTCGTCATCCACCAGCGCGTCGAGCAGGCCAAGCGACTCATCGCCGCGGGGCGGCTCTCGCTTGCCCAAATCGCCATCGACGTCGGCTTCAGCGACCAAAGCCAACTCAACCGGCACTTCAAACGGCTCGTCGGCGTCACCCCCAGGCGATTTGCCTGAAGACAGCAAGAACCGCCAAAAAGTCAGCAAGAACCGCCGATACCCTCGTGATCCCGTCTTCTATTTTGTTATGCAGACATCGCGGTGCAGAACAGAATAATCTTCACTTCAGGAGAAAATCATGGCCAAAGTCAACCAGTGGATGATCGACCCGGACGATGCGGTGATGCTGCTCATCGACCACCAAAGCGGTCTGTTTCAACTGGTCAAGGACATCGAACTCCCCGTCCTGCGGTCCAACGTCGTCGCCTTGGCGAAGGTGGCCCGCCTCGCCAAGGTTCCGACCTTCACGACGGCCTCGGTTCCAGACGGGCCGAACGGCCCGCTCATTCCTGAAATCCACCAGCAGAACCCGGAGGCGGTGTACATCCCGCGGACAGGCCAAGTCAACGCCTGGGACAACCCGCCGTGGGTGAAGGCCATCGAGGAGACGGGGCGGAAGACGCTACTCATCGCTGGCACGCTTACGAGCGTCTGCATGGCGTTCCCCGCGATCAGCGCCGTCGTCGCAGGATACAAAGTCTTCTGCATCATCGACGCATCTGGCAACCACTCCCAAATGGCCACCGACCTGACGCTCGCCCGCGTTGTTCAGGCCGGCGCGATGCCGATAGACACGTTCGCCGTACTGGGGG
Source organism: Pirellulales bacterium (assembly GCA_041750795.1). Taxonomy (GTDB): domain Bacteria; phylum Planctomycetota; class Planctomycetia; order Pirellulales; family PALSA-1355; genus JTS-RE94. The sequence continues at coordinate 4,115 of JBGSYQ010000092.1, read as the reverse complement.
AACTGATGAGCACCTGGAACCGCCCCGACGCAATGGACTTCGCGGCAGTAATGGTCGACCTCGTGCCGCACTACCGGGCGCTGATGGAGAGCTACGACAAGGCGCAAAGCGTGCAGAAGGTCGGTCATGAGACCAAGCTCGACAAGCTGGAGGCGGCGCGAGCGACGAAGTGATTCGTGCTCGCTGAGGTAACGCAGTAGTCGAACCAGGCTCTTTACCTGACCGGGCCGCATGTTCGCTATTTGGCGTTCATAGTTGCTTAGCGGCCGCGGTTGCTCAGCTGAATCGCTCATCGATTTATTGAAATGCAGCATGCAATGAAAGCGATAGTACTTAAATCGTTTGGCGGCCCGGAATCGTTCGAACTTTGTGACGTACCCAAGCCTTTGCCGGACGCGGGACAAGTCCTGGTCCGCGTACATGGAACCTCCATCGATCCGTTGGACTACCAGGTCCGACGTGGCGATTATGCCGATTTAGTGCAACTGCCGACCATTACTGGACACGACGTATCTGGCATTGTCGAAGAAGTCGGGCCAGGTGTGACGACCTTCTCTCCAGGGGATGAAGTTTGGTACACCCCGCAAATATTTGAAGGGCCGGGAAGTTATGCCGAGTACCATGTTGCTGCCGAAAGCATCATTGGGAAGAAGCCTCCCACGCTAAGCCATCTTGAGGCAGCAAGCCTGACCTTGGTTGGCGGGACGGTGTGGGAAGCGCTGGTCGTGCGTGCAACATTAAGAGTGGGGGAGAGCATTCTAGTACACGGCGGCGCGGGAGGAGTCGGTCATATCGCAATTCAGCTCGCAAAAGCCATAGGTGCAAGGGTGTTCACGACCGTGCGCGAAGCAAACTTTGAGTTCGCACTAAGCTTAGGTGCGGATGTGGTAATTGACTACGAAAAGGAGGATTATGTCGACGCCATCATGCGGGAAACGGGTGGCCGCGGAGTGGATGTCGTGTTCGACACCATCGGCGGCAAAACATTGTCCCGCAGCCCCGACGCGCTCGCACAACTTGGCCGCGTCGTCACGATCGTGGACATTGCACAGCCACAAAACTTCATTCAGGCCTGGGGCAAGAACGCGAGTTATCACTTCGTTTTCACAAGACAGAACCGCGGCAAGCTTGATGAGTTAAGCGCATTGATAGAACGCGGTCAGCTGCGGCCACACGTTGGCGCCGTCTATTCCCTTGCCGACATTCCGCTCGCCCATGCCCAGTTGGAGACTCCCAACAACGGTCTTCGAGGAAAAATCGCGATTGCAGTTGGGCCGGCGGCTCATCTCGTAAGTGCGGACTTTTAACGCCATGATTCATGAGATCGCTCTGTTCCGGTTTATAATGAACACATTGAAATGTTCAGACGTGCATTACCGAAGCACGAACTTTGTGCATCTGTAGTCTATTGGATGGCGTTAGGTGGGCTGTTGGGGGCAATCGGCGGGCCGCGTTCGTGCACAGGACGAACCGTCCTGGGTCAGCAAGAAGGGGTTTTCGGGTAGCTATCCGAGCGTCGTGGGCACGGTTCTGACGAGTCGCGAAATTGAAACGGGCGTAACTCGCACATCTCGATGCTGCACAGCGCCGGTATAGCGCAGTCTGTTCATTGAATCATTTCTCTGCGCAGCTTGTTCTTCTGCTCGCGCCTTCCCGCTTTTTGGCTGTCGTTTACCACCACTTGGGCTCGCGCTTTTCTTTGAATGCGGCGAGGCCTTCGGCGGCGGCTTCGGTGGTGCGGGAGGCGGCGCTCATGGCGGCGCCGGCGGCCAACTGCGAGAGCAACTGCTCGCCGACCGTTTCGTTCAGCAGGCGCTTGGTCATTTGCATGGCTTCGGGCGCGCTTTCGGCGACCTCGCCGACCAGCTCGTGAGAGCGCGCCCAGATAACGGCGTCGGGAACGATTTCCTGATACAGGCCGAAGTGATGCGCTTGCTGCGCTTCGATGACCCGCGCGGTGAGCAGCAGCAACGCGGCACGGGCGCCGCCGATGCGAAAGGCCAAGAGCGGCGCGACCATGCCGGCGACGATGCCGCGGCGCGGCTCGGGAAAGCCGAACGAGGCGCTTTCGACCGCCACCACCAGGTCGCACGCCATCACCAGACCCGCTCCGCCCGCCACGGCCGGGCCGTTGACGGCGGCCACCAGGGGCTTCGGAAAGCGGAGCATCTTCTCGATCAGCTCGTAGTACAGCAGCGAGTCGGCATGCCACTGCGCCTGGGGATTGTCTTGCTCGGTGGTGGCCAGCATTTCGCCCAGGTCCATGCCGGCGCAAAAGGCGGCGCCGGCGCCGGTGACGATCACGCCCCGTACGGCACGCTCGCGGTGCAAGTCGTCGAGGGCCTGGTGCAACTCGGCGAGCAGTTCGCGCGACAGCGCGTTGCGCTTTTGCGGCCGGTTGAGGGTGATCGTGGCGGTATGGCCGTGAATCTGGGTCTTGACGAGCGGTTCCATACGAATTTGATCGAACGAGGGGCGAATTTGATCGAACAAGGGGAGGATGTCCTGCAACGTCGACGGCGGCGAGCGTCATTCGGCCGGGCGGAGCATCGATTGCAGATCGTCGGGCCGCGGCAGCTCCAATTCCAAGACGGACGTGCCCAACAGCTTGCCCTGCGTGTCGATGCGCAGCGATTGGCTGGCGCCGCCGCCCAGCGCATTGTACAGCAAGAAATTGAAGGCCCCCAGCCGCGGCAGCTCGAAGCGCTCGACGCGGTCCGGCTCGAGCGAGGCAAAGAGCTCTGCAATTCGCTCGGCCGTGAGCACGCCGTGCAGATACTCGTAGCCCGCCTGCGTATATGCGGCCACGCCCACGTTGGCGTGGTTGCCCTTGTCTCCGCTGCGCGCATGGGCGATCTGGCCGAGGCGAATCGTTTCGTTTTGGGTGGCGTCGTTGGTCATGGAACTGCGAACCGTGTGTCTGCTAAGGACCGAAAAACAACTTCCTGATTTTCCAACCCCTCACCCTGCCCTCTCCCACAAGGGGCGAGGAGATTTGCGGAGACGTTCATTTTCGGTCGACGCTGTCGACGCTAAGCATTGATCCAGTGTTGCCTAAGGATTGAGCCAGTCTTGCGCGGAGCGGACTTCGACGCTGGGCGTGACGAGCCATTTGGGCACCAGGGCCGGCCAATAGGCCAGCACGGGACGCACGGCGCTGCGGCCCGTCGCGTATCCGGCCAGGCCCGGCGGACCGCTGGTGATCAGCGGCGCGAGCTCCTTGGTGAAGCGTTCCACTGCCTCGCGGCGATGGTCGCGCACGCTGACGCGGAGCATCACCTCGCGCACGTCGCCCGTGGGCTCGAATCCGGGCGCCGACTCGCCCGCCCCGAGGGTTTCGATCAGCGAGGCATCGAGCTGGAAGCCGCCTTGCCGCACGCGGTCGAGGATCATCTGGCCGCAGGCGCGTGCTTTGCTCACGGCATCGCGGCCGCAAACCAAAAGTTGCCCGCTGGTGGCAAAGCCGGCGCGATAGGCCAACGAGACCTTATACGTGTCCGTGGCGGGACGTCCGCTAGCGCCGGTGATCGTGGCGCGGTCGGGGCCCGCGTCATGGACTTCGAGCGTGGTGAAGTCGACGTCCACATCGGGCGTGAGGTAATGCGCCGGATCGCCGATTTCGTAGAGCAACTGCTCGATCACGGTTTCGCGGTTGACGCGCCCGCCCGTGCCGGCCGGCTTGGTGATGGCCACGCGGCCGTCGGCTTCGAGCTCGGCGATGGGATAGCCGACGTGCGCCAGGTCGAGCGTTTGCCAGTGGCGGTACAGGCCGCCAGTCGCTTGTGCGCCGCACTCGATGACGTGGCCGGCGGCGCTGGCGGCGGCCAGCTTGTGCCAATCGTCCCACGACCAGTCGAACTCGTGCATGGCGGGGCCCAGACACAACGACGCATCGGCCACGCGTCCGGTGATGACATGACGGGCGCCGGCGGCCAGTGCGTCGGCGATCGGTGGTGCGCCCAGATAGGCGTTGGCGCTGACGACCGAGATCTTGCGGGTATCGAGCGGTTCGCCGGTTTCGAGATTTGCGAGCGCGCAGCCGGCCGCTTGCAAGCGCGGGATATCGGCGGTCAGGTCGTCGCCGGCAACCACGCCAATCGGATCGTCGCCGAAGC
>JBGSYQ010000091.1:0-14022 GCA_041750795.1 Pirellulales bacterium | reverse complement strand
TGGCGGCGACGAATGCCAGCGTCAGCAGCGTGTGAACGCGCGCCGGACGTCGCACGACGAACCGGGCGATGACCAGCCCGGCGAGAAAGATGGCCGTGCTTTGCAGCAGGGCGCTGCGGATCACGAAGTCGAAGGTGTTGGCCAGCTCATTCATCGCGCTGCTCCTTACGTCGTCGCTCGATCATCTTGCGCAACTCGGTCAGTTCGGCGGACGTCAGCCGACTGTCGTCCAACAGGTGTTCGAAGAGCACCAGCGGATCGCCGCCGAACATCCGCTCGGTGAATTGGCGCACGGCGCTGCGGCCGGCGTCGCTGCGCGATTTGCGCGGCAGGTAGACGTAGCTGCGGCCGTCGGAGCGATGCTTCAGCCAGCCGGCTTTCTCCAGTTTTTGCAGCACCGACAAGACCGTGGTATAGGCCAGCTCTCGATCGGCGGCCAGCTTTTCGCGCACCTGGCCGACGGTGGCTTCACCCAGTTCCCACACCACGTTCATCACCGCGGCCTGCAACTCACCCAGGTTGTCCAACGACCGTTTTGTCATCCGTTACGTCCTCGCAGACACTACTACAGGTTGAAGTACTACGCAGTGTAGTAATTCGTGGCGGACATGTCAATCAACTTTCCGAAAAAGTTTTTGCGGAGTGCTTTCAAAAGCGCGCGATGCGGCGACGATCGGCCAGCAGCTAACTGCGGATTATGGCGCGAGGACCGACGGCCGGTCGCAATGCACGCCGCCGCTGGCAGCCAAAAGAAAACAGCGGCGCGAGAGGCGAACGGTCGATCGCCTGTCGCGCCGCTGAGTCTGAAGCGATTCAACTCACGTGGCGCTGCGCACCCGGCGGATGCCATAGCCGCACAACCCCGCCAGGGCCAGCAGGCCGAGCGCCAGGGTCGACGGCTCGGGGACCGGTTGGGCGGTGAACGAGAAGTTGTCGATGCCCATGCCGTTATCCTGGCCGGAGCCTTCGCTCATGGTCCAGCGCAGCACCAGCGTTTGGCCGGGTCCCCAGTTCAAGCCCATGACCGAGCCGGCGACGCCGACCTGATTGGCGGCCAGGTTGCCATCCAGCGCGACCTCGGTCGGATCGGCCTGGGTGTTGGGGTTGGCAAAGCTCAATGCGCCGACGTCGACCAGGCTGGCGTCGATCGTGGCCGGTGCGCCGAAGACGCCGTAGGCAAACGTCATGATATTGTTGACGCCCGCTTCGCCGCGGCGCCATTGCTCGCCCGTGTAGGAGAGGTCGAAGCTGGCGTAGGTATCCTGCGAATCGTTTACGAGCACCAGGCCGAACTGATTGACCTGGTTGCTGGTGGGCAGAGCGCCTAAGGCGCGTTCGGTCGAGCCGTTGGTGCCGAAGCTGATGATGCCGCGACCGCCGCTGCCGGCCAGGCTGCCATCCTGGGCACGGAATTCGGTGCTGGCGCTGGTGCCGTTGGCATTGTTGCCTTGCCAGCCGGTCAGGCCCGAAAGATTGTTGATGGTGGGGTTGAGGTCGAAGGCGGTCTTGGACAGTCCGGTTTGCGATGGATTGGTGATATCGGTCGGCAGGGTGTCGAAGTCTTCCGTAATGGTGCCGCCGGCATAGCCAAGCGGCGCCGCCTGGGCCAGGTTGCCGGCGATTCCTGCGGCGGCCAGTACGGCCGCCAACGCCACGTGGGTAAGTGTCTTCATCAGCGCGTTCTCCTGTTACTAGGTGTCAAAACCAGCGATGCACGGTCAGCGACGAATGGTCGTCCGCCTCGATTGGCCGGGTGCGGGCAGAATAGCCGGCGAAGGTGAGCGATGAATGCGTGGAGTGTTCGAAGTTCGCGAGAACTCGATGAGAATCAGGCGCGACGGGCTCGGCGCGACAGGTCCCGTGAGGCGGTGGCTGGCGTGGCGGTCTTCGCCTAGAAAACTGGCAGCTTGCCGCCGTCGTTCGCACTGCGGGTTGGAAGTGGAAAACTCCAAATAACGTGATTTCCCGTGCATTGCCCACGTTGGGCGGCAGGCCGGCCAGATTGTTGGCCCTTTGGCACCGCGATTGCCCAAGGGGGCTGGGCACGCCGAGCTGCGCGCCGTGCGTTGTTGCCGGTGTCGGCTGCCGATTGCGTGCGGCATCCCCGCGACCCGCCAGGCCACCAGAGTCCGTCACGATGTCGATCCGGGTCGCACTGTTTCACGACACCACTTATCACTACGAGCGTCCGATCGCACTGGGGCCGCAGATTGTGCGGCTGCGGCCGGCGCCGCACGCGCGCACGCCGATCGTCAGCTATTCGCTGAAGATTGAGCCGGCGGGGCATTTCCTCAATTGGCAGCAGGATCCGCACGCCAACTTCCTGGCGCGGATCGCGTTTCCCGACAAGGTCGACCATTTCAGGGTGACGGTCGACCTGGTCGCCGAGATGACGGCGATCAATCCGTTCGATTTCTTTCTCGAGCCGGAGGCGGAGACATTTCCGTTTCGTTACGAAGCGTGGCTGAGCAGCGAGTTGGCGCCGTTTCTGGTGCGGCAGGAGGCAGGCCCGCGACTGCGAGATTGGCTTTCGACGGTCGATCTGCGCCAGCGGCGGACGATTGATTTTCTGGTGGACCTCAACCAGCGGCTCAGCCGGGAGATCGAGTACCTGATTCGCCTGGAGCCGGGCGTGCAATCGCCCGAAGAGACGCTGGAGCTGGGTCGCGGGTCGTGTCGGGACACAGCCTGGCTGCTGGTCGAAGTGTTGCGGCACCTGGGACTGGCGGCGCGGTTCGTGTCGGGCTATTTGATACAGCTCAAGCCGGACGTGAAACCGCTGGAAGGGCCGGCCGGCGCGGAGCAGGATTTCACCGATCTGCACGCCTGGAGCGAAGTGTACCTGCCGGGCGCCGGCTGGGTGGGGCTCGATCCGACCAGTGGGCTGTTTGCCGGCGAGGGGCACATTCCGCTGGCCGCTTCGCCCGATCCGCGTTCGGCCGCGCCCGTGGCCGGCAGTTTGGAAAAGTGCGAAACCGAGTTCGAGCACGTGATGCGGATGACCCGCATTCACGAGGACCCGCGCGTCACCAAGCCCTATACCGACGAACAATGGGCGCGCATCTTCGCCTTGGGCGCGACGATCGACGACGAATTGCGCGAGCACGACGTGCGCCTGACCATGGGGGGCGAGCCGACGTTCGTTTCGATCGACGATATGGAAGGCGCCGAGTGGAACACCACGGCCATCGGTCCGGACAAGCGGCGACTGTCCGAGCAGTTGATCCGCCGCTTGCGGGAGCGATTTGCACCCGGCGGCCTGCTGCACTTTGGCCAAGGAAAATGGTATCCGGGCGAGCAGTTGCCACGCTGGGCGTTGGCCTGCTATTGGCGCAAGGACGGGCATCCCATCTGGCGGCGGGGGGAATTGATTGCCAGGTGCGACCAGAAGTATCACTACACGATTGACGACGCCGAGCACTTTCTCGAAGCGCTGGCCACGCGCTTGAAGATCGACCCCGGCTATGCGGTGCCGGCCTTCGAAGACCCGATCTATTTCCTGGGGCGCGAGGGCAAGCTGCCCGTCAACGTCGATCCGGCTGACAATCGGCTGAAGGATCCCGAAGAGCGGATGCGGATGCGGCGCGTGTTCGAACGCGGCTTGAGCGAGCCGGTGGGGTACGTGTTGCCCCTGACGCACGCCGGCAGTGGCAGCGAGATCGTTTGGGAAAGCGGATTGTGGATGCTGCGTGGCAAACACCTGGTGCTGGTGCCGGGCGATTCTCCGATCGGCTTGCGCTTGCCTTCGACGAGCTTGCCGTGGGTGTCGGCAGCGGAGTATCCCTATTTACACCAGGCCGATCCGGTGGCGCCGGTGGGCGAGTTGACCATACCGCAGCGCTATCCACCGCGCTTGGAACAGCGAACCACCGGCAACGACGAGCCGCAGGAGCCGCCGCGCGAAAAGCGGCTGTCGCTGCGCGAGCGGATGCCCGAGCTGGGCGAATCGGCCCCCTGGGTGGTGCGCACGGCGCTGTGCATCGAGCCGCGCGACGGAAGATTGCACGTCTTCCTGCCACCACTGCCGGGCATTCAAGAGTATTTGGAACTGGTGGCGGCCATTGAGGACACGGCCGAGGCGCTTGACATGCCGTTGGTCGTCGAGGGCGAGCTGCCGCCGTACGACGCGCGCGTCAACATGTTGAAGGTGACGCCTGATCCCGGCGTGATCGAAGTGAACGTGCAGCCCAGCGGCTCGTGGGCAGCGTTGTGCGAAACGATCGGCGGGTTGTACGAAGACGCCCATCAAACGAGGCTGGGCACCGAGAAATTCCTGCTGGATGGACGACACTCGGGCACGGGGGGCGGCAATCACGTGGTGCTCGGCGGGCCGACGCCGGCCGACAGTCCCTTTTTGCGCCGTCCCGACTTGCTGCGCTCGCTGTTGACGTATTGGATCAATCATCCGTCGCTGAGTTACTTGTTCAGCGGCTTGTTCATCGGGCCCACCAGCCAGGCGCCGCGCGTCGACGAAGCGCGGCACGACGCGCTGTACGAGTTGGAAGTCGCCTTCGAGGAAGTCGATCGCCAGATGGCGCGTTGCGGCCACGCGCCGCCCTGGCTGGTCGATCGCATCTTTCGGCACTTGCTGGTCGACATTGCGGGCAACACGCACCGCGCCGAGTTTTGCATCGACAAGCTGTTCTCGCCCGATACTTCGTCGGGCCGACTGGGGCTGGTCGAGCTGCGCGCGTTCGAGATGCCGCCGCACGCGCAGATGAGCCTGACGCAGCAATTGCTGTTGCGGGCGCTGGTGAGCTGGTTCTGGCGCGAACCGTGCCGCATGCCGCTGGCCCGCTGGGGCACGCAATTGCACGATCGCTACGTGCTGCCGCACTATGTGTGGCAGGATTTTCGCGAGGTGACCGCCGACTTGAATCGCGCGGGCTATCCGATCGAGGCCGACTGGTTTGCCGCGCACCGCGACTTTCGCTTCCCGGTGTTTGGGCGGGTGCGGCACGCCGATCTGGAAATCGAGCTGCGCCAGGCGATCGAGCCTTGGCACGTGTTGGGGGAAGAGCCGAGCGGCGGAGGCATGTCACGCTACGTCGATTCTTCGGTCGAGCGCGTGCAAGTCCAGGTGCGCGGCAACCTGGGAGATCGCTACGTCGTGCTTTGCAACGGGCGCCGGGTGCCGCTCGGCGAAACGGACTTGCGCGACCTGGCGGTCGCCGGCGTGCGCTACCGCGCCTGGCAGCCGCCCAGTTGCCTGCACCCGACGATCCCGGTCGATTGCCCACTGGTATTCGACGTCTACGATACCTGGAACGGTCGCTCGCTCGGAGGCTGCACGTATCACGTGTCGCATCCGGGCGGATTGAGCTATGACGTGTTTCCGGTCAACGCGATCGAGGCCGAATCGCGCCGCGTCTCGCGATTCTTCGCCCATGGCCATACGCCGGGTGCGTTTCCGCTGCCACCGGCGGAAAGCAAGTCCGAATTCACGTCGACGTTGGACCTGCGCCGCGGTCGCGGGTGAGGCCAGAGCATCGTGCGCGACGAAGGATGCCGCGCTACGCGGCCGCGTTTCGGATTGGTCTACAGTGAACCAGGCTGGTCGATTGCGAATCAACCACGGCTTTCCGGTTCGGCGCAGGCATGCCGCGGACGGTCGTTGCCGATCGGGCATGCGGTTTGCAAACAGTGTTCGCAGTGATGCCAACGACGCGCCGGCACGTACAGTTGAATCTCGATGACTCATTATGGAATACCTGGCACTGGCCTTTGACTATGACGGCACCTTGGCGAAGAACGGCCATGTTGCCCCGCCGGTAGTACACGCCATCGAGAAAGTCCGCGCCGCGGGCTACAAGACGCTGCTGGTGACGGGACGTCAATTGACGGATCTGCGGCTGGTGTTTCCACGAGTCGAGTTGTTCGACGTGATCGTCGCCGAAAACGGGGCCGAGTTGTTCTACCCGGCCGCGGACCTGGAGGAAATCCTCGGCGAGCCGCCATCGACGGAGTTCCTGGCGGAAGTGCAGCGGCTGGATGTGACGCCGTTTTCGGTGGGCAAGGTGATTTTTGCGACCTGGCGTCCGCACGAGGTGGCGATCGCCGACGCCATCCTGCGGCTCGGCCTCGACTATCAGATCATCTTCAACAAGAAGGCCGTGATGGTGCTTCCCAACGGCATGGATAAAGCCACCGGCCTGGACGCGGCACTGGCGCATCTGTCGATTCCGCCGGGAGCAGTGATTGGAATTGGGGACGCGGAAAATGATCTGCCGTTTTTGAGAAAGTGCGGACTTGCCGCGACGGTCGAAAATGCGTTGCCGGTGGTGAAGTCGCAGTGTCAGTTCGTGGCGTCGCGAGACCACGGCGCCGGTGTTGTCGAGTTGATCCACGCCCTGCTGCAGGGCACTCTCGATGACTTTACGCCGCGGTCAACGGTTGCGAATTCCCGCTCGAGTGCGAGCATGGAAAACTCCGGGTGAGGTCGCCATGGACGTGTTAGTGGTCGATGTTGGCGGAACGAGCGTCAAGTTCTGGCACACGAGCCACGAGGAGCACCGCAAGTGTGCCTCGGGCAAGTCGATGACGCCGGAGAGAATGATCGAAGTGGCAAAGGACCTGACGCGCGACTGGCAGTGGGAAGCCATCGCGTTGGGACTGCCTTGTCGCGTCAGCGGTGGGCGGCCTGTCGAAGACCCACAGAATCTGGGACCGGGCTGGGTGGCCTTCAATTTCGCGTCCGCGTTGGGCAGCCCCGTGCGCATCATGAACGATGCATCGTTGCAGGCGCTGGGCAGCTACGACGGTGGGCGCATGCTGTTCTTGGGCCTGGGCACGGCGGTCGGGTCTGCGTACATCACCGACCATATCGTGCTGGCGCTCGACTTGGGCCGCATGCTCTTCGGCAAGGAGGAGCTTTCGCACTTGCTCGGAGATACCGGGCTGGAAGAACTGGGATTCAAAAAGTGGCAAGCGATCGTGCATGACATTGTGCCCGCCATCCAGAAGGCCATGATGGCCGACTATGTCGTATTGGGCGGTGGCAGCGTCAAGCGCTTGGACGAATTGCCCAGCGGCGCCCGCCGCGGCCACAACCGAACCGTGGTGGAAGGTGGCCGCATGCTGTGGGAGGAATTGCCCGATCCCACCGACAAGCATCCAGGGGTCTGGCTGGTGCGCTAGCCACGTTGATCGACGAGCAACAGATTAATCAAGGGGCGACATCATGGAAAACAGGGATACGACGCCCGTCTGGCAAGAGGCGAGCATTCCGCAATTCAGTCCGCTGCGCAAGTCGGCCCACTACGACGCGGTCGTTGTGGGTGGCGGGATCACGGGACTTTCGGCCGCTTATTTTCTCAAGCAGGCCGGCAAGACCGTGTGCCTTTTGGAGCGAGATCGGTTGGGCAATGGTGACACCGGTCACACGACGGCCCACCTGACCTGCGTTACCGACCTGCGGCTGCGCGAGTTGGTGGGGTCCTTTGGCCGCGAACAGGCCCTGCTCGCCTGGTATGCCGGGCTGGTTGCGCTGGACTTGATCGAGCAGATCGTGCGCGACAACGCGATCGATTGCCGGTTCCACCGCGTTCCCAGTTTTCTGCACGCGGCGCTTGACTCAGAGCGAGACGAGACCGTGGAGTTGCAAGAGGAAGCAGAGCTGGCGCAGGAGCTGGGCTTCGCGGTCGACTTCGTCGAGCGCGTACCGGTGGTCGGCAAGCCGGGAATCCGCATCCGCAACCAGGCCAAGTTCCAGCCGCGTGCGTATTTGGCCGCTTTGGCGCGCCTGGTCGACGGCGATGGCAGCGCCATTCACGAAGGATCTGAAGTCACCGAGATCGAGGCCGATCCGCTGACCGTCGCCGTGGGCGATCGGCGCGTGACGTGTGACTATGTGGTGATTGGCACGCACGTGCCGTTGGCGGGCAAAACCGGACTTCTGCCCGCGTCGCTGCTGCAGACAAAACTTGCTTCTTACTCGTCCTATGTGGTGAGTGGGCAACTTGCCCGCGGGAGCGTACCGGAATTGAGCATGTGGGACACCGGCGATCCGTACTATTACCTGCGTGTAGATAGCGGCGCCGACGCGGACCGCGTGATTTTCGGCGGCAACGACCACAAAACCGGCCAGCTCACCGACACGGAAGAGCCGTTTCGACGCTTGGAAGAGACGTTGCTGCGGATCCTGCCGGAGACGAAAACTGATTACTACTGGTCTGGCCAGGTGATTGCCACCAACGACGGCCTGCCCTTTATCGGCGAAACGTCCGAGAGACAATTCGTGGCGACGGGCTTCAACGGAAACGGCATCACGCTGGCGACGATTGCCGGTCTGATGGCACGCGACGCCATGCTGGGGCGCGAAAACCCGTGGCAAGAACTGTTCTCCATCGATCGGAAGAGTTTCCGCGGGGGAGCCTGGGACTATATCAAAGAAAACCTGGACTTTCCCTATTACATGCTGAAGGATCGGCTGACTCGGCCCAAGCGCAGCTCGACCCGCTTGATCAAGCGCGGGGCAGGGCAGGTGTCGAACGTCGAGGGAAAGCGCGTGGCCTGCGCACGCGACGAGCAGGGGAAACTCCATCAAGTGTCGGCGGTCTGCACACACATGGGGTGCCTGGTGCAGTGGAACCAGGCCGAGCAGACGTGGGACTGCCCGTGTCACGGTTCTCGCTTTCGCCCGAACGGCGAAGTGTTGGCCGGACCGGCGGAAACGCCGCTCGAGGCGGTCAAGCCAGCGCGGCGCAAAACAAAGGCCACGTAAACTGATGCTGGGTGTGTGCTATGTTCTGCACACTTGCAACCTTGCCGCAGATGGGGAGAATCAACAAAGTGCATCCGCAATGCATGCGCTGCCGAAAGAGACGCAAGCCCGGAGAACGCCGCCATGGACGCCCGAGCGATCGCTCAACTCTTGGGAAAGCTGCCGTTTTCGGCGCCGCTTCCGCAAGCGGTCGTCGATTGGCTGGCGGCGGCGGCCACGGTGCGCAGTTACCCGGCGGGCACCGTGCTGTTTCGCGAGGGAATGCACAACGACCAATTGATGATCGTTTCTGCAGGACGCGTGGCGCTGGATATGCGCGTGGCCGCTCGGCATGAGATGCGAATTCTGTCGCTGGGCCCAGGAGATATGCTGGCGTGGTCGGCGCTGCTGGGGGGGGGATGGATGACGACGTCGGCCGTCGCCATGGAAGATACCCAGGTGGTTGCCGTACCAGCGGACGCGGCGGTGGCGCTCTGCGAAGAGAACCCTGACTTTGGATATCATCTGATGCGGCAGGTCGCGCTGGCGTTGGCCAATCGGCTTGTGGCCACGCGGTTGCAGTTGCTCGATTCGTTTGCCGAGACGCAGCCGGCCATTCCGCGGGGGCCGGATTGATTCGCGCCGCAAGGAGGATCGCATGACAACAATCGCTGGCGAAGTTACGCGGACCGACGGCACGACGACGTCGCTCGGTAAAGAGCACTTCCAGGCGCTGTTGGACCTGCTGTGGAGCGAGGCGTATCGCGTGATCGGCCCGACCGTGTCCCAGGGTGCGATCGTGTACGACGAGATTCGCGGCGTCGACGATCTGCCGCGCGGCTGGACCGATGAGCAAAGCGGTGGGAAGTATCGCTTGCGGCGGCGTGACGACGACGCCTGGTTCGGCTTTGTCGTGGGACCCCATTCCTGGAAGCGCTACCTGTTTCCGCCCAAGCTCACCGTGGCGCACGCCGACCGTACGGACTCCGGCTGGCAGATGGTCGACGTGCAGGACGACGAACCGGCCTTTGCGTTTCTGGGAGTGCGGGCTTGCGAGTTGGCTGCCATCGCGGTGCAGGATCGCACGTTCGTCAACGGTCAGTACGTCGATCCCGTCTACCGCCGGCGCCGCCAGCGCGCGTTGATTGTGGCCGTCAACTGCACGCAGGCGGCCAGCACCTGTTTCTGTACGTCGATGAACACCGGCCCGCGCTGCCGGAGCGGCTTCGACTTGGCGCTGACGGAGTTGCCGGATCGCTTTATCGTTGAAATCGGCAGCCAGCGCGGCGCGGATATCGTGGCACAATTGCCAACGACCGCCGTGCAGCCAAAACAACTCAAGCAGGCCGAGGCGGCGCGGCAACAGGCCGTCGACCAGATCAGCAAACATCTGGACACGACCGACATTCGCGACTTGTTGCTGGGCAACCTGGACCATCCGCGCTGGTCGGAAGTCGCAACGCGCTGCCTGTCATGCACCAATTGCACGATGGTATGCCCAACCTGCTTTTGCCACTCGGTGACCGAGGTCGGCGAGCTCGACGGCGATCACGTGGACCGCGTGCGTCAGTGGGACACTTGCTTCAACTGGGACTTCAGCTACATGAACGGCGGCGTCGTGCGCGACCAGATTCGCTCACGCTATCGCCAATGGCTGACCCACAAGCTGGCCTCATGGATCGACCAGTTCGACGTCTCCGGCTGCGTGGGCTGCGGCCGCTGCATCACCTGGTGCCCGGTCGGCATCGATTTGACCGAAGAGGTAGCCGCCATTCGCGAGACTGCATCATGAGTGTCGGCACGACGTGCGCCGTTGTGGAGAATCCCTGGCTTGCCCAAAGCGTGAAGATCGCGGGCGTGACTCCCGAGATTCCGGGCGTGGCAACCTATCACCTGCAATTCAGCGACCCGGCGCTGCACGCGCAGTATCGCTTTCGGCCGGGACAGTTCAACATGCTGTATCTGCCGGGCGTCGGCGAGATTGCGATTAGTATCAGTGCCGGCGTCGAACGTGCCGGAACGTGGGACCACACGATTCGCGTGGCAGGCAACGTCACACGCACGTTGGCGGAGTTGGGAGTTGGCGGCCCGCTTGGTCTGCGCGGACCGTACGGATCATATTGGCCGCTGGATGAGCATGCCGGGGCCGACGTCGTGATGGTGGCGGGCGGCATCGGCTTGGCGCCGTTGCGACCGGCACTGGCTGCCTTGTTGCAACGGCCGAAGAAGTTCGGCCGCTGCACGCTGCTCTACGGCGCGCGCAGTCCCGATACGCTGCTCTACACGGGCGAGTATCCGAGCTGGATCGCAAAAGGGCTCGACGTGCAAACCACGGTCGATCGCTCCGCCGATGACTGGCTGGGAAACGTGGGAGTGGCGCCGTTGCTGGTCGATCGATTGCGGCCGCTGGTTCCCGGCAACACGCTGTTGCTGCTGTGCGGGCCGGAGGTGATGATGCGCTATACCGTGCGCAGCGCGCTGGGACGTGGGCTGCGCAAAGATCAGATCTGGGTGTCGCTGGAGCGCAACATGCAATGCGCGGTTGGCATGTGCGGGCACTGCCAACTGGGGCCGGCGTTCGTTTGCAAGGACGGGCCGATCTTTCGCTATGACCAGATCGAGCCGTTTCTCGACGTGGAGGCCCTGTGATGCACACGCCGCGGCTGGCCGTGTTCAAGTTTGCGTCGTGCGACGGCTGCCAGTTGTCGTTTCTGGCGTTGGAGGACGAGTTGCTGGCGCTGGCCGGCAAGTTGGACGTGGTCTACTTTCTCGAAGCCACCAGCCGCATCGAGCCCGGCCCGTACGACGTGGCCCTGGTCGAAGGCTCGATCACGACACCCGATGACGAACAGCGCATCCGGCAAGTGCGGCGGGATTCCAAGTTTCTGGTGACGATCGGAGCTTGTGCCACCTCGGGCGGCATCCAGGCACTGCGCAATTGGGCCGACTCGGCCGAGTTCTTGCAAGCGGTGTACGCCAGGCCCGAGACCATTCGCGCGCTGGCCACGTCGACGGCGATCTCGGATCACGTGCCGGTCGACTTCGAGCTGCGCGGCTGCCCCATCAACAAGCAGCAGTTGTTGGAAGTACTGTTATCGTTTCTGGGGGGCCGCCGCCCGCGGACGCCGGTTCATAGCGTGTGCCTGGAGTGCAAGCGCCGTGGGACGGTGTGCATCGCAGTGACGCAGGGCGTGCCTTGCCTGGGGCCGGTGACGCAGGACGGGTGCGGCGCGATTTGCCCCAGCTACGATCGCGGTTGCTATGGTTGCTTTGGGCCGTGTCAACAACCGAACCTGGAGAGTCTCACCGCACAGTATCAATCGTTTGGCGTGCCGCGCGAAGCGCTGGTCCGCAGCCTGCGCGACAGCTTTAACGGGAATGCGCCCGAGTTTCGCGCAGAGAGTGACCGCCTTGCAGTGGGCGACGACGGACGGACACCAACCGCATGAGCGACGTTCGCACCATTCGCGTTGAAGCCATGACCCGCGTCGAGGGAGAGGGAGCGCTGCGCATTCGGTTGAGCAACGGTCAGGTCGACCAGGTGCAACTGAACATCTTCGAGCCGCCGCGCCTGTTCGAGGCCCTGTTGCGAGGACGTGCGATCGAGGAAGTGCCCGACATCACGGCCCGCATTTGCGGCATTTGCCCGGTGGCGTACCAGATGAGCGCGGTCCATGCGCTGGAGAAGGCACTGGGCGTGCAGGTGACACCCGAGTTGCGCCGTTTGCGACGACTGTTGTACTGCGGCGAGTGGATCGAGAGCCACGCCTTGCACGTACACCTGTTGCACGTGCCGGACTTTCTTGGATATGAAAGTGCGCTGGCGCTGGCCAAGGACTGTCCGGACGAAGTCAACCGAGGGCTGAGGCTGAAGAAGCACGGCAACCAGTTGCTCGAAGCATTGGGTGGACGGGCCGTGCATCCCATCAACGTTGCAGTGGGCGGCTTCTACCGATTGCCGCGCCGAGAAGAGCTGACGTCGCTGGTGACCGATTTCGAGTGGGGACTGCGAGCGGCGATCGAAGCCACGCACTGGGTGGCCGGTTTTGACTTTCCCGATTTCGAGCGGCCTTACGATTTCGTGGCCGTCTCGCATCCGGACGAGTATGCCATGTGCGAAGGCCCACTACGCACCAGCGATGGGGCGGTCATTGACGCCGCCGACTTCGAACGGCACTTTCGCGAGCAACAGGTGCCACATTCCACCGCGTTGCAGGCCGTGCGGCTCGACACGGGGCGGACGTACCTGCTGGGCCCGTTGGCGCGCATCAATCTCAATCGCGATCAACTGCTGCCGGCGGCCCGGCGATTGGCCGTCGACGTGGGTTTGGAGCAGCCTTGCCGCAACCCGTTCAAGAGCATCGTGGCGCGGTGCATCGAGATCGTGCAGGCGTACGAGGAAGCGCTGTCGATCCTTGTGGATTATCGTCCCGGTGCGATGGCGCGAGTGCCGTACGAGTACCAGGCCGCGGAGGGCGCCGCGGCCACCGAGGCTCCGCGCGGGCTGCTGTATCATCGCTATGGCATGGATGCGGATGGCAAGGTGACCTTGGCCAACATCGTGCCCCCCACTTCTCAGAATCAAAGTCAAATCGAGGACGATCTGCGACATTATCTGCCGGCGGTGATCGACGAGCCAGACGAGCAGGTCGCACAAGCGTGCGAGCACCTGGTGCGTTCGTACGATCCGTGCATCAGTTGCGCGACGCATTTCCTCAGAGTGAAGCTGGAGCGAGGGTGATGGGCAGTGGACGCCTGTTTGTGGGAGTTGGCAGTCCGCACGGCGATGACAGTGTCGGCTGGGTGGTTGCGCGGAGTATTGAGATCCAGATCGGCGACGAGTTGTCCGTGAGATGTGCCCGCTCGCCGGCGGCGCTGCTCGACTGGTTGGATGGCGTCGACGAGTTGCACGTGTGCGACGCCTGTGCGAGCGACGAGCCCGTGGGCGCGGTGCGCTGCTGGGACTGGCCGGCGGAGGAGATCGAGCGGACGCGCTTTCAGGGGAGCCACGATCTGTCGCTACCGGCGGCGCTGGCTTTGGCCGAGCAACTCGGCCGGCTACCTGCAAAAGTGCGCGTATGGGGCGTGGCGGTGAATGAGCATCGATCGACGGGTTCGATATCGGCGGCCACGGCGGCGCGTGTGTCCGAGATTGTGGACCAGATTCGCGGAGTGCTGGGTCATGCATGAGCTGTCGCTGGTTCGATCGCTGTTGGAGCAGGTTGGCGAAATCGCGGTGGATCATGGCGGCGGCATGGTGCGACGGGTGCGCGTGCAGGTCGGTCCGCTGTCGGGGGCTGAGCCGGTGCTGTTGGCCGCGG
>JBGSYQ010000090.1:0-3903 GCA_041750795.1 Pirellulales bacterium | reverse complement strand
CGCCACGGCAGCCGTGCCGCGTGGACCGTGTCCGCGATTCATTCCATGATGTCCGCGACTGGCATGCTGCGACTTGCCGTCGCGATGATGGGCACGGGCCTGGGGCGAATGCTTGCCATGGCCGGACCGGTGCCGGGCGTGCCCGGCGTGCTTGCCACTGGCGGCACGGTCTTTGGCGTGCGATCGATCGCCGTCTTTTTTCTTAACGCCCGGCTTGCGTTTTTTGGCGTCAGATTTCTTGGAGTCGCCCTTGTTAGCATCCGCTTTCTTGGCATCGTCGTCCTTGTCCTTTGCCTTCGCCGGCTCGTCGTCCTGCTTGAAGCTGGCAAACTGGAAGTATCGCGAGCGCCCCGAGGCATCGGCGCCGCGGCGGGCGTTGGGACCGCGCTGGCCATTGGAACCCCGCTGCCGGCCGCCGCGGAACGACGGGCGTTCGATTGGGCCGGTGAAGGGCGTCCCCAGCAATTGCTTGAATTTTTCCTGCTGTTCGGGCGTGAGCACCTGATTGAGCTTCTCGGTGGATTCCTTTTGCAGTTCGGCGATTTTCTCGCGAGCCGCCTCGCGGTCGCCGCCCGGTCCGCCGGCGAACAATTCGCGCATCTGCTCGCGGACTGCCGCTTGAGACGCTTCGATCAATTGCTTTTGCTCGCCGGTCAGGTTCAACGCCGCGGCCACCTCGGGATCGGCAAGCACTTGGGGTCCGCGCTGTTGCCAGGAGATTTGCTTGAGCCGCGCGGCCTGCTCGGCCGACAGCACTTTGGCCAATTCTTCCTGCTGGGCTGCCTGGGCTTCGGCAAACTTTTGCCGGCGTTCGTCCTGGCTCAAGTCGCGCAGATCCTCGAGCGATGCGCGTTGTTTTTCTGCAAGCGCCGCCAACTGCTGCACCTGCTCGTCGGATAGTTTGAGCTCTTGCTGAACGGAGGCTTGCTGCAGGAGCATGGCCTGGCCCGTGCCGCCGCCGCGTTGGCCGCGACCGCGTCCTCCGCCGGCCTGGGCCCAGGCGTCCGACGCCAACAGTGCGCACACAGAGAGCGCAATCACGAACGGGAAATGCCTCTTCATGGGAACGGGTCTCCGTACGAGATGGGGATTGCCTGAGTAGACCTGAGTAGAAACGCAGAGCCCCCGGTGCCGGCGCGCCCGACCACGCCTGGGCAGTTGGAAGTAGCTCTAACATATCTAACCGCGTGGCGCGGCGCTAGTTCCGCGAGAAAACGCCCTGGCCGGAGATTCGCGTGCCTATCCGTTGAAGAATTCAACAGGCAGCTAAGCGGCGGCCGTCGTTGCTAGCGTCAGGCGACGAGCCGAATCATCACGGCGCTGGCTTGTCCTTGCGGCGTGACGTTGGTGTGCAAGAAGCTCGACCCCGCGGGGGTTGCCGCGCGGCACACCCTCAGCGGGCAGGCCGGGTCGGGCGTCTCGTAATTGAGCACGCCGAAGAGCTGCCCTTCGCGAAGCGCCAGCACGCTGCCGACCATTTCGACCAAACCGCTGGCCGCGCCCAAGTTTCCGAAATAGCTCTTGGCGGCGGTTACCGGCAGCGCGTCGGTGTGGCTGCCGAAGACCTTGCGAATGGCGCGTGCTTCGTCCTCATCGCAACTGCGCGTGGCCAGGCCGTGCGCGTGCAAGTGACCGACATCGGTCGGCGCCAATTTCGCGTCGCGCAGCGCGGCGGTCATCACGTTGGCCAGCGCCGTTTCGCGCTGCGCCACGCCGTTGGATGACGCCACCGAACTGCTGGCCGTGCCGATCACTTCGGCATAGATCGTGGCGCCGCGAGCGCGGGCCGCTTCCAGTTCCTCGAGCACGAAGGCGCCGGCGCCTTCGCCCAGCACCATGCCGCCGCGATCCAGATCGAACGGTCGGCTGGCGCGGGTTGGTTCGCCGCCGCCGTTGGCCACTTCTTCCTGGATCAGCGAGTGTACCAACTTCATCGGATGGACGCGGGTGCCGGTGGCGCCCGCCACGATCAAGTCGGCGCTGCCGCGCGTGATGGTGCGAAACGCCTCGCCGACGGCGGCATTGCTCGACGCTTCGCGCAGCGTGAGCGAGTTGTTCGGGCCGCGCAAGTCGTTATAGATGGCGATGTGGCTGGCCGGCATGTTGGGCAAGTATTTCAGCAGCCACAGCGGCGTCACTTGCGGAATGCCTTCGTCGCCCCAGCGGGAAAAATCGAAGTTGCCCGTCGCGTCCAGGCAGCGGCGGATGCCGGCGGAAAAATCGGCGGGCTCGGTCATCATATAGTCCGAACCGAACACCACGCCGCCGCGCTCGGGATCGACGCCGCCGGGAACGATCCGCGCGTCGGCCAGTGCGCGCTGGGCGGCGGCCACACCCATCTGCGACTCGCGGCACATCACCTTCAAGCCCTTGCGAATCGCTTTCTTCAGGTCGCCTTCCAGCGGACCGAAGTCGTCGATCGAGCCGGTGAAGTCGCGTGCTTCGGCGGCGAAGCTGGTCGGCAGGTAATCCGGCGGCACGTTGACCAGCGGCGCCACGCCACTGGTGCCCGTCGAGAGCGCTTGCCACAATTCCTCGGGCGTATTGCCCAAGGGACTGATGAGCCCCATGCCCGTAATGACCACGCGACGTCCGCTATTCATGGTTCGATCCAGAAGTGCCCCCGGCGCGCGGTTCGCCGCCGCGCGGACTGCTTAGTCTACCGCCAGGGCAGTTTGGAAGCGAGCCGACCTGCGGCGGCGTTGGGGGACGCTGGGCTCGCGAGCGTTCAGCGCCTCGATCGGACCGTCGGCCGCTCTCACCAGTGCAGCGATGTGATCGGACATCACGTGCATGGGTTCGGACGTGCGGTTAGTAGCGCCCTGGATAGGTGCTGGCGGCGGTGGGGCTGACTGGCGCGGCGGTGGCCGGAGCGCTCAGTCTGCCGCGACTCTCGACGAACACCAGCAGGTCGGCGCGCCCGTTACCGGAGAACAACGGCACGCTCAGCCCGCCGGCTGTTTGGGGCACGGGCGCGGGGCCGACACCCAGGCTGATCAAGAGCACCTGGTCGGCCGGCCAGCGAAAGCGCTCGTGCATGCGCGAGCTGATGATCTGCGGCACTTCGATCTTGGTGGTTTGCTGGCGCACGACTTGCGAAGGCACGTCGATCCGCACCGGCAGCATCTTCTCCACCTGGTCCACCTCGCACTTCAGCACCGCGTCGATGATGCCGCCGTCGATCGACAACAGCGGATGGAACTCGAACTTGAAGCCCTCGTCGATTTGTCCCATTTGCGGTTCGAAGGCCGGCCAGGCCTCGCCGGGTCGCAGCAACACGTCGCGCACGTAGTTGCGGGCCCGAGTTTTGGCCACCACGGTCGACTGGCCGTTATTGACCACCAGGTGCGGCGTGCTGTGTTCCTGAAAATCGCTGCGCCGCGCCAAATCGTTGAGTATTAGCGCCGCGTCTTCCTTGGCCATGAGCCAGGCCATCACGCCGGGCGTTTGGGCGGCCACGGGGCGCAACATGGCGTGCGACTTGGTTCGCCAGTTCGGACTGTCCAGCGTGATCACGCGCATGCCAAAGGCGTGCGACTCGGCCTCGGTGTTGACGAACCGATCGACCATTTCCTGCACTACTGCGTGCATCTCCGGCGTGTGATACACGCTGAGCGTGCGGCGATTGGCGCACAATACGGCCATCACGTCGCCGTGCCACGCCTCGTAGCCCGTCTCGCGCAGAATCCAATCGCGAATGGCCTGCTCGGGCTGGTTGGTCGAAGTGACGCGCGCGGTGTAGGGGCTGATGTCATAGTCGCGCCATTCCTGTCCGGCGTCGTTGGGCAGCGTGCCGTTGCCACGCGTGACGCGCGCGATTGGCCCGCGGGCACTGGCCGTCGAAACCGGCACCAACGGCGGCTGCACCGGCTCGTTGGCCGATACGGGCGTGATGGGCGCTTG
>JBGSYQ010000089.1:0-8292 GCA_041750795.1 Pirellulales bacterium | reverse complement strand
TCGACGTCGCGCGGCACCGTCAGCCGCCGGTCGACCAGCATGCCCGAGATCGCGCCGCGCCGCCGGTTCGGCCCGGCGACGAACGTGCAGGCCAGGTCGAAGACGGGCTCGGCGTGCTCGACGCTGGGCAGGCGTTTCGATTCGAGCAGCGCATCGTAGCCCTTGACATCCTTGAAGCTGAGATCGACGTCGCTGTGCGTGACCAGCTCGAACTGGAAGTTGATCAGATAGTTGATGGCGCTGGCGAGGATGAACCCGCACACCAGCAGTCCGGCGCCCATGGCGGTGGCGAACACGCCCACCGCCGTGCGCAAGCGGTTGCGAAACACGTTGCGCAACACCAGCCGCCAGCCGAAGCTGAGACGTTGCCAGAGCCGGGGGAAATGTTCCAGCCAGATGGCGCCGCCTTGGGCGGGCGGCTTGGGACGCATGGCCTCGGCCGGCTTCAGTTGCAGCGCGGACCGCGCCGCGTGCAGCGACCCCACCAGCGAGCACGCCAGCGCCACCGCCAGGCCGCCGCCATAGGTGCCGGGATAGATGTGGTTCTCGAGATCCGGGAACTCGTAGAACATGCGATAGATCGACGTGACGAACTCGGCCATGCCATAGCCGAGCGCCAAACCGACCAGCCCGCTCAAAAATCCCAGCGCCAGCGCGAACTTGGTATAGTGCAAAAAGATCTGGGCGTCGCCATAGCCGATGGCCTTGAAGGTGCCGATGATGACGCGTTGCTGGTCGACCAGCCGGACCAGGAGCACGTTGAGCACCAGTGCCGCGACGGACAGGAAGATGGCCGGCATCAGCGTGGAGAACAGTCCCAGCCCGCGAATCTCGTCGCTGACGAACTGGTTGGACGCCTGCGTTTTTTGCGCATAGGAGGTGACCACGCCGTAGGGCGCCAGGATGGATTCCATCCGGCGCAGGATTTCTTGCGGGCGTTGTTTATATGCGGGCGCCAGCAGGCCCACGATCTGGTTGGTTGCGCCGGAAAAGTCGAACACTTCTTCGGCGAACGATCGCTTCAGGTAGAAGACGCCGAAGTGGGCCGGGTCGGGCGCGATCGAGCCGGGCGCCACGGTATAGACGAACTCGCTGCTGGTGGCCGTGCCGACGACGTGCAGTTCTTGCTTGCGATTGTTGAGGATCAGGTGGATCGTGTGTCCCGGCTTGATGGCGTGGTGCCTGGCGAAGGCGGAGTTGACGATCACTTCGTTGTCGCGGCGCAGAGTGAAGTAGCCGCCGCTTTGGATCACGATGTCGTTGATGACGGGCTTGGGCAGATCGGGCAGCGACAACACGATGCCGTTGAGCGGCTGGGCGACGCGCTCGAGATCGACGGTGGCGTTGAACTGAATGCGCGGGCGAATGGCCGTCACGCCGGGAATCTGTTCCAGCCGTTCGAGCTCGGCCAGCGGGGCTTTTTTCAGGTCGATCCAGAAGTCCGCCATGCGGCATTGGGCATAGTAGCGGGACTTGGCCAGGGTGAGGTTGTGGTAGCTGGCGCGCATGTAAACGAAACACATGGTGCCGACCGCGATGATGCTGGTGATGGCCAGCAGCATGGTGACCTGCCCGCGGACCTCGCGCAGCAGCTTGCGGTCGAGCACGCTCACCACGTGATGTCCTCCGGCGGCATGGGTGCGGGGTTGTCGTGTACTTCGTGGATTTCGCCCGAGCGCAGGCGAATGACGCGATCGGCCACTTGGGCGATGGCGCCGTTGTGCGTGATGATCAGCACGGTCTTGCCCAGATCGTCCTTCAAGTCGATCAGCAGGCGCAGCACGTGCTTGCCGGTTTCGAAGTCGAGAGCGCCGGTCGGCTCGTCGCACAACAGCAGCTCGGGATTCTTGGCCATCGCCCGTGCGATCGCCACGCGCTGCTGCTCTCCGCCCGAGAGCTGCGAGGGAAAGTGCTCGACGCGCTCGTGCAGCCCCACCAGGTCGAGCATGCGGTCGACGTCCATCGGGTTCTGGCTGATCTCGGTGGCCACGAACAGGTTTTCGCGGGCGGTGAGATTGGGCACGAGGTTATAAAACTGAAACACGAAGCCGACGGAGCTGCGCCGATAGCGGGTCAGTTCGCGCGCCGTGGCGGTGGCCAGGTTTTGTTGGCCGTACCACACGTCGCCGACGGTGGGCGAATCGAGGCCGCCCATGATGTTCAACAGCGTGGTCTTGCCGGAGCCGCTGGGCCCGACCATCACCAGCAACTCGCCGCGATGCACGTCGAAGTTAACGTCGCGCAGCACTTCGACGGGGACTTCGCCCATTTGAAACGTCTTGCCGACGTTTTCGAGCCGCAACAGAGGTTGGGAGGGATCGGCGGGTGTGACTTCAGGCATTGTACGTGAGCCGGGCATCCTCAGAGATGGCGCAACGGGAACAAACGTTTGCGCAAGACCGCTCCAACCGTTACTTTGAACCGTACGTCGCCGGTTGTCACGGGCCGAGTGACTCGGGACGCCATTTCTATTGACGGCATAAGGATTTCGGGCGGCTGGCGCGGGCTGTGCGGCCGGCCCAGGCCGATAGCGGCCAGGAAAACGCCCGGATCTTGTACGAATCAAGCGATCTTGATACGATAAGCGGCGTGGCGCTGCGTGCCGACGGGGCAGGCGGTGCTGCGGAAACCTCGCCTGCATACGAGCTCGCCAAGCCGGCCTTCCTCCCCGGGGCCGCACAACTGACGTTAGCGTCCAGGACCCGACCCCAGAGTTGGGCCCATGACTTGGAGGACATCCGCCATGTTGACGATTCTGGGTAAAGCGCAGAACGGCTTTTGCGACGGGCTGTCGCGGCGCTCATTTCTGAAGATTGGCGGACTGGCTTTGGGCGGCATGTCGCTGCCGCAGATTCTGCGAGCCGAAAGCGCCGGCGGCCGGCGCGGCAACACGCAGAAAGCGATCATCATGATCTTTCTGCCCGGTGGTCCGCCGCACCAGGACTTCTTCGATCTGAAGATGGACGCGCCGTCGGAGATTCGCGGCGAGTTCAAACCGATTCATACCAACGTGCCCGGCATCGACATTTGCGAGCACTTTCCGCTGATCGCCCGGCAGATGGATCGCTTGATTCCCATTCGCTCGATCGTGGGCGCCAGCGGCGCGCACGACGCCTACGAGTGCGTGACGGGTCATCGCCGCGGCGGGCCGCAACCGCCGGGCGGTTGGCCTGCGCTGGGCTCGGTGATGTCGAAAGTTTACGGCCCGCGTCATGCGTCGATGCCGGCGTTCGTCGGCCTGTCGCCCAAGATGGGGCACACGCCCTGGGCCGACAACGGCGAGCCAGGATTCCTGGGCGTGGCGCACGCGCCGTTCAAGCCCGACGGCGAAGGCAAGGCCGACATGGTGCTCAACGGCGTGACGCTCGATCGGCTCAGCGATCGGCGGGCGCTATTGACCAGCTTCGACCGCTTCCGGCGCGAAGCGGATGCCAGCGGCATGATGACGGGGCTGGACAACTTCACCGAACAGGCCTTTGGCGTGCTGACCTCCAGCCGGTTGATGGACGCGCTCGATCTGAGCAAGGAAGATCCCAAAATCGTCGAGCGCTATGGCAAGGGCGATCCGAAGAATCGCAACGACGGCGGCCCGAAGCTGATGGAACACTTCCTGATGGCGCGGCGGCTGGTGGAAGCGGGCACGCGCTGCGTGACGTTGGCCTTTAGCCGCTGGGATCATCACGGCGACAATTTCGGCGCCTGCCGCCAGGACATGCCGATGCTCGACCAGGGGCTGTCGGCCTTGATCGAAGACTTGCACAACCGCGGCATGGAGAAGGACGTGTCGGTGGTGGTGTGGGGCGAGTTCGGACGCACGCCGAAGATCAACGCGCAGGCGGGCCGCGATCACTGGCCGCAGGTGTCTTGCGCCTTATTGGCCGGCGGCGGCATGCGCACCGGGCAGGTGATCGGCTCGACCGATCGCCTGGGTGGCGAAGCGAAGGAGCGGCCCGTGCATTTCCAGGAAGTGTTCGCCACGCTCTACAACCGCCTGGGGATCGACGTCGGCCAGTTCACGCTGCAGGACCTGACCGGCCGACCGCAATATATGGTCGATCGCGGCTACCAGCCGATCCACGAAGTGATCTAGCTGTTGAAAAATGCCGTCGTGGCATATTTCAACCTCGCCAAGTGCGCAGCGAAGCTTCGCACGGAAGCGCAAAATAACGACTTACGTCGCTGTTTTGTCATCGCATCCATGCGATGTCGCAGGAGCGTCGAGTTTTTCAACGGGCTGCTAGCGTATTGACGAATCCAGCGGTACGCGACGCTCGCGCTAGCGTGTACCGCTGGAGCGGATTGCCTGGGCAACCACGTCCGCTAGAATTCAGGAAACGGCCATTTGCGATGGGCCGGTGCGTTGAGTACACTCGGCGCTTACTTGGCGGTAATTCTGAAGGCGTCGGCTCGGCGGGGCCGAAGATGAGTGAGTCCCAGAATTCCGTCTGCTTCTCGTTGTTCCCAAGTGTACGGCCGAACAGGCAATCGCGGCTAACACGATGCGCACCCGCTCGCTGAAAAGAGGTGCAAAATGACCACGGGAAACCTCGCATTCCGTAACGCCCGGCAGTACATGAAGTCCTACTCTGAAGAGTCGGATGTCATACAGCGTCACAACGAAGCGATGGATTGCCGGAATTGGGAAGACGTGATCCACATGGCAATCGATGCCTTTGAGTGGACTCTACGCGCCGACCAATCGTATCGAGTTTCCATCTATCAAGGCGAGGAAGAGGATATCGCAATTGAGCGAGAGATCGAGGGGCTGTTCTATCGCTGGATGGAGGTAAGCGCCCGTCTTGAGCCCCATATCCAACGGCAGATTGAAGGTGGTTTTAAACTCGACCGGCTCGCCGAATACCGCCGTTGCGTGACCGAAATTGTGGCCATTGTCAAATCCCTGAGAGAAGGGGATGATCAGACTCTTCCGGATGTGCTGATCCAATACCGTGACGCAGCCATCCAAGAGTTTCACAATGGCGAAACTACCGAGTTCTTTTAGGGAAACGAATCGCACTTCTCGGAACTTCCGAGACCAGTACGCAAAACTCCCTGAGCAAGTCAGGCGCGCGGTTCGAGATTCTGCCAAGCTCTTCCACAAGAATCCCGCCCATCGATCCCTGCGCCGCCACGCGCTAACGGACAACAAGAGGGGCCAGCACCAAGGCGGGAGTTTCTCGGTCACCCCGACGGCCCAATACAGGGCTATTTACGTCGTTGTCGATGGCATCAACGTGTGGTACTGGATCGGCACGCACGCAGAGTATGACACATTTACCGGCGGCTAGTAGCCTGTTGAATTCTTCAACAGGCTGCCAAGCGCTTCGTGCTTTCTGCGACGCGAAGTTGACGGAACGTTGCGCGCGTGTCACGCTCGCGCGCCGTTCGGCCCCGGGCGTTGCCCTCGTTGTACACGCAGCTCGTCTGGACAAGTCAGCCGCGCAAGCGGCGATATCGTGTAGCCGTGGCCGTCAGGCCACGGTACGCGTGCCTCCCGACAGACAAGCCGCGTAGCGGCGGCAGAGTCCTGTCGCCGCTACGCGGCTATAGAAAATTCTCGGCAATCCCAAAACCGGCGGGCTCACACCCGCCGCGACACGCTGTCGCCGCTGACGCGGCTGATGCGGCGCATGGACACGCGTGTAACAACGAGGGTAACGCCCGGGGCTGAAAATCGTATTGGCGCGCGGTGGCCGCGTATACCAACGCTGTCTCGCGCCGCGGATGTCGCGCGAGCGCTATCGCCATTGGTCGAAAATAATCTTGCGTCACTCCAATCCGTACGCGCCGGCCGCGGGGACGACCATTCCTGGTGCGGCGGAGGCCAGGCCGACGGAGCTGGTGTTGAGGCGTCCTTGGAAGAACCGCGGGGTGATCATGAAGTTGGCGCCGATGTTGTTCTTGCTGGTGTCGACGTTGACGTTGATGCTCATCAGGAATGATTCGCCGATCCGCGTGAGCGTGAAGTTCTGGCCGATGTTGCGCGAGTCCACAAAGTCGTACGACATGCCGAACGTGGAGACCCACTTGGGGCTCATGCGATAGCTGTAGGTGGTCAGCAGCACGTTGCTGGCGATCGGGCCGGCCAGGGCGTGGAATCCGAAGTAGATCGAACCGCGCGGCGGACGATCGATGAACACACCCGCGGTGGCATACTTCGGCGCCTGGTTGAAGAAGTCGAAATATCCCTCGGAGACCACGGTCGTGCGATCGCCGACGTGCCAGCGATAGTCGTAGTCGAGCAGGCCGGCCACCGTGCCGAAGTTGTCGCGATCGGGATTGGGGAACAGCGTGACGTCGGTCGATAGCGTCATCCAGTCGACGATGTGTTGATTGCCGATGGGTCCGCGCTTGGTTTGCCAGCGCTGGTCGGCGCCCAAGCGCACGGTGAACAAGTCGTCGGCGATTTCGGTGCTCTGCGCGGCGATCCAGTTGGCCATGCCGCGGCGCAGCGCGTAAAAGCGCTCGTCGAAGCGGATGGGTACCGGCGGCGGGCCGCCGAAGTCGTAGAACGCCAACTTGCGGCGATATTCCTCGATTACGTTGTCGTCGATCTGGTCGTACAGCGCCAGTTCCTGCAAGTCGAGCGTCGACTGCGCGTACGTGACGTCGGTGCGGAAGACGACCTTGTGCGCCAGCCCGTGTACGTTGAACAGCGTGCTCTCGGCAAAGGGATCGACGGCCCACATGGGCAGGCTGGCGCGCATGCCCAGCGCACCATAGGCGCGGTTGGCGTCGTTGAAATCCAGGGCCTCGTCCCAGTGCGCCAATTCGCCGATGGCGTAGGGATTGACCTTGACCGGTCCCAGGGCGAACGGCATGTCCAGCTCGTGCCGCGTGGCATAGCGCCCGCCGGAGCGCGTGCTGGAGGCCGGCGCTTCCCACGGCAACGGACCCCAGATCGCCGCGTCGACCGGATCGGTCGGCGGCTCGGCGCTCTTGAACTGGGCATAGCCGATGCTGCTGTGCTCGAAGTAGGTCAGCCGGTCGCCCAACAGGGATTGCCCCAGCCAGAAATGATCGGCGCGCGGCAGCCACTGCGTTTCGGTGAAGTAGGGGTTGAGCCGCACGGCGGCGAACAGGCTCCAGGTGCTGTTGTCGACGTACTGCTTGAGCTCCAGGTCGGTGGTCTGGTCCTTGAGCTCGTCCCACTCGCGCTCGAAGTACTGCTCCAGAAAGTTGAAGTCGCTGATCAGGCCGACCTCGCCGGTCAACTGGAAGTTGTTGGGCAGCAATTGGCGATGCTGCCCCAGCAGCCGGCCGCGGAACTTGCGGGGCGGAATCAGGTTCCGCCGGTCGAGACCCAGGTTGTCGTGCCCGTGGTCGTAGATCATCCAGATGTCGAAGAAGCCGTTGGTGCTCTCGGGCACGCCGAAGAAGGTTTGCCGTTCGTAGTCGAACGTGGTGCCACCGCCCGGTCCGCGCTTGCTGAAGTAGTCGGTGCTGATCGTCCAATCGGTGCCCGGGGGCGGGTTGTCGAACCCGAACAACTGGTAGGCATCCCAGTCGACGTAAACCTGGGTTCCGAAGACGTTGTCGTTCTTGATCATGAGGTCGTCGATGTAGAAGTTCGGCTTCTCCATGTTGGTGGCCATAAACGGCCAGTAGAAGACCGGAATCTGCTCGACGTAGACGCGGTTGTTGCGGCTGGTGGCCAGTTGCTTGGTGTCGATGATCGGCTCGCCGTCCTGGTTCACCAGCGGCTGGCCGAACATGTTCAACCGCGGCTGCTGCACGGCGTCGTAGTTCATGGTTTCGGCGCGCAGCTCGTAGGTCGGAATGCCGAGGCGGCTGGTGGTGAGCGAGGCGTTTTGGGCGATGAAGCGATCGCGGCCGACCATCTGCACCACGTCGGCGCGCAGCTTGACCAGTCCCTCGTAGGTATCCACCGGCGTGAGCAGCTCGGTGCCCAGCACGATGCCGGTCTCGCGGCGCACGTCGTAGTACATGCGCTGTGCGTAGATGGTGCGCTCGCCCTGGCGGAACACGACGTTGCCTTCCAGGTACAGCTCGAGCGGCGCTTCGCGGGCTTGGAACGATTGTCCCTCGGCGTCGGTGGCTAGTGCGCCCTCAGTCCAGACCACGATGTTGTCGGCGTCAACGTCGATGGAGCCGAAGCCCTCCAGGCCGTCGACGACGATGTTCACGCCGGATTTGAACAGGCCGACCCACTGGTTCGTGCCGGGCACGGAGAAGGCTTCGGCGTCGTAATTGACGTTGCTGCGGCGCTGCAGGCGGATGCGAATCATGCCGGGCGGCGGTCCGACGACTTGCGGCGGCGGCGGGCCGATC